>NZ_JBIWPA010000023.1:0-142863 GCF_044768035.1 Kitasatospora sp. NPDC101176
CAGCAGGCCCTCCGGGCGCTTCGTTCTTTCGTGTTTCCAGCTTATCAGATGTTTTCCGCTCCGTTTTCCCGGAGTTTCATTTCATCGGATTCGCTGTCCGCTTGTCCCCGCTCTCTCGCGGCGACTCCGGAACTGTACGGGGCCGGGCCCGCCACATGCAAATCGCCCCCGCCCGGCACTCCGGACGGGGGCGATCGGTGCGACGCGGACCAGGTCAGCGGACCTCGGTGATCTCCGGGCCGCGGGCGAACGGGTCGAGCGCGGCGCCGCCGAAGCGGTTCTCGCCCTCGCCGGCAGCGGCGGCCGCCCCGCCACCGTCGGCGACCATCTGGGCGTCCTCGGGGAGCTTCAGCACGATCGGGTCGCGGGGCGCCATCGGGCTCTCACCGCGGACGACGACCGTCTGCTGGAAGACCTGCTCCAGGATCCCGGCCATCTCGGGCTGCACGGCGGCCTGGCCCGAGATCACACCGCGCAGGAACCAGCGCGGTCCGTCGCAGCCGACGAAGCGCACCAGCTGCACCCCCTGGGTGCCGTCCGGCAGCTGCACCGGGACCTGGGCGCGGAGGTGCCAGCCGAGCGGGCCCTCCTCCTCCTCGATGAGACCGCCCTGCGAGGTGATGCCGTTGGCGATCTCCTCGCGGACCTCCCCCCAGATGCCCTCCGACTTCGGGGCCGCGAAGGCCTGCAGCTGGATGGCGCTGTTGCCGAGGACGAGGGTCGCGGCGACGATCGCGTCTCCGGCGACCTCGACGCGCAGCTCCATGCCCTCGACACCGGGGACCAGCAGACCCCCGAGGTCCACCCGCCCCTCCTCGGGGTTCTCCAGCTCGGAGTGGTCCCACGGACCGTCCGGGCGCGGGGCCGGCGGGAGACCGACCCTGTCGGCCGGGTCCAGCTCGGTCACGTTCTCGCTCTCGGCGGAACCTTCGACGTCATCGGCCGTCTCGTCGGCGCTGATGGCGTCGTCGGCGAGCTGCTCGACAGCGTCCTCGCTCTTCTGGCGACGACGGAACACGGTCACTGTCCTTCCCGGTCCAAGACCGATGCGAATACCTGCTCGGCTTCCTGCGAGGCCGCGGGCATGCTAGACCGCGGCATGGCCGCCGGTCGACCCGAACCCGCCCTCGGCACGTGCCGACCCAGGCAGCTCGGCCACCTCGTGGAAGCGGGCCTTCTCGACCTGCTGGATGACCAGCTGGGCGATCCGGTCCCCTCGGCGGAAGCTGACCCCCTCGCGCGGGTCCAGATTGACGACGATCACCTTGATCTCTCCACGGTACCCGGCATCGACCGTCCCCGGGGCGTTCACGAGGGCAACTCCGCAACGAGCTGCCAGCCCGGAACGGGGGTGGACGAACGCCGCGTAGCCGTCCGGCAGCGCGATGGCGACACCGGTGGGCAGGACGGCCCGCTCGCCGGGCGCGAGCTCGGCGTCGACGGTGGTGCGCAGGTCGGCACCGGCGTCGCCGGGCTGCGCGTAGGCGGGCAGCGGCAGCTCGGGGTCGACGCGCCTGATCAGGACGTCCAGCGGCGGGCGGGGAGTGTCGCTCAAGGGTTCACCTCAAAGGCTCGTGCGCGCTTCATCAGGTCCGGGTCGTCGAGGACCTTCTCGATGTCCTCGGGACGACCGTGCGTGGTGAAGTGTTCCAGCTTCACCTGGATGAAGAGCGCCTGCGCCCGCACCGCGACCGGTCCGGCGGGGCCGCCGATCCGCGCCTCCGCGGCGCTGTAGATCTTGCGGCCGTGCACGCCGGTGATCCAGGCGCGCAGGTGCAGGACGGAGTCGACGGGCACCGGGCAGAGGAAGTCGGTCTCCAGCCGGCCGGTGACGGCGGGGGCGTGCAGCAGCCAGTTCAGCGTGCCGAGGGTTTCGTCCATGGCCGTCGTCAGCACGCCGCCGTGGGCCAGGCCCGGGCCTCCCTGGTGGACGTCGCGGACGGCGAACTCGGCGGTGACGTCGAGGCCCTCGCCGGCGACCGCGTCGATCCGCAGCCCGCCGGGGTGCTGCGGGCCGCACCCGAAGCAGTGCTCGTAGTGGGAGCCGAGCCGGGTGCCGGGGGCGGGTGCCTCGGGGGCGCGCGGCGGCAGCACCGCGTCCGGCGGCGGCGTGGTCGGGGTCGGTGTCATCTCGGGCTCCGGCCGGTCGGTGGGGGTGGTGGGGGTGGTCGCACCGGTCACGGGGCCCCACCCTACCCAGCGGTAGGGACGCGGCCGGTGGGGGTGGCGTCCCGGCCCCGGCGTCAGGGCGCCCACAATGGGGGCATGTACGACGAACGCCTCACGGTGCCGCGCTCCTGGTGGCTGCTTCCGGTCGCAGTCGGTTTCACGCTCGCGCTGATCCTGATCCGGGTCAGCGGCCCTGCCGCGCTGGCCGGACTGGTGGTGGGCATCGCCGCCGGCGCGGTCGCCATCAGCAGCTACGGCTCGGCCCGGATCCGCGTGGTGCAGGGCTCCCTGGTGGCCGGGCAGGCCCGGATCCCGGTGGACGCCCTCGGCGCCGCGCACCCGCTGAGCCCCGCCGAGGCGGTGGCCTGGCGCGGGCCGAAGTCCGACCCGCGCGCCTTCATGCTGCTGCGCAGCTACGTCCCGACGGCGCTGCGGGTGGAGGTGACCGACCCGGCGGACCCGACGCCGTACCTCTACCTGTCGACCCGATCGCCGATGAAGCTGTCCGAGGCCCTGGAGGACGCCCGACGGGGCGCCCGCACGTAAGTCCGGGGCGCGCGCGGCGAGCGCGCGACCCCCAGTCCGGAAAACGGAGAGGGACGGTTCCGCTGCTGCGGGACCGTCCCTACGACTTCGTGCCGACCGTCGTGCACCTGGCCGACCGGGTCCTCCCGGAGCCGTCCCTCAGGACGGCGTCCGGACCTGCCGTCCGGCCCCGCTGCCCGGGGCCGGAAGGGGCGCTGTGCCGGTCCCGCGGTGGCCGCGGGCACCGGGCCCTGTCCGCCGCGGTGCTCAGGCGCCGCAGTCCCGGCAGATCGGGTTGCCGTTCTTCTCGCTGTACAGCTGGCTGCGGTGGTGGACCAGGAAGCAGCTCATGCAGGTGAACTCATCGGCCTGCTTCGGCAGCACCCGAACCGCGAGCTCCTCGTTCGAGAGGTCGGCGCCGGGGAGCTCCATGCCCTCCGCCGCGTCGAACTCGTCGACGTCGACGGAGCCGCCGCCCTTGTCGTTACGACGAGCCTTGAGCTCCTCGATGCTGTCCTCGTTGAGCTCGTCGTCGGTCTTGCGTGGGGTGTCGTAGTCCGTTGCCATTTTTCGCTCTCCCCCTCCGGGTTGTGCGGTGTGTGCGGTATCTCCAGCGCACGTAACGCATGGGGGGCCGGTCTTGTGCCCGACCCGAGGCGGAGATTTTGCCTTACTTCAAGCCCTGTTACTCAATCGACACTCAGCCAGGGGTCCGTTGGGGTGATCCACCGGCACGTGGCGGGCCTCACGCTGGGGCATCGCCACCCCTTTCGGGACCCGGCAGGACGGATACGCACAGTAAGCGCAGGCCATGAGGTCTCTCGCCGAATCCCTTGCCCACCTGGGGCGCCGGTCAACCCTTCACCCGAACGGCCCCAGGAAATCTAATCACGGAACGCAACCGACACCACCGCACAAGTGATCACTCTCCGAGTTCACCCGAAGTCGCGGAGCGACACGGTGTGACCTTGGTCACGTTCAGAATCTTCCGGGGCAAACCACGGGAAATCCACCCAGGTCGACAGCCCCGCTAAGCGCCCTGTCGAGCGCCGCGGGGCTCCGCCGGCGACGGCCGCGGGACGGCCGCGGGGGGTTCTAGGCGCCCAGACGGGCGGCCCGGCGGGCCAGCTGCGCGGCCTGGCGCTCCTCGAACTTGCGCGCCTGCTCGTCCAGGCCGTCCAGGAAGACCCCGAGCTCGTTCTGGGCCAGGAGGCCCTCGGGGCCGAGGCCGCCGATCTCCATCACGCGCAGGTGGCGCAGCACCGGCTGCAGCACGTCGTCGTGGTGGATGCGCAGGTTGTAGACCCCGCCGATGGCGATCTGCGCGGCGGCCCGCTCGAAGCCGGGGATGCCGTGGCCGGGCATCCGGAAGTCGGTGACCACGTCGGCGATGGCGCGCATCGCCTGGTCGGGGGCGATCTCGAGGGCGGCCTTCAGCAGGTTCCGGTAGAAGACCATGTGCAGGTTCTCGTCGTTGGCGATCTTCGCCAGCAGCTGGTCGCAGAGCGGGTCGCCGGCGAACTTGCCGGTGTTGCGGTGCGAGATGCGGGTGGCGAGCTCCTGGAAGGCCACGTAGGCGACCGAGTGCAGCATGCTGTGCGCGTTGTCGGACTCGAAGCCCTCCGACATGTGGCTCATCCGGGCCCGCTCCAGCTCCACCGGGTCCACGGCCCGGGTGGCGAGCAGGAAGTCGCGGATGGCTATGCCGTGGCGGCCCTCCTCGGCGGTCCAGCGGTGCACCCAGGTGCCCCAGGCGCCCTCGCGGCCGAACATGGTGGCGATCTCGTGGTGGTAGCTGGGGAGGTTGTCCTCGGTCAGCAGGTTGACCACCAGCGACACCCGGCCGAGCGGGGTCACCTGGGACTGCCCGACGTTCCAGGCCTCGCCACCGAGCACGCCGTCGAAGTCGCGACCCTGGCTCCAGGGCACGAACTCGTGCGGCATCCACTCCTTGGCCACCGCGAGGTGGCGGTTGAGCTCCTTCTCCACGACCTCTTCGAGGGCCAGGATCAGGCGCGCGTCGGTCCAGGCGCTCGATCCGAGCGAGGGGCTGCTCTGCACGGGGGCGATGGTCACGGTCTTGCTCCTGGGGGACGGCACGCGCTGGGACGGGCGCGTTGGGCGGGCACGTCTTCAGACGCACTTACGGTTCCGTAGGTTACGACACCGTAAGTTGCTCGGGGCGGAAAAGACAAGCCGCCCCCGCCAGGCCTTATGTCGTCTTGACGGCCTGACGGGGGCGGCGGTGAACGGTCGTTCACGGAGCACGGCGGGGCGGGCGGCCCGAGGGGCCCGGGAAGGGCCTGGTGGGGCGGGTCAGGGGTTCGGGATGCGCACCCGCATGGTGAGCCCGCCACCGGCGCGCGGAGTGGCCTCGATGGCGCCTCCGTGGGCGCGCACCACCGAGCGGACGATCGACAGTCCGAGCCCGACGCCCTTGTCGCTGCGGGTGCGGTCGGCGCCCTTGATCCGCCGGAACGGCTCGAAGATGTGCTCCAGCTCGTAGCCGGGCACCACCGGGCCGGTGTTGGACACCACCAGTTCGCCGCCGCCGGGCACCTCCGCGGTGGACAGCTCGACCCAGCCGCCCGGGGTGTTGTACCGGACGGCGTTCTGCAGCAGGTTGAGCGCGAGCCGCTCCAGCAGCACCCCGTTGCCCCCGACCACGGCGGGATCGAGCTTGGCGCGCAGTTCGACCTCGCGCCGCTCCGCCTCGGCCCTGGTCTGCTCCAGGGCGCGAGTGGCCACCTCGGAGATCTCCACCGGGCGCCGCTCGGTCAGCTCGTTCTCGCTGCGGGCGAGCAGCAGCAGGCCCTCCACGAGCTGTTCGCTGCGCTCGTTGGTGGCCAGCAGGGTCTTGCCGAGCTGCTGGAGGTCGGGCGAGGCCGCCGGGTCGGAGAGCTGGACCTCCAGCAGGGTGCGGTTGATCGCCAGCGGGGTGCGCAGCTCGTGCGAGGCGTTGGCGACGAAGCGCCGTTGCGAGTCGAAGGACCGGTCCAGCCGGTCCAGCATGTCGTCGAAGGTGTCGGCGAGCTCTTTGAGCTCGTCGTCCGGCCCGTCCAGCTCGATCCGCCGGTGCAGGTCGGAGGAGGCGACGTCGCGGGCGGTGCGGGTGATCCGGCCGAGCGGGCGCAGCACCCGGCCGGCCAGGGCGTAGCCGGCCGCGAAGGCGATCACGGCGAGGCAGACCAGCATCGTGAGCGACTTGCGCAGCAGGGTGTTGAGCGCCGAGTTGGAGCGCATCAGGTAGTCGCTGGCCTGCTCCTGGTTGAACTGCGTGCTGTCCATCGAGACGCCGCCGACCCTGACCCGGATGTCGCCGAAGTCGAACTTGCGGGGCGCCAGGTTCTGCACCGCGTCCTGGAAGAACACGTACATCAGCAGCAGCAGGACGACGCCGGCCATCAGGAACATGCCGCCGTAGAGCAGGGTGAGCCGCATCCGGATGGTCGGCCGGAAGGGCAGCCAGGCGAGCATGCCGTCGCCGGGCACGTAGTGCGGCCGGATCGCGCGCGGGGGGTGCGGTGGCTTGGGCGGGACGGCGCGCGGGCCGCCGGCGGGCGCGCCGGAGGGCCCGCCGGCCGGGGGCGGGGTGGTCATGATGGTCCTCTCGGGGCGTCCGCCGGGGCGGGCGCGGGATGGATGGGTCCCACCGGGCCGGCGTCCGGGTCCGGTGGATCCGGTGCGGGCCGGCCCGGTGGTCCGGAGCGGTCCGGTGGGATCCGGCCGGGCGGTCCGGCCGGATCCGGTCAGATCCGGTAGCCGGAGCCCGGCACGGTGACGATCACCGGCGGGTCGCCGAGCTTGCGGCGCAGCGTCATCACGGTGACGCGCACGACGTTGGTGAACGGGTCGGTGTGCTCGTCCCAGGCCTTCTCCAGCAGCTGCTCGGCGGAGACGACGGCACCGCCGGCCCGCATCAGCACCTCCAGGACGGCGAACTCCTTGGGGGCGAGCTGGACGGTGCGGCCCTCCCGGATCACCTCGCGGCGGCCGGGGTCGAGCGAGATCCCGGCGCGTTCCAGCACCGGGGGCAGCGGGATGGTCGCACGGCGTCCCAGCGCCCTTACCCGGGCGACGAGTTCGCTGAAGGCGAACGGCTTCGGAAGGTAGTCGTCCGCGCCGATCTCCAGGCCCTCGACCCGGTCGCTGATGTCACCGGAGGCGGTCAGCATGATCACCCTGGTGGCCAGGCCCTGCTCGACCACCTTGCGGCAGACGTCGTCGCCGTGGACCAGCGGGAGGTCCCGGTCCAGGACCACCACGTCGTAGTCGTTGACCGCGATGCGCTGGAGCGCGGCCTCCCCGTCGTACACCACGTCGACGGCCATCGCCTCGCGGCGCAGGCCGGTGGCGACGGCCTCGGCGAGCAGCTGCTCGTCCTCGACGACGAGAACCCGCACGGTCGTTGTCCCTTCTCCAGGCCGGCCCCGGAAGCGGACGCACGGCTCCGACGGTGCCTCCATCCTGCCTGGTCCTGCGGTAAAGCAGCGATAAGCTGCCGCTCGGGCACGGGGCGGAACCGGCGACCGGTGACCGTTCGCACCGGGACCAGTCCGGTTGGACTGTGACACGGGCAACTTTCTCGCGCCGACAGGTTTCCCCGCCCCTGCGGCGGGGAGGACAGCTGCACACCCGCGATCTGGCCTGTCGGCCGATCGCACCCACCCGCCGTGCGTTCATCCGCGCCGGCCCTGGGGCTGGGACGTCACCGGGAGCGGCCGACGGGCCGTCTCCGCGCCCGACCGGAGAATCAGGATCCTGCCTCCCCGGACGCTACCGCTGGCCACGCAACCTCAGGGCGGAGAACGTACGACCGTGCACGTCCGACACAGTAAGGGGGCCCGTATGGACGCCTTCAAGGCCGGAATCCTGCAGCGCATCGCCAACGCCGAGCAGGACCTGCACCGCGCGATCGAGGCCGGGGACGAGTTCCTCGCCGAGGTGGAGCAGTCAGAGCTGGACGACCTGCGCCGGCTCGCCGCCGAGCACGGTGTGGACACCGTGCTGGAGCGTCACCGCACCGCCGCCTGATCCACCCGATCCCGACCCGTCGCCGGAGTTCCGGCACCAGCGGCCCTGCGGGGGCCGTGCGAAAACCCAGGCCCTGGCATCCCTCGTATGCCAGGGCTCTTCGCGTTCCGGGCCCGTCGCGTTCACGGCGGTGCCCGCTCGGGGCACCTGGTGTCCCGGGGCTCCCGTGCCCCGGGACGCTCCGGGGCTCAGCCCCGGTCCTCCCAGGCGCGCAGCGCGGCGAGCCGCTCCTGCAGCGGCTCGTACACGCCGGGCGCGGCGGCCACCGTCAGCTCGCCGTCCGGGCCGTGGCCGGGGCGGCCGCCGACCAGGGCGCCGGCCTCCGCGGCGATCAGGCAGCCGGCCGCGCGGTCCCAGGGGGCCAGTCCGCGCTCGTAGTAGCCGTCCAGCCGCCCGGCGGCGACGTCGCACAGGTCCACGGCGGCGGCGCCGCCGCGGCGGACGTCCCGCACCTCGGGCATCAGGGCCTGCAGCACCTCGGCCTGGCGGACCCGCACCGACCGGACGTAGTTGAAGCCGGTGGCGATCAGCGCCTGGCCCCACGGCGGGGCCTGGCGGGCGGCGAGCGGGCGGCCGTCGAGGTGGGCGCCGCGGCCGAGGACGGCCTGGAACAGCTCACCGCGGGCCGGCGCGAAGACCACGCCGACGGCCGCCCGGCCGTCCACCTCGGCGGCCACGCTCACCGCCCAGGAGGGCAGTCCGTACAGGTAGTTGACCGTGCCGTCGAGCGGGTCGACGACCCAGCGCACCCCGCTGGTGCCGTGCCGCTCGGCGCCCTCCTCACCGAGGTAGCCGTCCTCCGGGCGGCGGTCGGTGATCAGCTCCAGGACCAGCTTCTCGGAGGCGAGGTCCATCTCGGTCACCACGTCGACCGGGCTGCTCTTGGTGCCGGCCACGCCGAGGTCGGCGGGCCGGCCGTCGCGCAGCAGGGCGCCGGCCCGCCGGGCCGCGTCCAGGGCGACGTCCAGCAGGTCGTCGAGGAGCCGGTCGTCGGGCAGGGCGGGGGTGGACAAGGGGGACTCCTCGGGACGGGCGGTCAGCGCTCGGCGGCGGCCGGGCGCGGGGCGCGCGGGTTGGGGCAGCAGGCCACCGCGCACACGTCGTGGCTGGGGCCGAGCGCGCCGAGCGCGCAGCGGGTCACCGGCTCGCCGCGTTCGGCGGCGGCGCGCTCCAGGACGAGCTCGCGCACCGCGGCGGTGAACCGCGGGTCGGCGCCGACGGTGGCGGCGCGGGCCACCGGCAGGCCGAGTTCGGCGGCCCTGGCGACGGCCTCGGTGTCGAGGTCGTACCTGACCTCCATGTGGTCGGAGACGAAGCCGATCGGGACCATCACCACGGCGGGCGCGCCGTCGGCGTGCTGGGCCTCCAGGTGGTCGCAGACGTCCGGTTCCAGCCAGGGCACGTGCGGGGCGCCGCTGCGGCTCTGGAAGACCAGCTCCCACGGCCGGTCGGCGACCCCGGTGCGCTCGGCGACGGCCTCGGCGATCAGCCGGGCGACGTCGAGGTGCTGGGCGACGTAGGCGCCGCCGGGCCGGCCGCGGGCCGGGTCGTCCGGGGCGCCGGAGGAGTCGGCCATGGTGTCCGGGATGGAGTGGGTGGTGAACGCCAGCCGGGCGCCGTCCCGGACCGGCTCGGGCAGTTCGGCCAGGGCCGCCACGGTGGCGTCGATCATCGGCCGGACGAAGCCAGGGTGGTTGTAGAAGTGCCGCAGCTTGTCGACCCGCAGCTCGGGCAGGCCCTCCGCGGCGAGCGCGGCCAGCGCCTCGGCCAGGTTCTCCCGGTACTGGCGGCAGCCCGAGTAGCCGGCGTACGCGCTGGTGGCGAGGACGGCGATCCGGCGGTGACCGTCGGCGGCCAGCTCGCGCAGGGTGTCGACCAGGTACGGCGCCCAGTTGCGGTTGCCCCAGTAGACCGGCAGCTCCAGCCCGTGCTCGGCGAAGTCCTTGCGCAGCGCGGCGAGCAGCTCGCGGTTCTGCTCGTTGATCGGGCTGACGCCGCCGAACAGGAAGTAGTGCTTGCCCACCTCCTTCAGCCGCTCCGGGGGGATGCCGCGGCCGCGGGTGACGTTCTCCAGGAACGGGACGACGTCCTCGGGGGCCTCCGGCCCGCCGAAGGAGAGCAGCAGCAGGGCGTCGTACGGGGCGGCGCCGGTCGGTGAGGGTTTGCGCGCGTCGGACATGGCACCGATCCTGCCATTGAGGGGCGGAACACCGGCGGTTGGGCCGCGCGGGTGTCCGGAAAATACCGTTTGCCAAGGTACGTAAGCTGTGTTGACCAGCCTTGTTCCTTACCCCTCGGAGCTCCCCCGTGCTCTCCAGTTACCGCCGGATATTCGCCGCCCCCGGCACTCTGGCCTTCTCCTCGGCCGGCTTCCTCGCCCGCCTGCCGATCTCGATGACCGGCATCGGCATCGTGACCATGCTCTCCGAGCAGAGAGGGTCGTTCGGGGTGGCGGGCGCGGTCTCGGCGACCCTGGCGATCGCCGCCGGAGCGCTCGGACCGGCGGTGTCCTGGCTGGTCGACCGGTACGGGCAGCGCCGGGTGGCCCTCCCCGCCGCCGCGCTCTCCGTCTCCGCCGCGATCGGACTGCTGCTCTGCGCGCACTTCGGCGCACCGGCCTGGACGCTGTTCCTCTTCGCCGTCGGCATGGGCGTGATGCCCAGCGCCGGAGCCATGGTCCGCGCCCGCTGGGCGCACCTCTACCGCGAGGACGCCGGCCGGCTGCACACCGCGTACTCCTTCGAGGCGGTGGTCGACGAGTTCTGCTTCATGGTCGGTCCGATCCTCGCCGTCGTCCTGGCGACCAACGTCCTTCCCGAGTCCGGCGTGCTCGCCGCCGTCGTCGCGCTCACCGTCGGCATCACGCTGTTCACCGCCCAGCGCCGCACCGAACCGCCGGTCCACCCGGCCGCCTCCCGCAGCGGCGGCAGCGCCATCCTCAACGGCGGCCTGATCGTCCTGGTGCTCACCTTCATCGCCACCGGCGCGATCTTCGGCTCGGTCGAGATCGTCACCGTCGCCTTCGCCAGGGCCCAGGGCCACGAGGGGCTGGCCGGCACCGTCCTCGCCGTCTGGGCGCTCGGCTCCGGCCTGGCCGGCATGGTCTACGGCACGCTCAAGCCCAGGGGCTCGCTGTCCACCCGGTTCTTCGCCGGCGTGACGCTGATGGCCCTGAGCATGGTCCCGGTCCTGATCGTCTCCTCGACCGTCCAGGGCCTCGGCGGGCTGCTCGCCACCGGCGCCGCCCTGATGCTCGCCGGCCTCGCCATCTCCCCGACCCTGATCTCCGCGATGGCCCTGGTGGAGCGGCTCGTCCCGGCCTCCCAGCTCACCGAGGGGATGGCCTGGACCACCAGCGGGCTCGCCCTCGGCGTCGCCTTCGGCTCCTCCGCCGGCGGCTGGGTGGTGGACGCCTCCGGCGCCGCCGCGGGCTACTGGGTGCCGCTGGTCGCCGGTGCGCTCGGCGTGGCCACCGCGCTGGCCGGACTGGGCCGGCTGCGCGCCGGAGTCACCTCCGACGAGCCCGCCGAAGCGGCCGGACAACCCGTAGACCTCGAACGGTGAACTGACTAGTCTCTCCCTACCCGCGGCCCTACCCGCGGGTAGGGCGGCGCTGCCGCCCCGACCCCGCGCCGACCCGTTCGGCCACGGAGCAGGAGGCGGCGCATGCCCCAGACCAGTACCGTGACGCCCGCCCGGTGGACCAACTGGGCCGGGAACCAGAGCGCCCGGCCCGCCCGGTCCGCCGCCCCCGGCACCGCGGAGGAACTGGCCAGGGAGATCCTGCGGGCCGCCGGACAGGGCCGCACCGTCAAGGCCGTCGGCTCCGGCCACTCCTTCACCTCGATCGCCTCCGCCGGCGACGGCGTCCTGCTCCGCCCGCACGCGCTCACCGCCGTGCGCGGCATCGACCGCGAGGCCGGCACCGTCACCGTCGAGTCCGGCGTCCCGCTCGCCCGGCTCAACCGGATCCTCGCCGGCGAGGGCCTCTCGCTCACCAACATGGGCGACATCGAGGTCCAGACCGTGGCCGGCGCCACCAGCACCGGCACCCACGGCACCGGCCGCGACTCCGGCTCGCTCGCCGCCCAGATCCGCGCCCTGGAGATCGTCCTCGCCGACGGCACCGTCCGGCACTGCTCCCCCACCGAGAACCCGCGGCTCTTCCAGGGCGCCCGGCTCGGGCTCGGCGCCCTCGGCGTGATCACCGCCCTGACCTTCGGCGTCGAACCGGCCTTCCTGCTCACCGCGCACGAGCAGCCGATGGCCTTCGACGAGGTGCTGGAACGGCTCGACGACCTCACCGCCGTCAACGAGCACTTCGAGTTCTACTGGTTCCCGCACACCGACCGCTGCTCCACCAAGCGCAACAACCGCAGCCAGGGCCCGGCCGCCCCGCTGCCCCGGTTCAAGGAGTGGCTGGAGGACGACTTTCTCTCCAACACCGTCTGGGAGGGCGCCTGCCGGGTCGGCCGGCGCTTCCCCCGCAGCATCCCCGCCATCGCCTCGCTGGCCAGCCGCGCCTGGTCCGACCGCAGCTACACCGACACGGCGTACCGGGTGTTCACCAGCCCCCGCAAGGTCCGCTTCGTGGAGATGGAGTACGCGGTGCCGCGCGCGGCCGTCGCCGGGGTGCTGCGCGAACTGAAGGCCCTGGTCGACCGCTCCGACTGGAAGGTCAGCTTCCCGGTCGAGGTGCGCTTCGCCCCCGCCGACGACCTCTGGCTCTCCACCGCCTCCGGCCGCGACAGCGCCTACATCGCGGTGCACCTCTACCGGGGCACCGCCGACCAGGGCTACTTCACCGGCGTCGAACAACTGATGACCGCGCACGCGGGCCGCCCCCACTGGGGCAAGCTGCACACCCGCGACGCCGAGTACCTGGCCGGCGTGTACCCGCACTTCGGCGACTTCACGGCGCTGCGCGACGAGGTCGACCCGCAGCGGGTCTTCGGCAACGACTACCTGCGCCGCGTGCTCGGCGCCTGACCTCGCCCGGGCCTCAGGGCGTCGAGGACGCGGCCCCCGAGCGGGGCGCCGCCGGCGTACCGCTCGGGACGGGCGGCTGCGAGGAGGCCCCGCCCGACGGCGTCCCGCCGCCCGCCGACGGGGAGGTGCCGGCCGACGGCGAGGTGCTCGGCCCCGCCGAGGGCGAGGTCGTCCCGCCGCCCGGCTCACCGGAGCCACTCGGGCTCGGCCCCCGGCTCGGCCCCGTCGTCGCCGGGGCCGTGGCCCCGCCGGACGGCGACCGGCCCGCTCCGCCGGACTCGCGCGCGGGGGGCGTCCGCTCCGGTTCCTCCCGCGGCGTGGAGGAGGTCGGGGTGGAGGACCCGGGGGTGACGGCGCCGCCGAAGGAGGTGCCGTTGCCGGACCGCCCCTTCACCGTCGCCGACACCGGCTGGCCGGTGGCCAGTTCGAACGCGACGATCGGCGTCATCGCCAGCACGAACACCAGCCCGGATACCGCCGCGTACGTCCGCCAGGTCCAGCGCCGGCGCGCCCGCACCACCCGCGGCTCGTTCCACTCCGCGGAGACCACCGCCACCGGCGACTCCACCACCGGCGACTCCACCACCGGCGCCGGGCTCACCGGGCCGGCCGGCACCTGGCGCAGTCCGTTCGCGGTGTGGACCGGCCCCCGTTCCGTCACCGCCCCGCGCAGCTGTTCGCCGGTGCGCCGGAAGACGTGCTGGAACACCGCACTGCCGGTGGTGGCCCCGATGCTGACCACCGCCGCGCCCAGGATCGTTCCGTACACGCCGAGTTCCGAGGCGAGCAGCGCCCCGGCCACCGTCGCCAACGCACTCGCCACGACCTGAGCCACACTCAGATCGATTCGCCTGCGATCCTCCTTGCCGCCCTCCTCGGCGGGGTTCCGCTCCGGCATCAACATCCCTCGGTCCGTACGACTGATCCTCGAACAAGCCACTCCATCTTGCCCAAAGAAGGACACAAGGGACGAAAATGCGGTTCTCCGCCCCCGATATATGTGAAGATGATCACCGTTCACCCGGCAGTGGTCCGCCATTGGGGGCGCGTGCTCTTGAGATTCCCGTGAATCGCGGGAGACTTGAGCGGCGAGCCGCCCCTTCGGATGCCACGAATGGAGTACTGTTCGTAAAGCCTGAGCCTTGGGTCGACTTGTCGACTGCGCCCGTACCGGCAGCTTGACGAAGAGCCACGGGCCAGGCACGCACGGCGACGACCGTCCCGGAACGTCGCGTTCACTGCGCGTGCGAGGACGGCCGGGACACCCAGGCGCGACGTCGACGGATGACGTGGCAAAAAGGCAACCGTGCCACAGTGGCGTGCCCGGGCGTATGCCCGACACGCCGGGGAACTCAGCAAGGTTGTGGCCAGTCGCGAGCGGGCAGGCCACACTCAGTACGGGAGCAGCGACGCAGGTGACGTCGGCAGGCACCACCCGGGAGGTAACCGTGCCCGAACTGCGGGTTGTGGCCGTCAGCAACGACGGCACACGGCTGGTGCTCAAGGCTGCCGACAGCACGGAGTACACCCTCCCCATCGACGAGCGGCTGCGCGCCGCCATCCGCGGCGACCGGCCGCGCCTCGGCCAGATCGAGATCGAGGTCGAGAGCCACCTGCGCCCCCGGGACATCCAGGCCCGGATACGAGCAGGCGCCTCCGCGGAGGAGGTCGCCCAGGCCGCCGGCATCTCCGTCGACCGGGTCCGCCGCTTCGAGGGGCCGGTGCTCGCCGAGCGCGCCTTCATGGCCGAGCGCGCCCGCAAGACCGCCATCCGCCGCAACGGCGAGTCCACCGGGCCCCAGCTCGGCGAGGCCGTCGCCGAGCGGCTCGCGCTGCGCGGCGCGGAGAAGGACACCGAACGCTGGGACTCCTGGCGGCGCGACGACGGCACCTGGGAGGTCATCCTCTCCTACCGGGCCGACGGCGAGGGCCGCAGCGCGTCGTGGACGTACGACCCGCCCCGGCGCCTGGTCCAGCCCAACGACGACGAGGCCCGCGCGCTGATCGGCGAGAACGTCGAGCGCGAGGAGGAGTCGGTCTTCCCGTTCATCCCGCGGATCGCCCGGCTCCCCCAGGACCGGCCGCCCCGCCCGATGATCGACCGGCCCTCCGCCGACCGCATCATGTCGGCCCGTGAGGTCCGCGAGTCCCGCGAGGCCACCGCCGAGTCCAGGGACTCGCTGACCAGCCTGCTCGACGTCGTCCCCGCCTTCCGCGGCGACCTCGCCGTCAGCGGCCCCACCCCGATCGAGCCGGTGCCCGCCGAGGTCGCCGAGGAGAGCGAGGAGCCGGCCGCCGCGGCCCCGGCCGTCGGCGCGGGATCGGCCTACGCCGACATCCTGATGCCGCGGGCCGTCGCCCCGCACCGCGAACGCCTCGTCGGCACCACCGACCGCCAGGCCGAGGCGGACGGCGTCCGCCCCGGCCGCCGGGCCACCGTGCCCAGCTGGGACGAGATCGTCTTCGGCAGCCGGCGCAAGAAGCAGGAGTAACCGCCGTACGGAAGGGGCGGGAGGCCCGGCCTCCCGCCCCTTCCGCGTGCCCGGACTCAGCCCGGCTGCCCGGTCACCGCCACCGGGCGGGCCGCGTCGCTCGACCACTCGCTCCACGACCCGGGGTACAGCGTCGCGGGCAGGCCCGCCACCTCGAGCGCCAGGATCTGGTGCGCCGCCGTCACCCCCGAGCCGCAGTACACCGCCGTCTCCCGCTCGCCCGCGCCCAGCGCGCGGAACCGCGCCGCCAGCTCCGCGGCCGACCGGAACCGCCCGTCCGTGTCCACGTTCTCGGCCGTCGGCGCCGACACCGCCCCCGGGATGTGCCCGGCCCGCGGATCCACCGGCTCGGTCTCGCCCCGGTAGCGCTCGCCCGCCCGGGCGTCCAGCAGCAGGCCCTCGCGCGCCCAGGCCGCCGCGCCGTCCGCGTCCACCACCGGCAACCGCCCCGGCACAGGCTTGAAGTCGCCCTCCGCCGGCTCCGGCACCTCCGCCGTCACCGGCAGACCCGCCGCCACCCAGGCCGCGTACCCGCCGTCCAGCACCTGGACGTCCCGGTGCCCGGCCCAGCGCAGCAGCCACCAGGCGCGGGCCGCCGCCAGCGAGGCCGCCCCGTCGTACACCACCACCGGGCGGTCGGCGTCCACCCCGAATCCGCGCATCGCCGCACCGAACTCCTCCGGGTCCGGCAGCGGGTGGCGCCCGCCCCGGCCCGGAGCACCCGGGTGGGCCGCGAGGTCGCGGTCCAGGTCGACGAAGTGGGCCCCGGGCAGGTGCCCGGCCAGGTACTCCTCGGCCGCGGTCGGGCCGGAGGCCGCGGCACCGACCAGCCGGTAGCGCACGTCCAGCAGCACCGGCGGGCGGACGGAGGCGAGCGCCTCCCCCAGCGCGCCCGCGGAGATCAGCGGAGAAGCGTCGTTGTAGGTCGTCATGGCGGCCATTGTCGCGCAGCACCGACGAACCACCGCTCTTTGTGCGGACTTTGCCGGACTTTCCGCGCGGCCCGAGGGTTCGGTGCCCGCCAGGGTGGAAGCATCACCCTCGCGCGCGAGGATCCCCGCGCGCCGACCACCCACGAGGAGGCCCGCATTGCCCGCGGTGGAACTCCGACTGGCCCAGGGCACGCCCTGCTGGGTCAGCCTGCTGACCGACGACCTGCCCGGAGCCCGCGCCTTCTACGGCGGCCTGCTCGGCTGGGCCTATCGCCCGGGCCCGGGCCAACTCGGCGACTACGTACGGGCCGAACTCGACGGGGAGCCCGTCGCCGGCCTCGGCGTCTCCACCGCCACCGGGTTCCCGGTGCAGTGGACCACCTACTTCGCCGTCGACGACGCCGACCGCACCACCCAACTGGTGCGCGAATGCGGCGGAACCGTCGCCGTCGGCCCGCTGCAGGCCGAACGGGCCGGCCGGATGGCCATCGCCGCCGACGTCTCCGGCGCCGTCTTCGGGCTCTGGCAGGGCGAGGAGCACACCGGCCGCGAAGCCGGCCCCGAACCCGGCGGACCGGCCTGGACCGAACTGCTCACCCCCGACGCGGACGGCGCCGCGGCCTTCTACGCCACCGTGCTCGACCGGCCCGTACGGCCCGCCGACGGCGAGTCCGCGCTCCTGGTGCACGGGCGGCCGGTCGCCGGCATCCGGCACCACGCCGAACTGCGCGGCCACCCGCCGCGCTGGCGGGTCCACTTCGCCGTCCGCGACACCACGCGGACCGCCCGGCACGCCGTCGAGCTCGGCGGCCGCGTCCTGGTGGAGCCGCACGACACCCTGCGCGGCCGGGCCGCCCGGCTGGCCGACCCGCAGGGCGGGCACTTCTCGGTGATCGAGGCGCTGTGAGCCGCCCGGTCCGCGCCCGAGCGGGCACCGGGCCGCCCGCGGTCAGGCCCGCTGCTCCTCGAAGGGCAGCACGTCCGGCGAGAGCACCGAGGCCCGGGCGGTCGCCGAGGTGAGGCGGCGGCGGTGGTGCCGGCGGCACAGCACCTCGTAGCTGACCTCGTCCTCGTCGACCGTGATGTCGCCGACCACCACCTGGGCGCCCTCGACCACCATCACGCCGCCCACCGTGCGGGCGTTGTGGGTCGCCCGCGCGCCGCACCAGCACAGTGCCTCGACCTGGAGCACCTCCACCCGGTCGGCCAGCTCGATCAGCCGCTGCGAACCCGGGAACAGCCGGGTGCGGAAGTCCGTGGTGATCCCGAACGTGAAGACGTCGATGTCGAGTTCGTCCACCACCCGGGCCAGCTGGTCGACCTGCCCGGCGGCGAAGAACTGGGCCTCGTCGCAGATCAGGTAGTCCACCCGGCCACCCGCCGAGAGGCGCTGCACCACGTGCGCGTGGAAGTCGAAGTCGTCGGTGACCTCGACCGCGTCCGCCCGCAGGCCCAGCCGGCTGGAGATGGTCGCCGCACCGGCCCGGTCGTTGCGGGTCAGGATGATCCCCTGCCGGCCGCGCGCGGTGTGGTTGTGGTCCATCTGCAGCGCCAGCGTCGACTTGCCGCAGTCCATCGTGCCCGAGAAGAACACCAGTTCAGCCATGGGTGGAGCAAAGGCCTTTCACATCAGAGGAGTTCGGGCACAGAGGAGTCAACGGAAAATCTCAGCCGCGGACTTCGAGCAGGGGCACGAACTGCTCCACCGGGGTCATCGAGCCGTGCAGCCCGACCATCGCGGACTCCCCCGGCTCGTTGCGGGAGGCGATGATCGCGATGTCGTCCCGCGCCGCGGCCACCACGTCGCCGATCCGCCCGTACACCCGCGCGTCCACGGCCGGGCCGAACCAGCCCGCGTCGATCGCCTGGTCCCGGGTCGCCACCCACATCCGGTCGCCCAGCACCTCGCTCCAGACCGCGTGCACGTCGGCCGCCGCACCGGGCACCGCGTACACGTGCCGGGCCCGGCCCTCACCGCCCAGCAGGGCCACGCCGGCGCCGAGCTCCCAGTCCTCGTCGAAGTCGATCCGGTCCTCCGGGGCGATGTCGATCATGCCGTGGTCCGCCGTCACGTACATCGCCGAACGCGGCGGCAGCTGCTCCGCCAGACGGCGGGCCAACCGGTCCACCGCGTCCAGCGTCATCCGCCACTCGTCCGAGTCCACCCCGAACCGGTGGCCCGCACCGTCCAGCTCGCTGACGTAGGTGTACACCAGCGCCCGGTCGTGCTCGGCCAGCCAGGAGGCCGCCAGATCCATCCGCTCCATGCCGGTGGTCCGGCCCAGGAAGGTGCCGCCGGACAGCGCCACCCTGGTCAGCGGGGTCTGCGCGAACAACGGGGAGGACACCTGCGCCGTCGCCACCCCCGCGTCGTGCGTCCGGTCGAAGACCGTCGGGTACGGCTGCCACGCCCCCGGGTCGGTGTGCGGCTGCCAGCGCAGCTGGTTCATCAGGTACCCCGCGCCCGGCACCGCCACCGTGTACCCGACCAGGCCGTGCAGCCCCGGAGGGGTGCCCGTCCCGACCGAGGCCAGCGAGGTCGCCGTGGTCGACGGGAAACCCGCGGTCAGCGGGCGGCCCGAGCCGCCCAGCGAACCGGCCGCCAACGAGGACAGGAACGGCGCGTACTCCGGGTGCCGCAGCAGCAGCTCCCAGCCCAGGCCGTCCACCAGGAACACCACCACGCGGTCCGCCGGGGCGATCGGCAGGGTGGCGGTGAAGCCCGGAACCCCCAGCCCCGCCGCCACCGAGGGCAGCAGGTCGCAGAGCGAACCGCTGCCGTACGGGGGCGCGGGAGCCGCGGCCGGGTCAAGGATCTCGAAGGCGTCGTAGCCGTCGGCGGGTGCGAAGGACATGGAACCGGATTCAGTAGCGGACGGAGGCGGCGGCGCTCAGACCCGCGGGCCGTTGCTGATCGTCGCGTCGGACAGCGCACGGGCGAACACCAGAGCCTGCGCGACCGTCTCCGGGCCGTCACCGGCCTCGCTCACCCGCAGTGAGAGGTCGTCAGCCGTCGCCGACCCCGTGTAGCCGTGATCCGCCTCGCAGTTCGGGTCGGAGCAGCCCGCCGGCTCCAGGTCCAGCCGCTGCACGGCACCCCAGCCGATCGTCAGCACCACCTCGCGCGGCAGCGTCCCCGGCGTGTACGTCTCCGGGTTCGCCACCATCCGGCTCAGCACGACCGAACCGATCCGGTCCAGCCGGACACTCTCCGTCGACGTCGTCGCGAACGGCACCGCCGGACTGCCGCCGTCCCCCGACTGCTCGTCGGTGTGGCTCACCACGAACCGGGTCGGGGTCAGCACCAGCACCGTCACGTGCCGGCGCACCTCGTTGGCGTCGAAGGTCGTCTCCTGGTGCACCAGGTACGAGCTGATCGGCTCCGGGCCCACCGCGGCCTCGACCGCCTCGGACACCAGGGCCGGGTAGTAGCCGCTGCGCTCGATCGCCGAGCGCAGGTCCTGAGTGGTGGTCGTACCGGTCTTCGCCATAACTCCATCCTGGCATGGTCCGCCGACGAAGCGGGCGGCACGGCGCCGAGCTTCGGACAACAGCGCCCGAGGGCCGGGCACAACCAAGGAAGGTTACAGGGTGCTCATGGCGCGCGGGCCCAGATCGCTGCGGACGGGCAGTGGCGCGAGCCGCACCCGCGCCCCCAGGATCGCCAGCCCGTACGGGGCCACGACCACCGGTTCGAGATCCACCGAGGCGACCTCCGGCACGTCGTCCACCAGCTGCGACACCCGCAGCAGCAGCTCCTCCAGCGCGCCCGTGTCCACCGCCTCCGCTCCCCGCCAGCCGAACAGCAGCGGCGCCGCCCGTACCTCCCGCACCAGCCCCGCCACGTCCTGGTCGGTGGCCGGAACCAGCCGGTGCGCCACGTCGCCCAGCAGCTCCGCCGGCGCCCCGGCCAGGCCGAACGACAGGATCGCGCCGACCGCCGGATCCACCGTGGCAGCGATCACGGTGTCCACCCCGCGCGGCGCCAGCCGCTGCACCACCAGCTCCGCCTGCGCCGCACCGCCCAGCAACGCGTCCAGCTCGCGGTGCGCCCGGCGCAGACCCGGCTCACCGGTCAGGTCCAGCCGCACGCTGCCCAGGTCGGGGCGGTGCCGCAGGTGCGGGGCCGTCGCCTTCAGCGCCACCGGGTAACCGAGCGCCTCCGCCGCCCGCACCGCGGTCTCCTCGTCCGGCGCCGGCAGCGTCGGGGAGACGTCGATGCCGTAGCGGGCCAGCAGCTCACGGGCCCCGGCGTCCGGCAGCGTGATCCGGGCACCGCCCGGCTGGGTCCGCGCGGCGATCGCGGTCCGGGTGCTCAACGCCGCCTCGACCAGCGCACGGGCCCCCGGCTCGTCGATCCGGTCCAGCTCCGGCACCCGGGCCGTCTCCTCCGCCACCGCCGTCCGGCGGCGCCACTGCGCGTAGTGGACGGCGTTCGCCAGCGCGCGCACCGCCCGCTCGGGGGCCGCGAACGCCGGGACGCCGCCCGGACGCAGCCGGGCCGGCAGATCCGTCAGCGCCAGGTGCGCCAGCACCAGCGGCTTGCCCAACTCCCGTGCCCGCAGCCCGGCTTCGAGCAGCGCGGTGGCGATCTCCGGATCGTCCGAGCCCATCTCCGGGTCGTCCGGGCCGGTCAGCCGACCGCCCATGAACGCGTGCGCGGACGTGCCGATCGGCGGGATCGCCACCGCGATCACCGCGTCCACCGCCGGGTCGCTCAGCGCCACGTCCAGCGCGATCCGGAAGTTCTCGCCGGTCGCCGCGGTGGTCAGGTCCACCGGGGTGCGCGGCCGCAGCCCCGCGCTCAGACAGGCGTCGTACGTCAGCAGTCCCATCGAGTCCGAGTTGCCGACCACCGCCACCCGGTCCCCCGGGGGCAGCGGCTGCAGGCCCAGCAGCTCCCCGGTGTCGTACAGCTCGGTGATCGTCTCCACCCTGATCACGCCCGCCTGCTCGAACAGCGCGTCCACCGTCGCGTCGCGCAGCCCGGTCGCGGTCGCCGGCACCGCGTGGCCCGGCGGCAGGCTGCCCGTGTGCCGGGCCCCCTTCACCACCACGATCGGCTTCACCGCGGCCAGCCGCCGCGCGATCCGGGTGAACTTGCGCGGATTGCCGAAGGACTCCAGGTAGAGCAGCACCACCTCGGTGGCGTCGTCCTCCGCCCAGTACTGCAGGAAGTCGTTGCCGGAGACGTCCGCCCGGTTGCCGACCGAGGCGAACGAGGACACCCCGAGACCCCGCCGGTGGGCGGCCTCCAGCAGCGCCACGCCGATCGCGCCGGACTGGCAGAAGATCCCGAAACCGCCGCGGCCCGGCAGGTGCGGCGCCAGCGAGGCGTTCAACGGGACGGCCGGATCGGTGTTGATCAGGCCGAACGCGTTCGGGCCGACCACCCTCATCCCCGCCGCCCGGGCCTGCCGCACCAGGGCGCGCTGGCGGTCCCGCCCGTCCACCCCGGTCTCCGCGTAGCCGGCGGTCACCACCACCAGGCCCTGCACCCCGTGCGCACCGCACTCCGCGACGGCCGCGGGCACGGCGCCCTCCGGGACGGCGATCACCGCGAGGTCCACCGGGCCGGGGATGTCCAGGACCGAGCGGTGCACCGGGACGCCGTCCAGCACCGTGCCGGGCGGGGCGTTGCGGTTCACCGCGTACACCGGGCGGGGCTGCGCCCCGACCTGCTGCTCCCTGCCCTGCTGTGCCCCGACCTGCTCTGCCCCGGCGTCGGCCCGGTCGGCGGGCTCGGGGGCGGCTTCGGGGGCGGCGGTCTCGGGTTCGAAGGTGCCCAGCAGGTCCCGCAGGATCGCCCGCCCCACCGTCTGCGGATGGCGGGACGCCCCGATCACCGCCACCGACCGCGGCGTCAGCAACCGCTGCACCGACCGCGCCTCCGCGCGGTGCTCGCGGGCCCGCATCACCGCCAACGAGCGGTCGGTCTGCTCCAGGTCGAAGTCCAGGTGCACCACGCCGTCGGCGAAGCTGCGGCGCTGGGTGTAGCCGGCATCGGTGAAGACCTTCACCATCTTCCGGTTCTCCGGCAGCACCTCCGCCTGGAAGCGGCGGATCCCACGCTCCTGGGCCACCGCGGCGATGTGCTCCAGGAGCGCCGAGGCCACCCCGCGCCCCTGGTGGGCGTCCTGCACCAGGAACGCGACCTCGGCCTCCGTACCGGTGTCGGACGGGCGGCCGTCGACGTCGATCCGGTCGTAGCGGACGGTGGCGATGAAGTGGTCCCGGATCACCACCGCGAGGCCCACCCGGTTCACGAAGTCGTGGTGGGTGAAGCGGCGGACGTCCTTGTCGGACAGCCGGGGGTAGGGGGCGAAGAAGCGGAAGTACTTGGACTGGTCCGAGACCTGGTCGTAGAACTCCACGAGCCGCCCGGCATCGTCCGGCGTGATCGGCCGGATCCGGGCCGTGCCGCCGTCGCGCAGCAGGATGTCGGCCTCCCAGTGCTGCGGATAGTCCGGTTGCTCGGGGTTCGCCACCGCGGAGTCGTCCACATTCGTCAGGTTATCCGGCAGCGGGCCGAATGGCGCCGGACAGGCGCTAGCGGCAGGGTGGACAGGGCCACTGGCCGGGCCTTATGCCCCGAAAAGAAACAATCACAAGTCCTGAACGCGACGGTTCGCGGGGGCCGGCTGCGTGCAACACTGGTCTAGACAACATGGCCGTCCCCCCGCTCCTCCGAGCACGGCCGTGACCAGCTTCACCGGAAAGGCACGTCTCATGGCCGAGCGCCGCGTCACCATCGGTTGGGCCGAGGGCCTGCACGCCCGTCCCGCCTCGATCTTCGTCCGGGCCGTCACGGCCACCGGCGTGCCGATCACCATCGCCAAGCCCGGCGGCACCCCCGTCAACGCCGCCTCCATGCTCGGCCTGCTCGGCCTGGGCGCCCAGGGTGGCGAGGAGGTCGTCCTCGCCTCCGACGCCGAGAACGCCGACGGGGCCCTCGACCGCCTCGCCAAGCTCGTCCAGGAAGGCCTCGACGAGCTCCCGGCCGCGGCCTGAGCCCACCCCTCGCCCGACAGGGGTGCACCACCACGCGTGGTGCACCCCTGTCGGCGTTGATCAGCTGTCGGCGTTGATCAGCCCTTCACGCAGACGACCTGCTTGAGGTGCGCGACCACCTCGACCAGGTCCTTCTGCTGCTCGATGACCTTCTCGATGTTCTTGTAGGCGCCCGGGATCTCGTCCACCACGCCGCCGTCCTTGCGGCACTCGACGCCCTTGGTCTGTTCGACCAGGTCCGCCGTGCTGAACCGCTTCTTCGCCGCCGTGCGGCTCATCTTGCGGCCGGCGCCGTGCGAGGCGGAGTTGAACGACGCCTCGTTGCCCAGGCCGCGGACGATGTAGGAGCCGGTGCCCATCGAGCCCGGGATGATCCCGTAGTCACCGGAACCGGCCCGGATCGCGCCCTTGCGGGTCACCAGCAGGTCGACCCCGTCGTACCGCTCCTCCGCCACGTAGTTGTGGTGGCAGCTGATGACCTCGTCGAAGGCGACCTTCGCCCTGGGGAACTCACGGCGCACGACGTCCTGGAAGAGCGCCATCATCACCGCGCGGTTGTTCTTGGCGTACTCCTGGGCCCAGAAGAGGTCCTGGCGGTACGCGGCCATCTGCGGGGTGTCCGCGATGAAGACCGCGAGGTCCCGGTCGACCAGGCCCTGGTTGTGCGGGAGGGACTGCGCGACGCCCATGTGGTGCTCCGCCAGTTCCTTGCCGATGTTGCGCGATCCGGAGTGCAGCATGAGCCAGACCGAACCAGTCGTATCGACACATACTTCGATGAAATGATTTCCTCCACCCAGCGTCGCCATCTGCTGCATCGCCCGCTCGCGGCGCCACTTGACCTCCTCCGCCACCCCGTCGAAGCGGTGCCAGAAGTCGTCCCAGCCCGCCGCCCGGAAGCCGTGCAGCGTGGCCGGGTCGACCGGGTCGGTGTGCAGGCCGCGGCCGACCGGGATGGCCTGCTCGATCTTGGAGCGCAGCCGGGACAGGTCGTCCGGGAGGTCCGCGGCGGTGAGCGAGGTCTTCACCGCGCTCATCCCGCAGCCGATGTCGACACCGACCGCCGCCGGGCAGACCGCGCCCTTCATCGCGATGACGGAGCCGACCGTCGCGCCCTTGCCCAGGTGGACGTCGGGCATCACGGCGAGGCCGTGCAGCCAGGGCAGCGAGCTGATGTTGCGCAGCTGCTGCAGGGCCTGGCCCTCGACCGTGGCCGGATCGGTCCACATCCGGATCGGGACCCGGACGCCGGGGACTTCGGTGTACGACATGGGTGAACGACCTCCAGGGGTCGGGTGGTCACGCGAAGGCGTGGTTCACGTGAAGGGTGGGGTGCCGCGCGAAGGATCCCGGTGCGGCTCGGGGAAGTCCGGGGTGGGGCTCAGCAGCCCTGGGCGGTACGGGGGAGGTACGGCCTTGGGGAGCGTCGTCGTATGGCTCGCTCGACCCGCATGGTGCCGCCTCCCTTCCTCCGTCGCCGTTCGCACGTCCGTGCCGGGGACGATTCACCCACGGAACGGCGTCGGCCCGCAAGGCATTTAACGACGCGACGGGCCCGGTGGAGCGGGTGCTCCACCGGGCCCGTGCGGGAGGCCGGAGGCGTCAGCTGACGACGGTGACCTCGCCGATGCCGAGGGCCCGCACGTCCTCGGCAATGGCGGCGGCGTCGCCGACCAGGACGGTGACGAGGCGGTCCGGCGGGAAGGCGGCGACGACGGCCTCGGTGGCGGCGGCCGTGGGAAGTTCGGCGAGCTGCCGGTAGACCTCGGCCTGGTAGTCGTCGGCCAGGTGCTGCTCGACCTGGTCGGCCAGCGTCCCGGCGACGGAGCCCGCGGTCTCGTACTTCAGCGGCGCCACGCCGACCAGGAACTGCACGGCCTCGTCGCGCTCCGCGTCGGTGAGGCCCTCGGCGGCGAGGAGGCGCAGGATCTTCCAGGTGTCCTCGAGCGCGGGGGCGGTGGAGGCGGTGTCCACCGAGCCGCTGATGGCGAGCAGCGAGCGGCCGCTGCCGTCGGCGGCGGAGCGCAGCGGCTGGGCGAAGGAGCGGACGCCGTAGGTGTAGCCCTTCTCCTCGCGCAGGACGCGGTCGAGGCGGGAGGTGAGGGTGCCGCCGAGGCAGTAGGTGCCGAGGATCTGGGCGGCCCAGACGGGGTCGTGCCGGTCGGGGCCGATGCGGCCGATCAGCAGCTGGGTCTGGACGGAGCCGGGGCGGTCGACGATGACGACGCGGCCGTGGTCGTCGCCGGTGACGGGCGCGTGGACGGAGGCTTCGGCGGCGCTGCCGGTCCAGGTGCCGAGGGTGCTCTCCAGGAGGGCGGGCAGGTCGGTGCCGGTGAGGTCGCCGACCACCACGACGGTGCTGGTGGCGGGGCGCACGTGGGCGTCGTAGAAGGCCTTGACGGCGGCGCGGTCGATGGACTTGACCGTGTCGGCGGTGCCGCTGCGGGGCCGGGAGAGCCGGTCGGCGGCGTCGAAGAGCTCGGCGTAGAGGGCCTTGGCGGCGCGCCGGGCGGGGTTGGCCTGCTCGTGGACGATCTCGTCGAGGCGGTTGGCGACGAGGCGCTCGATCTCGTCCTCGGGGAGGGCGGGGGCGCGCAGGGCGTCGGCGAGCAGGGAGAGGCCGCGCTGCAGCCGGGAGGCCGGGACCTCGAGGGAGACCCGGATGCAGGGGTGGTCGGCGTGGGCGTCGAGGGTGGCGCCGGCGCGCTCGAGCTCGGCGGCGAACTCCTCGGCGCTGAGGGTGTCGGTGCCCTCGTTGAGGGCGCGGGCGAGGATGGCGGCGACGCCGTCGAGGCCCTCGGGTTCGGCGGCGAGCGGGACGTCGAGGAGGACCTCGACGGCGACGAGCTGCTGGCCGGGCCGGTGGCAGTGCAGCACGGTGATGCCGTTGCCGAGGGAGGCGCGCTCGGGGGCGGGGAACGCCCACGGGCTGGGGGTGCCGGGCCGGGGCTGGGGGTGGAAGGTCATCGCGGGGGCGTGGTCGGTGCTCATACGGCGGCACCCTCCTGGGAGGCGTCGGTGGCGGTGTCGTCGTCGGTGTCGTCGGTGTCGTCGGCCGTGGTGGGCTCGTAGACGAGGACGGCCCGGTTGTCGGGGTGGAGCCGGGCCTGGGCGACGGCCTGGACCTCCTCGGCGGTGACGTCGAGGACCTTCGGGAGGGCGTCGTTGAGCAGCTTGGGGTCGCCGAACAGGACGGCGTAGCGGCAGAGTTCGTCGGCGCGGCCGGCGACGGTGGTGAGCCGGTCGAGCCACTCGCGCTCGATCTGGGCCTGGGCGCGCTCGAGTTCGGCGGCGGTGGGGCCCTCGGCGGCGAAGCGGGCGAGCTCCTCGTCGACGGCGGCGTCGATCTGCGCGATGGTGGCGTCGCCGGAGGTCTTGACGTCGAGCCAGCCGAGGCTGGGGGCGCCGGCGAGGCGGAGCAGGCCGAAGCCGGCGGCGACGGCGGTGCGGTCGCGGCGGACGAGCCGGTTGTAGAGGCGGCTGGACTCGCCGCTGCCGAGGATGGTGAGGGCGAGGTCGGCGGCGTCGGCCTCGCGGGTGCCGTCGTGCGGGAGGCGGTAGGCGGCCATCAGCGCGCGGGAGGGGACGTCCTCGTGGACGGGCTCGCGCAGTTCGCGGCCGATCGTGGCGGGGAGTTCCCCGGAGCGCGGGGGCTGCTTGCCGTCGTGGCCGGGGATGCTGCCGAAGTACTTCTCGACCCAGGCGACGGTCTGCTCGGGGTCGATGTCGCCGACGACGGAGAGGACGGCGTTGTTGGGCGCGTAGTAGGTGCGGAAGAACGCGCGGGCGTCCTCGAGGGTGGCGGCGTCGAGGTCGGCCATGGAGCCGATGGGGGTGTGGTGGTACGGGTGGCCGTCGGGGAACGAGAGCGCGGTGAGCTTCTCGAAGGCGGTGCCGTACGGGACGTTGTCGTAGCGCTGGCGGCGCTCGTTCTTGACGACGTCGCGCTGGTTCTCCATGGACGTCTCGTCGAGGGCGACGAGCAGCGAGCCCATGCGGTCGGCCTCCAGCCAGAGGGCGAGCTCCAGCTGGTGGGCGGGCATGGTCTCGAAGTAGTTGGTGCGCTCGAAGCTGGTGGTGCCGTTGAGCGAGCCGCCGGCTCCCTGGACGAGCTCGAAGTGGCCGTTGTTGGACACGTTCGCGGAGCCCTGGAACATCAGGTGCTCGAAGAGGTGGGCGAGGCCGGTGCGGCCCTTGACCTCGTGCCGGGAGCCGACGTCGTACCAGAGGCAGACCGCGGCCACCGGGGTGAGGTGGTCCTCGGAGAGGACGACCCGCAGGCCGTTGGCCAGGCGGTGCTCGGTGATGGCGATGCCTCGGCTGGAGGCGGGGGCCGGGTTGGCCATGCGCTCGGGTCCTTCCCGTCGTCGATGTCGGGGTTGGTGTGGCGTCCCCCATTGTGGTGCAACGCGTGGGAGGCGCGTTTGTGTCCGCGCGGACGGGGCGTTCGCCAGGGGCGGAAGAGGGGCGCTGGCCGGGAGTGTCGGCGGGAGGGTCCACAATGGGGGCGCCGCGCCCTGTTGACGGGGGCCGGTGGATGGACGACAGAGCAGACCGAGACACTGCAAGCGAGACGTAAGGGAGCCCCGCCGCGATGGCCCGCCGCAGTTCGCAGACCCCGCCGCCCGGAGACTTCGAGGAGCGGATCCTCGACGTCGACGTCGTGGACGAGATGCAGGGCTCCTTCCTGGAGTACGCCTACTCGGTGATCTACTCGCGTGCGCTTCCCGACGCGCGGGACGGTCTGAAGCCGGTGCACCGCCGGATCCTGTACCAGGCCAACGAGATGGGCCTGCGTCCGGAGCGCGGGCACGTGAAGTGCGCCCGTCTGGTGGGCGAGGTGATGGGCCGGCTGCACCCGCACGGCGACGCGTCGATCTACGACTCGGTCGTCCGGATGGCGCAGCCGTTCTCGATGCGGTTGCCGCTGATCGACGGGCACGGGAACTTCGGTTCGCTGGGCAACGACGACCCGCCGGCCGCGATGCGGTACACCGAGTCGCGGCTGACGGCCGCGTCGATGGCGATGGTGGAGTCGATCCACGAGGACACCGTCGACTTCGGCCCGAACTACGACGGCAGCGAGCAGGAGCCGCTGGCGCTGCCGGCGGCGTTCCCGAACCTGCTGGTGAACGGCGCGACGGGGATCGCGGTCGGCATGGCGACGAACATGCCGCCGCACAACCTGTCCGAGGTGGTGGCCGCGGCCCGGCACCTGATCAAGCACCCGAACGCGGACCTGGACACGCTGATGCGGTTCGTGCCCGGTCCGGACCTGCCGACGGGCGGGCGGATCGTGGGCCTGTCGGGGATCCGGGACGCGTACGAGTCGGGCCGCGGCACGTTCAAGATCCGGGCGACGACGACGGTGGAGGCGGTGACGGCCCGCCGCAAGGGCATCGTGGTCACCGAGCTGCCGTACAACGTCGGCCCGGAGAAGGTCATCTCGAAGATCAAGGACCTGGTCAACGCGAAGAAGCTGCAGGGCATCGCGGACGTCAAGGACCTGACCGACCGCGAGCACGGGCTGCGGCTGGTGATCGAGGTGAAGAACGGCTTCGTGCCGGAGGCGCTGCTGGAGCAGCTGTACAAGCTGACGCCGATGGAGGAGACCTTCGGCATCAACAACGTGGCGCTGGTCGACGGCCAGCCGCTGACGCTGGGTCTGAAGGAGCTGCTGGAGGTCTACGTCGACCACCGCTTCACGGTGGTGCGCCGGCGCAGCGACTTCCGCCGCCGCAAGCGGGAGGAGCGGCTGCACCTGGTCGAGGGCCTGCTGGTGGCGCTGCTCGACATCGACGAGGTCATCGCGATCATCCGGTCGAGTGACAACGCGGCGCAGGCGAAGGAGCGCCTGATGGAGCGCTTCTCGCTGTCGGACACGCAGACGGCGTACATCCTGGACACCCCGCTGCGCCGGCTGACCCGCTTCGACCGGGTGGAGCTGGAGCAGGAGAAGGCGAAGCTGAACGCGGAGATCGCGGAGCTGACCGAGATCCTGGAGTCGGACACCCGGCTGCGCAGCGTGGTCTCCTCCGAACTGGGCGCGGTGGCCAAGCAGTTCGGGACGGAGCGGCGCACGGTGCTGCTGGAGGCCGGTGCGGTGCCGTCGGCGGCGCTGTCGGTGCCGCTGGAGGTGGCGGACGATCCGTGCCGGGTCCTGCTGTCGTCGACGGGCCTGCTGGCGCGGACGGCGGACGGCGAGCCGTTCGAGCTGTCGGAGTCGCGTGCGAAGCACGACGTGATCGTGTCGGCGGTGCCGGCGACGGCGCGGGCGGACGTGGGCGTGGTCACGTCGGCGGGCCGGGTGCTGCGGCTTCCGGTGATCGACCTGCCGGCGCTGCCGCCGACTCCGTCGCCGACGCTGGCCGGCGGTGCGGCGGTGGGCGAGTTCCTGCGGCTGGAGGCCGGGGAGCGGGTGCTGGCGCTGACCACGCTGGACGAGTCCTCACCCGGGCTGGCGCTGGGCACGGTGCAGGGTGTGGTGAAGCGGGTGGTGCCGGAGTGGCCGGCGAACAAGGACGAGTTCGAGGTGATCGCCCTCAAGGAGGGTGACGAGCTGGTGGGCGCGGTCGAGCTGCGCACCGGCGACGAGGACCTGGTGTTCATCACCTCGGACGCGCAGCTGCTGCGCTACCCGGCGGGGCAGGTCCGTCCGCAGGGCCGCCCGGCGGGCGGCATGGCGGGCATCAAGCTGTCGGACGGGGCGCGGGTGCTGTCGTTCACGGCGGTGGATCCGGGTTCGGACGCGGTGGTGGTGTCGGTCGCGGGGGCGTCGGGGACGCTCTCCGGCGGCGAGCAGACGTCGTGGAAGGTGACGCCGTTCGAGCAGTACCCGCGCAAGGGCCGGGCGACGGGCGGCGTGCGCTGCCAGCGCTTCCTGCGCGGTGAGGACGCCCTGACCTTCGCCTGGGCGGGCGCGGCCCCGGCGCGGGCGGCCACCGACAAGGGGGCGCCGGTGGGCCTGCCGGAGCGCGACCCGCGCCGGGACGGTTCGGGTACGCCGGTGACGGGCGCGATCGCGGTGGTGGCCGGCCCGGCGTAGCGTCCGAGCCGCTCCGGAGCAGGGCCCGGCCTCTCCGGAGCAGGGCCCGGTCGATCCGGAGGGGGTGCCCGAGTGGGCGCCCCCTCCGGCGTTTTGGTGAGGGTAGCCTTGCCCGGGTGAGCACCTGTGCGACCGTGTCGCGTGAACTGTCGGAGCCGCTGACCGCCACGGCGGCGGTGGCGGCCACCTGGTTGCTGGTGGAGCAGAACGGGCCCTGGGGCGCGAAGGCGCTCGGGGAGAGCCACCTGGATCCGCGGGTGGGCCGGGCGCTGGAGGCGGCCGCGGCGGGCACCGGGGTGCGGGTGGCGCTGGTCCGGCGGCCGGGCCGGCACGCGGACTGCCTGCCGACGGCGCGCCGCGAGGTGATCGTGGCGCACACGGTGCCGGGTCGCGGCTGGGTGCGCCGGGCCGGGGTGGCGGATCCGGAGGAGCTGCTGGGGCTGGACTTCGCGGCGCTGGGCGTGGGTGACCACGGCGGTTTCGGGGTGGAGCACGTCGGCGGCCCGGTGGCGCTGGTGTGCACCAACGGGCGGCGGGACCGCTGCTGCGCGCTGCTGGGCCGCCCGTTGGCGGCGGAGCTGGCGGCGGCCGGGCACAGCGAGGTGTGGGAGGTGACGCACCTCGGCGGGCACCGCTTCTCCCCCACGATGCTGGTGCTGCCGTACGGGTACGCGTACGGGCGGCTGACGGCGGAGACCGCCAAGGAGGTGCTGGCGGCGACGGCGGCCGGGCACATGGTGCCGGAGTGGTCGCGGGGCTGTTCGGGCTGGGACCGTCCGGGCCAGGCGGCCGAGCACGCGGTGCGGCTGGCGACCGGGGAGACGAGGGTGGACGCACTGACGCTGGTGCAGCGGCCGGACGGCGACGGCCGCTGGCTGGTCTCGGTGATGCACGGGGACGGCCGGGCCTGGGAGGTGGACGTCCTGGAGGGGGCGAGCGAGCCACCGCGTCCGGAGAGCTGCGGCAAGGCCGCCGGGTCGCCGTCGCGGATGGACGTGCTGTCGGTCCGGGGGCTCTGAACCGGGGTCGCCGCCGGTCCGTGGGCCCGCGGCACGGCCCCGGACCACACGGCACCGGGCTGCGGGGCCCCGGACCACGGGCAGGCACCCGACACGCCGCACCGGGCGCACCGGCCCGGGACGCGGCGCGGCCCCGCGCCCGTGGGGGTGGGCGCGGGACCGTGGCGCGTGGACGGCCCCCGGCCTGCTGTCCACGGGGTGCCCGGGGCCGTCACGTACCGGTCGGGTCAGCCGGTGGCGGCCTTTCCGACGAACTCGGTGGTGTACGTGCGGGCGAGGTCGATGGTGCCCTCCTTGCCCTTGACGTCCGGGTGGAAGGCCGCGAGCACGGCGAGGACGGTCTTCGGGCCGTCGGCGGGCATGACGCCGTCGGTGGTGAACATCGGCAGGGTGGCCTTGATGGCGGCCGCGTACTGCTCGGCGCCGCCCTGCGCGTAGTCCGCGGGCATCTTCGCGGCGATCTCCTCGGGGCTGTGGCCGGACATCCACCGCAGGGTCCGGACGAAGGCGTCGGCGAGCTTCTGGGTGGTGCCCTTGTTCTTCTCCACCCAGTCGGTGTTCATGTAGAGCGACGAGGAGGGGTAGAGGCCGCCGAGTGCCTGGCGGGAGCCCTCGGGGGTGCGCATGTCGTAGAGGACCTTGCCGAGGCCCTTGTCGAGGATGGTCGCGACGGTCGGGTCGGTGGTCATCCCGGCGTCGATGCTGCCCTGCTGGAGCGCGGCGATGAAGGTCTGGCCGGCGCCGACGGCGATCGGGCTGAAGTCGCTGACGGCGGCGCCGTTCTTGACGGCGAGGTACTTGGTGAGGAAGTCCGTGGAGGAGCCGATGCTGGTGACGCCGAGCTTGCGGCCCTTGAAGTCGGCGCCGGACCTGATGGCGTCGGCCTGCTTCGTGGAGACGATCTCGACCTCGCCGGGGGCCTGCGAGAACTGCACGACGGACTCGACGATCTTGCCCTTGGCCTGCAGGTCGATGGTGTGGTCGTAGAAGCCGACGGCGCCCTGGACGTCGCCGGCGAGCAGGGCGGTGGTGGCGTTGACGCCGGCGGGCTCGCTCATCAGCTCGACGTTGACGCCGGCGTCGGCGAAGTAGCCGAGCCGCTGGGTGAGCATCGCGGGCAGGTAGATGACCTTGTCGAGGCCGCCCACCATGATCTTGACCTTGGGTCCGTCGACCTGCCGGTCGGCCGGTGCGGCGGCGGCGCCGTGGGTGGAGGTGGCGGCGTCGTTGGCGCAGGCGGTGAGCGGCAGGAGGAGGGCCGCGGCGAGGGCGAGGGCGGTGGATCTGCGCATGGGTGGGGGTGCCTCTCTGGGGTGGGAGGGGATCAGCGGCCGTCGCCCGCGTCGGCGGGCTTCCAGCGGAAGAGCTTCTTCTCGGCGAAGGTCAGCAGGCCCTCGGTGAGCAGCGCGACGACGGCGAGGATGGTCATCGCGGCGTAGACGCCGGCCGCGTTGAAGGTGCCCTGGGCGGCGGCGACGAGCAGTCCGAGGCCCTTGGTGGCACCGATGTACTCGCCGACGATGGCGCCGATGAGGGCGAAGCCGAAGCTGACGTGCAGGCTGGTGAAGATCCAGGTGGTGGCGGCGGGGATGACCACCTGGAGGGTGACCCTGCGGTTGTCGGCGCCGAGGATGCGGGCGTTCGCGACGAGGTTGCGGTCCACCTCGCGGGCGCCCTGGAAGGCGTTGAAGAACACCGGGAAGAACACCAGGACCACGGCGGAGGCGACCTTGGAGGCCGGACCGAGGCCGAACCAGATCAGGAAGATCGGGGCGAGCACGATGCGCGGGATGGCGTTGAGCACCTTGATGTAGGGCCCGAACACGTCGGCCAGGAAGCGGATCCGGCCGAGCGCGATGCCGAGCAGCACGCCGCCGGTCACGCCGATCACCCAGCCGGTGAGGGCCTCGTAGAGGGTGTAGCCGATCTGCTCGCCGAGCGAGCCCTGCGCGGTGCCGTGGGTGACCCACTGCCAGATCTGGTCCCAGATCCTCGACGGCTGCGAGAAGTTGAAGGGGTCGATGACGTCGGTGCGGGCGCACAGCTCCCAGAGACCGAGGAAGGCGACGAGGACCGCGATGCGGGCGCCGTACACGGTGAGTCTGCGGTTGCGGGCGGCCCGTTCGCGGGCCTCGGTCCTGGTGGTGACGGCCGGGGCGGTGGCGGCGGCCGGTGCGGTCTCAAGCGGCACGACCCGCTCCTCTCTCCCTGGTGATGCGCACCTCTTCGCCGAGCGAGGCCCAGATCTCGCGGTACAGCTCGACGAACCTCGGCTCCAGCCGGACCGCCTCGACGGTGCGCGGCCGCGGCAGGTCGACGGTGAAGACCTCCTTGACGGTGGCCGGTCCGGCGGTCATGACGACGACCCGGTCGGCGAGCGCGATCGCCTCGTCCAGGTCGTGGGTGACGAAGACGACGGAGGAGCCCGTCCCGGCCCACAGCTCCAGCAGCTGGTCGGACATCAGGGCACGGGTCTGCACGTCGAGGGCGGAGAACGGCTCGTCCATCAGCAGGATGGCCGGGTCGTTGACGAAGGTCTGGGCGAGCGCCACGCGCTTGCGCATGCCGCCGGACAGCTGGTGCGGGTAGCGGTCCTCGAAGGCGGCGAGGCCGACCCGGCCGAGCCAGTCCCGGGCCCGTTCCCTGGCCTCGGCGGCGGGCACCCCGCGGAAGCGCGGCCCGGCCATCACGTTGGACAGGACGGTGCGCCAGGGGAAGACGGCGTCCTGCTGGAAGACGAAGCCCACCTTGGGGTCGATCCCGCGGACGGGCTCGCCGTGGACCCGGACCTCCCCCTCGGTGGGCTCCTCCAGGCCGCTGACCAGGGTCAGCGTGGTGGACTTCCCGCAGCCGGTGGGCCCGACGACGGCGACGAACTCGCCCTGGGCGACGGTCAGATCGAGATCGTGGACGGCGGTGTGCAGGGCCCCGGAAGGGGTGCGGAACCGTTTCGTCGCGCCGGTCAGCTCGATCGCCGGGGTGTTGCTCATGTTTCCTCCCGGGTCTGTGCTTGCCCCAGGACGGTAGGAGCGGGCCCGGCCCCGGCGGGAGGCTTCTCGGCGTACTGCGGTTTCTCCGCATTGAGGGGTGTTCTGCTCGTTTTGCTTGCGCTACAACTGCGGGGACGCGGCTGACAGAAACAGGCCGGAAACATAGGGTGTCCCAACCCCCCACCCGGCCGGACCGCCCCGGCCGACCCGCTGCCCCGCCGCCCGACCCGCCCTGCCGAACGATCCGCCGACGCACCGACCCGCTGCCCCGCCGCCGAGAGGAGGCCCGGATGAAGCTGCCCCACTGGCCCCGCCGGGTCTTCGCACAACTGCTGCTGAGCCAGACCGTCGTCACCGTCGGTGTCACCGCGGTGACCGCCGGGCTGTTCCTGGCCCCGGTCAGCAGCGAGCTGGACCACGACGCGATGCAGCGGGCGCTGTCGATCGCCCAGGCCACCGCCACCGACGAGGTGATCGCACGGGCCGCCGACGCCCGGGACTCGGCGACCGCGCAGCGCAACGCCGAACAGGTCCGGCTGGCCACCGGCGCCAGCTTCGTGGTGGTCACCGACCTGGAGGGCATCCGGCTCTCGCACACCGACCCGGACCGGATCGGCCAGCGGGTCAGCACCGACCCGGAGCCGGCGCTCAGCGGGCGCAGCGTCACCGCGATCCAGCAGGGCACCCTGGGCCGCACCGCCCGCGGCAAGGTGCCGCTGCGGGTCGCGGACGGCCGGATCGTCGGCGAGGTGTCGGTGGGCATCAGCGACGACTCGATCCGCCGCCGGCTGCTGAAGATGCTCACCGGGATCCTGCTGTGCGCGGGGGCCGGCCTGGCCGCCGGGACGGTCGCGACGCTGGCGCTGGCCCGACGGCTGAAGCGGCGCACCCACAACATCGCGCTGGCCGACATCTCGGCGCTGCTGGTGGAGCGGGAGGCGATGCTGCACGGCATCCGCGAGGGCATGGTGGCGCTGGACGAGCGCGGGCGGATCCGGCTGGCGAACGACGAGGCGGTGCGGTTGCTCGGCCTGCCCGCGGACTGCACCGGCCGGCCGATCGACGCGGTGCTGCCGGCGGGCCGGCTGGCGGACGTACTGGCCGGGCGGATCACCGGCACCGACCTGCCGACCGTCCGGGACGACCGGGTGCTGGTGGTGAACCGGACGACCACGGCCGAGGGCGGCGCGGTGGTGACGCTGCGCGACCGCACCGAGCTGGAGTCGCTGGTCCGCGAGCTGGACACCACCCGTAGCCTGACCGAGGCGCTGCGGGCGCAGGACCACGAGCACGCCAACCGGATGCACACCCTGCTGGGTCTTCTGGAGCTGGGCCGCCACGAGCAGGCGGTGGCGTTCATCTCGGAGCAGTCGGGTTCGCACGCGGCGGTGGCCGCGCGGATCGCCGAACAGGTGCAGGACCCGCACGCGGCGGCGCTGCTGGCGGGCAAGTCGGCGGTGGCGGGCGAGCGCGGGGTGCGGCTGGTGCTGGCCCCGGCGGCGCACCTGCCGGACGCGGTGGTGGACGCGCGGGCGCTGGTGACGGTGCTCGGCAACCTGATCGACAACGCGGTGGACGCGGTGGCGCCGGGCGGGGGCGGCCGGGTGGAGGTGACGCTGGCGGCGGCCGGCTCCACGCTGCTGCTGCAGGTCGCGGACAGCGGCCCGGGGGTGCCGGAGGAGCTGCGCGAGCATGTCTTCGAGGAGGGGTGGACCAGCAAGGACGCACCCGCGCACCGTCCGCGCGGGCTGGGCCTGGCGATGGTGCGGCGGCTGGTCGAACGGACCGGCGGCCGGATCGTGCTCGACGCGGGGCCGCTCGGCGGCGCCCGGTTCACCGTCGAGCTGCCCGAGGCCCTGCTCACCGCTCAGCTCGTGGAGGCGTGATGATCGACGTGCTCGTGGTGGACGACGACTTCCGGGTCGCGGACGTGCACGCCGCCTACGTGGCCAGGGTGCCGGGCTTCCGGGTCACCGGCACCGCCCACTCGGCCGGGGAGGCGCTGGCCGCCCTGGAACGCCGCCCGGTGGACCTGCTGCTGCTCGACCACCACCTGCCGGACGAGACCGGCCTGGCCCTGGTGCGCCGGCTGCGGGAGCGGCAGGTGGCCTGCGACGTGATGATGGTGACGGCCGCCCGGGACGTGTCCACGGTGCACGCCGCGATGCAGCACGGCGCCCTGCAGTACCTGGTCAAGCCGTTCACCTTCGCCGGCCTGCGGGACAAGCTGGTCGCGTACGCGCAGCTGCGGCACGCGCTGGCCGCGCCGGCCCGGGAGGCGGGCCAGGACGAGGTGGACCGGCTGTTCGCGACCCTGCGCAGCGCGGCCTCCCCGGCCGGCCCGCTGCCGAAGGGCCATTCGGCGCCCACCACCGACCTGGTGCTGGGGGTGCTGCGGCAGGCGGGCCGGCCGCTGTCGGCGCAGGAGGTCGCGGAGGCCACCGGGCTGAGCCGCTCGACCGCGCAGCGCTACCTCAAGCAGCTGGAGCGGGACGCCCGGCTGCGGCTCACCCTGCGCTACGGCGACACCGGCCGGCCCGAGCACCGCTACGGCCTGGCCGCCCGACGGTGAACGAGCCCTGCCCCCGGTGAACGGGCCCGGCCGCCGGTGAACGACGCCGGCCGCCCGGCGGCGGACAGGGGGGAACCCCGGCGGCCCCAGGCCCGCCGGGGTTCCCCGGGACGCGGCGCTCAGGCCGCGCCCGCACCGGTGAGGGCACGCACCTCCAGCTCGGCGAAGCGGTCCGCGTCGGCGGGTTCCGGCGAGGTGAGCGTCCCGATCCAGCCGGCCAGGAAGCCGAGCGGGATGGAGACGATGCCGGGGTTCTCCAGCGGGAACCAGTGGAAGTCCACGCCGGGGAAGAGCGCCACCTTGGTGCCGGACACCACCGGGGAGAACAGCACCAGCACGATCGCCGGGACGAGCCCGCCGTACACCGACCAGACCGCGCCGCGGGCGGTGAACCTCGACCAGAACAGGCTGTAGAGCAGCACCGGCAGGTTGGCGGAGGCCGCCACCGCGAAGGCCAGGCCGACCAGGAAGGCGACGTTCAGCTGCTGGGCGAAGAGGCTGATCGCGATGGCCGCGGCACCGATCCCGACGGCCGCGATCCGGGCCACCCCGACCTCCTGGTCGGTGGCCAGGTCGGTGGCCCCGTCACCGGCCGGCCCGGCGCCGGGCCGGGACGCCGGCACGGCCCCGCGCCGCAGCAGGGACCGGCGGCGCGGGCGGCCGCGCCAGGCGCCGGCCCAGATGTCGTGGGCGAAGGCCGCCGAGGAGGCCAGGGTGAGCCCGGCGACCACGGCGAGGATGGTGGCGAAGGCGATCGCCGAGATCAGGGCGAACAGCACGACCCCGCCGGTGCTGCCGTTGCCGCCGCCCAGCACCAGGGCGAGCAGCGGGACGGCGGTGTTCCCGGCCGAGTTGGCGTGCCGGACCTCGGCCGAGCCCACCAGCGCGGTCGCACCCAGGCCCAGGGCGATGGCCATCAGGTAGAAGCCGCCGACCAGGCCGATCGCCCACATCGTGGAGCGGCGGGCAGCCCGTGCGGTGGGCACGGTGTAGAAGCGGGACAGGATGTGCGGCAGCCCGGCGGTGCCGAGCACCAGGGCGAGTCCCAGGCTGAAGAAGTCGAGCCGGCTGGTGAAGGTGGCACCGTACTTGAGACCGGGTTCGAGGTAGCGGTGCCCGGCCCCGCTGTGCTGGGCGGCCTGGCGCATCAGCTCGCCGACGTCGCCGTGGAAGCGGACCATCAGCAGCACGGTGAGCAGCACCGAGCCGGCGATCAGCAGGACGGCCTTGACGATCTGGATCCAGGTGGTGGCCCGCATCCCGCCGACCGTGACGTAGACGATCATCAGGGCGCCGACGGCGACGATGGTCCAGGTCCGGGCGTGCGGGCTGCTGGTGCCGAGCAGCAGGGCGACCAGCGAGCCCGCGCCGACCATCTGGGCGACCAGGTAGAGCAGGGTGACGACGACGCTGGCGCCGCCGGCTGCGGCCCGCACCTTGCGGCGGCGCAGCCGCAGTGCGAGCACGTCGGCGAGGGTGTACCGGCCGGCGTTGCGGACGAGTTCGGCGACCAGCATCAGCACCACCAGCCAGGCGACCAGGAAGCCGATGCTGTAGAGCACGCCGTCGTAGCCGTACAGCGCGATCAGTCCGGCGACGCCGAGGAAGGAGGCCGCGGAGAGGTAGTCGCCGGAGAGCGCGAAGCCGTTCTGCAGCGGGGTGAAGTCGCGGCCGCCGGCGTAGAAGTCCTCGGCGGCGCCGCCCTTGCGGCCGACCCAGAGGGTGATCGCCAGGGTGACCAGGACGATGACCGCGAACAGCGCGATGGCGAGGTCGTGGTGGTCGCCGGTGGGGGCGACGGGGGGCGGGGTGGCGGTCGTCATCGCAGCTGGTCCTGGGTGTCCCAGCGCAGGCCCAGGGCGGCGCGGTCGCGCTTGGTCCGGGCGTTGCGGGCGTAGAGCCAGGTGAGCACGAAGGTGGTGGCGAACTGCAGCAGGCCGAGTAGCCAGGCCACGTTGACCGGGCCGGCCACCTGGCTGCGCATCACGCCGGGAGCGGCGGCCTGGGCGGCGACGTACATCAGGTACCAGGAGAGGAAGGCGCCGCTGACCGGGAAGACGAAGCCCCGGTGGCTGCGGCGGATGTCCTGGAAGGCGGCGCTGCGCTGGACGGCCCGGTACACCTCGGTGCTGTCGGTGGTGGTGGCCACGGCGCGGGAGGGCTGCGGCGCTTCGACCGGCCCGGCGCCGGACGGTCCGGTGGCCGGCGGCCCGGCGGCGGTGGACGGCCCGGCGGCCGGGGCTGCGGCCGGGGGTACCGCCGGGGCCGGCGGGACCTCCCGTGCGGGGGTCGGCCGAACGGGTACCGCCGACTGGCCGGGTACCGCCGGTCGGCCGGGTGCCGCCGTCCGGTCGGAGGCGGTGGCGGCAGCCGGAGCGGCCCACCAGTCGAATCGCTGCCCCTGCCCGGGACTGCTGGTCTGCTGCTGTGGCACTGCTGCTCCTGGACCGGCGGGCACTCTGACCCGAACCATCATGGGGGCCGCCGGGCAGCGCCTCCGACCATTGCAGATACGTTCACTCGATGAGGTGATCGATGATCCGACAGACACTCATCCGACTACTGCTGCGTACCGGTGATCCCGTGTCGGAACGCGTACGCAACGGCCTGCGCCCGGTCCCGCACCGCGGTCTTCGCGAACAGGTTGTTGATGTGCGTCTTCACGGTGGCCTGGCTGACGAACAGCCGCTGGGCGATCTCGGCGTTGGAGAGCCCGTCGGCGATCAGGGCGAGCACCTCGGCCTCCCGGGCGGTCAGCCCGTCCGGCAGCCCCCCGTGTCGGCCGACCGGCTCCCGGGGCGTCGGCGCCGGCGCCCCGGGGTGCTCCGAAAGCCTTTCCAGCAAACGGAGTTGGATCTGCGGCGAGAGTCCGGCCGCGCCCGAGCGGACGTCCGCGATGGCCCGGGCGATCTCCTCGCCGCCGGCGTCCTTGGTGAGGTAGCCGCGTGCCCCGGCCTGCAGCGCCGGGAACAGCGAGTCGTCGTCGGCGTAGGTGGTGAGCACCACCACCTCGGTCTCCGGGTGCGCGGTCCGGATCCGCCGGGTCGCCTCGACACCGTCGCAGCGGGGCATCCGCAGGTCCATCAGCACCACGTCCGGGTGATGCCGCTCCACCAGGGCGACGGCCTCCTCGCCGTCCGCCGCCGCGCCGACCACCTCGATGCCGGGCAGCAGCCCGAGCAGCATCACGATGCCCTCGCGCACCACCGTCTGGTCGTCCGCCACCAGCACCCTGGTCGTCCCCGTGCCGCTCATCCGCCCGTCCCGCCGCATCCCGTCGCCGCCCCGCGGCGCCCACGCCCTCCGCGGGCCGGCCCGCCCCGCCCGCTCACCCCGGCACCCGCAGCTGCACGCGCCACCCTCCGTCCTCGGGGCCCGCCAGCAGGGTGCCGCCGAGCAGTTCCGCGCGTTCGCGCATCCCCAGCAGACCGTACCCGCCGCCGCTGGCCGCGAGCCCTCCGGGCGTCTCGCCGCGCGGGGCCCTGGAGTTGCGCACCTCCAGCTCCACGGCGTCCGCCAGGTAGCGCAGTTCGACGGAGCACCGGGCGCCGGGCGCGTGCTTGCGGACGTTGGTCACCGCCTCCTGCGCGGTGCGCCGCACGGCGAGGGCCGGTTCCGCGGCGAGCGGCCGGGGCGTGCCGGTGACGGTCAGCTCGGCGCGCTCCCGCTCGGTCAGCTCCACCAGGAACTCCCCGACCGGGGTGAACTCGCCGCGCAGCGCCGACAGCGCCTGCCTGGTCTCGGCCAGCCCGTCCTGGGCCATCCGCCGTGCGGCGACGACCCGTTCGCGGACCTGCTCGCGGTCGGTGCCCGCGTCCAGCATCAGCCGGGCCGCCTCCAGGTGGACGAGCTGCGCGGACAGGCTGTGGGCGAGCACGTCGTGGATCTCCCGGGCGATCCTGGCCCGTTCGGCGAGCGCGGCGCTCTCCGTCTCGGCGGCCCGGGCGGCGCGCTCCTGGACCAGCAGCCGGCGGGCGGTGCCGCGCGCCTCGAGGTCCAGCCGCATCAGGTAGCCCAGCATGACCAGCCCTCCGACGGTCGCGATGATGCTCAGCCAGCTCGCCCAGCTGACGGCGGTGTACGAGCCGAGCGCGGCGGCGGCGACGAGGACCGCGGGCGCGGGCGGCAGCCGGACCAACGCGGTCACGGCGAGCCCGTACCAGAGCACGTCGGCGAGCAGGATGGCCCCGCCCCAGTTCGCCAGCCAGGCCGCGCCGACGACCGCCGCGGACAGGGCGAACGCGGGCACCGGGTGCTGCTCCCGGCTGGCGTGCAGGTAGCCGGCGCTGAGGCCGACGGCGGCGGCCAGCCCGGCCACCGCCACCACCACCGCCCAGCCCGCGTACCTGCCGTCGGCGAAGGTCCCCCAGCAGACGGTGATCAGCAGGACGGCCCGGCCGAGCCCGGTGAGCAGCCGGCGCGGTCCGCTCTCGGCGTCGCGCTCCAGCCCCTCGCGGGACGGCCAGCGGGTCCAGTACCACCCGGCCACGGGTTCCTCCTCGGAGCTCGGTGCGGTCGGTCAGCGGTCGGTCAGCGCAGCCCGGCGACCCGGTCCGGGGCCTCCAGCATCCGGGCCCTCCAGTTCACCACGAGCGAGCGCACCAGCAGCAGCACCGCCAGGCTGAGCAGCAGCGCGCTGCCCGCCTGGTGGACGTGCAGGACGGCGCCGGTCTCGTAGAGGCCGAGCCGGATGAAGATCATCCCGGCCCAGGCGGCCATCGTGGCCTTGGTGCCCGTGGCCCAGAGCGCGCCGTCCTCGGCCCGCCAGAGCCGGACGGTCCAGCCCCAGACGGAGCCCATCGCGAGCACCGCCGCGAGTCCGCAGCCGAGCAGGGTGGCGGAGAGCACGGTGTGCTCGTGGTCGATCAGCCGGGGGTCGCGCAGCGCGAGCGCGCCGAGGACCACCGGCAGCACCCAGAAGCGGCGGTCGCCGTCCAGCCGCTGCGGGCGCATCTGGCGCCGGATGACCAGGGCCATCACCGCGACGACCACGAGGAGGTTGACGAGGGCCGACATCGGACTACTCCGTCCCGGGGGGGAGACTTGAACTGACCTCCCCGACGCTACGGATCCGGCGCCCCGCGCTGATCAGAGCCGGGGTGGACCGCGGGTGGAACCGGCAGCACGAGGGCCCTCCACCCGGAGGTGGAGGGCCCTCGCCGCGCGGGGCGCGTCAGGCGTCGATGCGGGAGCGGTCCAGGGTGGCCGCCGAGTCCACGATGAACTCCTTGCGCGGGGCGACGTCGTTGCCCATCAGCAGGTCGAAGACCTTCTCGGCCTGCTCCAGGTCGCCCAGGTTGATCCGGCGCAGCGTGCGGTGGCGCGGGTCCATGGTGGTCTCGGCCAGCTGGTCGGCGTCCATCTCGCCGAGGCCCTTGTACCGCTGCACCGGGTCCTTCCAGCGCAGCCCCTTGCGCTGGAACTCCAGCAGGGTGGAGCGCAGTTCGGCGTCCGAGTAGGTGTAGTGGTACTTCTCCTGGCCGCGCTTGGGGTTGGTGAGCTCGATCCGGTGCAGCGGCGGCACCGCGGCGAAGACCCGGCCCTGCTCGACCATCGGCCGCATGTAGCGGTGGAAGAGGGTCAGCAGCAGGGTGCGGATGTGCGAGCCGTCGACGTCGGCGTCGGCCATGAAGATGACCCGGCCGTAGCGGGCCTGGTCGATGTCGAAGGTGCGGCCCGAGCCGGCCCCTATCACCTGGATGATCGCGGCGCACTCGGCGTTCTTGAGCATGTCGCTCACCGAGGCCTTCTGCACGTTGAGGATCTTGCCGCGGATCGGCAGCAGCGCCTGGAACTCGGAGTTGCGGGCGAGCTTGGCGGTGCCGAGCGCGGAGTCGCCCTCGACGATGAAGAGTTCGCTGCGGTCGACGTCGTCGCTGCGGCAGTCGGCCAGCTTGGCCGGCAGCGAGCTGGTCTCCAGCGCGGTCTTGCGGCGCTGGGCCTCCTTGTGCTGGCGGGCGGCGACCCGGGTGCGGGCGGCGGCGACGATCTTCTCCATGACCGCCCGGGCCTGGAGCTTGTGGTCCTTCTTGGCCGAGGTGAGGAAGGCCTTGAGCTCCTTGGCGAGGACGGCGGCGACGATCCGGTTGGCCGCCGAGGTGCCGAGCACCTCCTTGGTCTGGCCCTCGAACTGCGGCTCGGCGAGCCGGACGGTGACCACCGCGGTGAGGCCCTCGGTGGCGTCGTCCTTGGTGATGTCGTCCTCGGCCACGCGCAGCAGCTTGGCGGAGCGCAGCGCCTCGTTGACGGTCTTGGCCAGCGAGCGCTCGAAGCCGGTGACGTGGGTGCCGCCCTTGGGGGTGGCGATGATGTTGACGAAGGAGCGCAGCGTGGTGTCGTAGCCGGCGCCCCAGCGCAGCGCGATGTCCACGCCCAGGTGGCGGGTGACCTCGGTGGGGGTCATGTGGCCGAGCTCGTCGAGGACGGGCACGGTCTCCTTGAAGGTGCCCTCGCCGCGCAGCCGCAGCACGTCGCAGACCGGCTTGTCCGGGGCAAGGAACTCGCAGAACTCGGCGATGCCGCCGTCGTAGCGGAACACCGACTCCTCGACCTGCTCGCTCTCGGTGAGCCGCTCGTCACGCACGACGATGGTCAGGCCGGGGACGAGGAAGGCGGTCTGCCGGGCGCGGCTGTGCAGGTTCTCCAGGGAGAGCTTGGCGTCCTTGAGGAAGATCTGCCGGTCGGCCCAGTAGCGGATCCGGGTGCCGGTGCGGGTCTTCGGCACCTTGCGGCTCCGGGTCAGGCCGTTGGCCGGCTCGAAGGGGGCGTCCGGGCTGGTCTCGGTGAAGATGCCGGGGGTGCCGCGGCGGAAGCTGATCGCGTGGGTGTGACCGCTGCGGTCCACCTCGACGTCGAGCCGGGCGGAGAGGGCGTTCACCACGGAGGCGCCGACGCCGTGCAGACCGCCGGAGGCCGCGTAGGAGCCGCCGCCGAACTTGCCGCCGGCGTGCAGCTTGGTCATCACGACCTCGACGCCGGACAGCCCGGTCTTGGGCTCGACGTCGACGGGGATGCCGCGCCCGTTGTCTCGCACCTCCACGGAGGAGTCCGGGTGCAGCAGGACCTCGATGCGGTCGCAGTAGCCGCCCAGCGCCTCGTCGACCGAGTTGTCGATGATCTCCCAGAGGCAGTGCATCAGACCGCGGCTGTCGGTCGAGCCGATGTACATGCCGGGGCGCTTGCGAACCGCCTCCAGGCCCTCCAGGACGAGCAGGTGCCGAGCGGTGTAGTTGGAACCGTCGTCGCCGGCCAGCAGTGCGGACGGCACGGTCGTTTCGGCACTCACGCGGCACTCTCCTCGGTGAAGTTCTGTCTCATCGGTCACATCCGGCACGCGTCCGGCCCGCCCGCCAGTGCAGCACGCCGCACCGACAGCCGTCGCCCAGGGTGGCCGAACCCCTCCGGCGGGTGCCCAGCACGGCGGGCCGCCTCCGCGCAGCTTGTACGCGCTGCGCGAACAAGGACCGTACCGGCACCCGGGGCTCCGGGGCGCCATCTCCTCCCGGTACCACCGGTCCTGGCGGATCGTGGGGTCTGGTGCAGGCTCCGGAACTGCCGTTATGCAGGCTACCGGGGCCCGGGACGGGGCTTATGCTCCAACCCGGCAGAGGATTATGCTACGCGGACCTCGCACCCCGTCCCGATCGGGCGTTCGAGCGACGGGCGGATCCTGGGAACCGGCACGCATGAACCACCGGCCCCCGGGGCACGTCCTCATCAACACAGCAGAATCCTCAGAGAAGAAAAGCCACGAGCGGGAACGTTTTCGGCCTGGTTGGATGTTGACCCTGGTACGACAGCTCGTCGAGCTAGAGAAGAGGCGACGTGACTACTGTTCTGACACCTGCGAGCCCGCTCACCGCGGCTGACCGCTGCGACCGATGCGGCGCCCAGGCCTACCTGCGCGTCGTACTCGCCAGCGGCGGAGAGCTGCTCTTCTGCGCCCACCACGGCCGGAAGTTCGAGCCCGAGCTCAAGAAGATCGCCGTGGAGATACAGGACGAGAGCGGCCGGCTCGGCACCACCAACGCCACGGCCTCCGACGACGAGCGCTGATCCCGGGCGCCACACCAGCAGCCAGCGTCGAGCTGTGTCCGGCCGCGCACCGCGCGTGACCGGTGAGCCGGGCGGCGGGTCCCCCTCGGGGGCCGGTCGCCCGGCTCTGCTGTTGCCCGGGGCGGACACGCTGCGCACCGGCGCCGCGTCAGAACGTGACCGTCCGGTCACCCGCGGCGCACGGCGTGCGCCTCAGAGCACCGAGCGCACCGCGTCCGCGACCGAGGCCACCCTGGTGTAGACGCCGGGGTGGGCCGCCTCGGCGCAGCCCGTCCCCCAGGAGACCAGGCCCACCAGCCGCCCGGCGACGACCAGCGGGCCGCCACTGTCGCCCTGGCAGGCGTCCCTGCCGCCCTTCTCCTCGCCCGCACAGACCATGCCGCGGGCGTCGAACTTGCCGTCCTGTCCGCCCGGGTAGGCGTGCGCGCAGGTCTGGTCCGCGATGATCGGCACGTCCACCCCGCGCAGCACGGGCGAGTAGTTGCCCCTCCCCGTGGTGTCGCCCCACCCGAACACCCGGGCCGTCGTGCCGGCCGCGTACGGCTCGGTCTCGCCCTGGCCGACCAGGTCGATCACCGGGCGGGAGCCCTGGGAGTCGGTCAGCGTGACCACCGCCACGTCGTTCATGTTGGCGCTGAAGGCGTAGTCGGGGTGGATCCACACCGACCGGACGGAGACCTCGCGCCCGACCGAGCCCCGCATGTCGTCCCGGCCGACGATGACCTTGAGGCCCGGCCGGTCCACCCTGGCACCCCTGGACTCGTCGTAGAAGCAGTGCGCGGCCGTCACCACCTTGGTCGGCGTGACCAGCGCTCCCCCGCAGAACTGACCGGACCGGCCGGCACCGAACTGCTGGCGGCTGGAGAGCGCCACCACCCACGGGTGGTCGGCGGTGCTCTCGGCGGCGCCCCCGACCACCCGGCGCTGCGCCCCGGCGGGCCCGGCCGTGCCGAGCGCGACCAGCGGGACGGGCACGGCGGCCAGCAGCGCCAGCACTGCGGCCCGTCGACGCCGGCCCGGACGGGCGGCGGGGACGGCGGCCGGCGGAAGGGCGGCGGCCGGACGGGCCGGGGGCGGGGCGGTGGTCGGCAGGACAGCGCGGTCCGGAATGGGCGGCACCGTGACTCCAGTCGGCTCGGCGGCAGGCAACCGGCACAGCGTAGGTGATCGACTACGCTCCGCGTCCGGTTCCCGGCACACCGCCACCCGGACGAGGGACAACCGGCACCCGGACGCTGACCCGCCCGGCCCGGGGAAGCACGGAGGCCCGGAGCCGTCCGGCTCCGGGCCTCCGCCACGCACTCACGGCCTCGTCGGCCGGGTCGGATCAGTCCAGGTAGTCGCGCAGCACCTGGGAACGCGACGGGTGGCGCAGCTTCGACATGGTCTTCGACTCGATCTGGCGGATGCGCTCACGGGTGACCCCGTACACCTTGCCGATCTCGTCGAGCGTCTTCGGCTGACCGTCCGTCAGGCCGAAGCGCATCGAGACCACGCCGGCCTCGCGCTCGGAGAGGGTGTCCAGCACCGAGTGCAGCTGCTCCTGGAGCAGGGTGAAGGAGACCGCGTCGGCCGGGACGACCGCCTCGGAGTCCTCGATCAGGTCACCGAACTCGCTGTCGCCGTCCTCGCCCAGCGGGGTGTGCAGCGAGATCGGCTCGCGGCCGTACTTCTGGACCTCGATGACCTTCTCGGGGGTCATGTCGAGTTCCTTGGCCAGCTCCTCCGGGGTGGGCTCGCGGCCCAGGTCCTGGAGCATCTGGCGCTGGACGCGGGCCAGCTTGTTGATGACCTCGACCATGTGCACCGGGATGCGGATGGTGCGGGCCTGGTCGGCCATGGCGCGGGTGATCGCCTGCCGGATCCACCAGGTGGCGTAGGTCGAGAACTTGTAGCCCTTGGTGTAGTCGAACTTCTCGACCGCACGGATCAGACCGAGGTTGCCCTCCTGGATCAGGTCCAGGAAGAGCATGCCGCGACCGGTGTAGCGCTTGGCCAGCGAGACCACCAGACGGAGGTTGGCCTCCAGCAGGTGGTTCTTGGCCCGACGGCCGTCCTCGGCGATGATCTCCAGCTCGCGCTTGAGCTTGGGGGCGAGCTTGTCGGCGGCCGAGAGCTTGTCCTCGGCGAACAGGCCGGCCTCGATGCGCTTGGCGAGCTCGACCTCCTGCTCGGCGTTGAGCAGCGGGACCTTGCCGATCTGCTTCAGGTAGTCCTTGACCGGGTCGGCGGTGGCACCGGCGACGGCGACCTGCTGGGCCGGCGCGTCGTCCTCGTCGTCGTCGGAGAGGACGAAGCCCTCCGACTCCTCCTCCGGGGCGCCCTCGGTCTCGGCACCGGCCTTGTCGGCCGGCAGCGCGACGTCCTCGAGGAGCTCCTCCTCGCCGATCAGCTCCTCGTCGCCCTTGCCGGCCTTGCCGGCGGCGGTCTTCTTGGCGGCGGTCTTCTTGGCAGGCGCGGCGGCCTTCTTGGCCGCGGCCTTCTTGGCCGGAGCAGCCTTCTTCGCCGCGACGGCACGCGCCTCGGCGACGACGGTGGTGCCCTCGGCGGTGATCTCGGCGGACACCGTGGGCGCGGGCGCCGCGGCGGCCGCGACGGCCGGGGCCGCGACGGGAGCGCCGGGCGCGATGCGCACGGGCGGCTTGGTCGGGGCCGACGGAGCGGCCGGGGTCCGGGTGGTGACAGCCTTGGTGGCGGTGCGCTTGGTGGGGCTCTTGGCGGCAACGCTCTTGCGCTTGGCGCCGGCCGGCTCGGCCGCGCTGACCATCAGGTCCACGCCCTCCTCAATCAGCACCTGATTGAGGCTGCGCATGACGTTCTTCCACTTGGTGACCGGGATCTGGTCCGCCTCGAACGCCTGGCGCACGTCGTCACCGGCGATCTGCCCCTGGGCCTTGCCCCGCTCGATGAGCGCCAGCAGAGCCGCGGACTCGGCGATCTCGGGGGGAAGCGAACGGGATGTGCTGGCCGACACGAACAACCTCTCGGACGATGAGTGGACTCGAACCCGTACCGGCCGCCCGAGCGGGCGGGGAAGGAGATCGCGCGTCGCACGCGCGGTGTCGATTCCGACCGACTCGGGCTTGAGGACTGGGTTTGCAGGACGGCAGCAGCGCCGCGGACCAACACAGCATTCTGACATGTTGGAGTATTCCGGAGCTGCTCCCGCTCAGGAGACATCGCTGCTACTCGTCAAGTGTTACGCATGGCCTTCGTGTCGCGGGTCACACCACTCGGCGTCCGCGGCCACCGGGCCGGAGTCCATCATCGCGCACTCGCACCGAAACCTGTTGTCATGGGCGCTACATTTCGGGTTCCGGTCGGGCCACCGGTGTGCAGAGGCCCTCCGGCTGCACCGCACGGGCGCGGCCGGAGGGCTCTGGAGGAGCGGTGGACGCCCGGGGCGCCCCGGCTCGTCGGAACAGCCCGCTCAGTGCTCCCGGGGAGCCGGCACGGACGGCTCGATCTCGGGGTGCGCGGTGAGCAGCGCCCGCATCGCGACCTCGCCCGCGGTGCCGTCGCCCGTCCCCAGCGCGTCCACCAGCCGGGCGTGCAGGCTGACCGAGGCCTCGGACGGCCGCTCGCAGGAGGTGGCCGGACCGCCCGACACCTGCAGCGCGCCGGCGACGATCGCGGACAGGTGCTCCAGCATCCGGTTGCCCGCCATCTGCAGGACCAGGCCGTGCAGCTCGGCGTCGGCCCGGCTGTAGGTGGAGAGGTCCGCCTGGGCGGCGGCGTGGCCCATGATCTCGACCAGCTCGACCAGCCGCTGCTGGACGTCCTCCCGGCCGTGGCCGGCGGCGAGCCGGGCGGCCAGCGGGTCGATCGCCCAGCGGAGCTCGAACAGCTCCCGGCGCTGCTCGTCGCGCTGCGGGCCGAAGGCGCGCCACTCGATGATGTCCGGGTCCAGCAGGTTCCAGTCGCCCACCGGGCGGACCCGGGTGCCGACGTTCGGCCGGGCGCTGACCAGGCCCTTGGCCTCCAGCACGCGCAGCGACTCGCGGACGACGGTCCGGGACACCTCGAACCGCTGGCCGATCTCCTCGGGGACGAGCGGGCGGTCGGCGCCGAGGTCGCCGGAGACGATCATCTGGCCGAGCTGCTGGACCAGCTGGCCGTGCAGACCGCGGCCGCGGCTGCTGGTGGTCTTGCGGCCGACCCGCACGAGGTCGGACTCGGCGCCCTCCCAGCGGGGGGCCGGCGGGGTCGGCCGGTCGGCGTACGAGAAGCGGTCCAGATCGCCGGGGCCGTGGATGGGCCCTTCGGCGGAACGGGCGGGGGTCATGGTGGGGTGCGCAAGGGTACTCACAGCTCCTTTGTCGGCGATCGGCAGGCGCAGCTTGAGAATTCTCGTGAAAAGCACACGAAAGGGTGATCGACCGCGACTGGATAATTGACTTCTTATCAGGAAGAACCGCTCATTACGGTCACTGCTGGTCGATCTTGGTTCTTCGGGTGCGACAGCCGTCCGGTGGTGGCCGACGCCGGCCTCAGAGGGCTCGCCGCCGGACCTGGACCAGCAGGGCCGCCAGCAGCAGCACCGCCGCGGGGGCGGCGACCGCCGCGAGCAGGGCCGGATCCGTCAGCGCCGTGCCCCCGGCCGCGACCTCCCGGCCCCCGCGGTACACCCAGCCGTAGGCCCACTCGATGCCGGACTGGAACGGCAGCAGCCCCGCCGTGCGGGCCGGCCACGGCCGGCCGGTCTGCCGCAGCAGCAGCGCCACCCCGGACTCCAGCAGCGGGGGCAGCGCGCACAGCAGCAGCAGCCCGGCCGCCGCGCTGCGCGTCAGCGAAGCCGTCAGCACCCCGGTCCAGCCCGCCACGACGGTCAGCAGGACGAACGCCAGCAGGGCGGCCGGCACGCCGTGGCCGACCGCCGGGCCGACCAGGGCGAAGACCCCCGGGAGGTCCGCCAGACCGTCCAGCCCTGCGGCGGCCAGCGCCCCGGACACCCGGCCCGACACCGCGGAGGGCTGCGCCCATGCGGCCACCGTCACCCCGGCGGGCAGCGCGAGGTGCACGGCGACCGCGTCGAGCAGCAGGGTGGCGAGCGCCAGCAGCCCCGCGACCGGGCCGATCACCAGCAGCTTGACCAGCAGCAGCCGGACCCGGCGCGGGTAGGAGACCAGCGAGGCCGGCAGCCCCGGGTGGCGCACCTCGTGCCCGTACGAGAGCGCGCCCAGCACTCCCGCGCCGAGCGCCGCGAAGGGCAGCGGGACCAGCGGCACGGCGGCGGTCAGCAGCCGCACCCCGGCGGCCGCGGGCAGCGGGCCGGCAGGGGTCTGACCCGCCAGGACGGCGGCCACGGCGGCGTCGCAGAACAGCACGGCGGCCAGCAGCAGCCAGGTGGAACGCAGGCCGCGCAGGCGGCGCAGCTCGTAGGCCAGGACTCGCACGGTTCACTCGCTCCGGTGGTCGTCGGTGGGGGCGGGGGCGGCCGGCGCGGCGGGGGCCTCGGTGGCGGCCGCCTCCGGGGACCGGGCCGGGGGCGGGGTCAGGGTGAGGCGGCCGAGCCGGACGGTGTCCTCGGTCAGCAGGTCCGCGGCGCTGGCGCGGGCCGCGGCCGGGGTCGCGGCCGGCGTCGCCGGGAGGGTCGGCACGGGTTCCTCGGCCGACCCGTCGGTCCCGACCGATGCGGTGGGCTCGGTGCGCCCGATGAGCTCGGTGCGGTCGCGGTGGGCCGGACCGCCGGGGCCGTCGCGGAACAGCCGGTCCACGGCGACGGTCGGGGGGACGTCCTCGGGATCGGTGGAGTCGTCGGGCCCGGCGGGCCCGGCGGGCCCCGCAGGCTCGGGAGGCCCCGCCGGCTCGGCGGGTGCGGCCCGGCGGGCGGCGGCGAGGGCCGAGAGGGCCGTCGCAGCCGAGACCACGGGCAGTGCGCGGGTGGGCAGCACGGCCGCGTCCCGGTGCCGCGGCACCTCGGCGACCGGGGCGGTCGGGGCGGCCGGGGTGTCCGCGGCGAGGGCGGGGCCCGGCTCGACGGTGGTCACCGGCCGGACGCCCGGGTGACCGGCACGGCCCGAGGCGACCGGCAGCACGGCCCGGGGGGCCGGCTGCTCGACCACCCGGTCGGCCAGTTCGTGTAGCAGGATGCCGTGGCGGTAGGCGAGTTCACCGATCTCGGTGCGCTCGACACCGGCCACCGCGAGCCCCGCGCCGCCGTCCCGGCGCACCTCGGCGCCCTGGCTGACCAGCAGGTCGGCCAGTCGCGCCATCTGCGGCCCGCGCACGGCGACTTCGGGGCTGAGGCGGGTCCGCCGGAACTCCGACACCGGCTGGTCGGCGACCAGCCGGCCGCGGTCCAGGGTGACGACCCGGTCGGCGAGCTGGGCGGCCTCCTGCGGGGTGCGGGTGGTCACCAGGACCGTCCCGCCGGCCACGGCGAACGAGCGCAGGAAGGAGTGGAACCACTCGACGTTGCGCGGCGACAGGCCCTCGGTCGGTGCGTCCAGCAGGAGGGTGCCGGGGTCGCCGAGCAGTGCGGCCGCCAGGGAGAGGCGGCGGTGCATGCCGGGCGAGAAGCTGCGCAGCCGCTGCCCGGCGACGGCGGCCAGCCTGGTCTGCTCCAGCAGCTCGTCGGCCCGCCGGGCGGGGACGCCGACGGCCGCGGCGAGCATCCGCAGGTGACCGTCGGCACGGCGGCCCGGGTGCCCGGCGACCGCGGCCGCCCCCTGACCGGGGCCCGGCAGCAGCACGCCGACCTGGCGCTCGGGGCGGCGCAGCCGGCGGTAGGTGCGGCCGCCGAAGAGCGTGACGCCCTGGCCGCGTTCGAGTTCGAGCATCAGCCGCAGCGCGGTGGACTTCCCCGCCTCCTCCGCGCCGAGCAGCGCCGTCACCAGGCCGGGCCGGGCGTCGAAGGTCAGGTCGAGGACGGCGGGCGGATCGCCCTTGCGATAGACCTTGGTCAGTCCGGTGATCTGGATCATCGCTGCCTGCTCCCATGCCCTCGGCCGGCCTGCTGGAAGCGGAGCGCCCCCGGTGCTGTCGGCCTGTGCCCGCACGGCTCCGCGCCAGCACACTAGGGGGAGGCGGCGGCGATTCCGGGCATTGCGGGAGCGGCGCGGGCCCGCCCGCCGTCCACCTCACCCGATCAGGGGACAACCCGATCCCGGGGCCCGCCGGGACCGTCCCGGCGGGTACGCCGCCCGGTGGGCGGAGCGGCGGGCCGGGACGACGACAGGGGGCCGCGGCCGGGCCCGGTCAGGACTCCGGGCGCAGCATCGGCGGGTTGAGGACGGTCGCGCCGCCGGCGGTGAACAGCTGCGCCGGACGCCCGCCCTGACGGGTCGTCGTGCCGCCGGAGGGCAGCAGGAAGCCCGGCGTGCCGGTGACCTTGCGGTGGAAGTTCCGCGGGTCGAGGGCCACGCCCCAGACGGCCTCGTAGACCCGGCGGAGCTCGCCGACGGTGAACTCGGTCGGGCAGAAGGCGGTGGCGAGGGAGGAGTACTCGATCTTGGACCGGGCGCGCTCGACGCCGTCGGCGAGGATCAGCCCGTGGTCGAAGGCGAGCGGGACGCCGTCGGCCGGGCTCTGGCCGAGCAGTTCGACGACCGGCGCCCAGCGGGCGCTGCTGGCGTCGCCGCCGGCCCGCGGGGTCGGCAGGTCGGGCGCGAGGACCAGGTACGCGACGCTGACCACCCGCATCCTGGGGTCGCGCTGCGGGTGGCCGTAGGTGGCGAGCTGCTCCAGGTGTGCGCCGGCCGCGCCGGGGCCGACGGCCTCGTGGCCGGGGGCGGAGTGCGCGCGCAGGCCGGTCTCCTCGGCCAGCTCCCGGGAGGCGGCCTCGGCCAGGCCCTCGTCCGGGCGGACGAAGCCGCCGGGCAGCGCCCAGTACCCCTGGAACGGCGGCTCACCACGTCTGACCAACAGGGCGCAGAGCGCGTGGTCGCGCACCGTCAGAACCACCAGGTCAACCGTGACAGCGAACGGGGGGAAGGCCGACGGATCGTAGCGCGACATGGCGACGATCATAGTCGTCTTTCTGACGATAAGCACAGGCCCGTGCACGGACTGCGGCCGGGCGGCTACGCACCCGCCAGCCGCGGGCCGCTCCGCCCTCCGCCTCCCCTCACCTGGGCCCCGCCCCGACCCGGCGACCGGGCGGGGCCGGTCAGCGGGCGACCAGCTGCAGCTCCGCGGAGGCCTCCTCGACCATCGCCACGCCGATCCGGCTGACCCGCACCGAGAAGGGCTCACCGGCGACCCGCAGGCCGGTCAGCTCCAGCTCGCCCAGCGGCGCGGTGCTGGCCGGCCGGACCAGCACCCGGCCGCCCGGGACGTCCGGACGGACCCCGGCGAGTGCGAACACCGCGTGGGCGGCGCCGGCCGCCGAGACGGCCGCGGGGCGGCACGCCGCCGGATGGGGCACCGGCGGGCAGCCGGCGGTGCGCTGCTCACCCGCGTACATCTCGGGCAGCCGGCCCTCGAAGTGGGCGGCGGCGGCGAGCAGCCCCTCCAGCAGGGCGCCGGCCTCGTTCTCGTGACCGGCCTCGGCGAGACCGGCGACCGCCAGCGCCGTCTCGTGGACGCGCACCGCGCCGCCGCGGTGGCCCAGCGGGTTGAACCGGGGGGACTTGGCGCTGAGCGTGCGCAGACCCCAGCCGCTGTCCAGCTCCGGCGCGGCGAGCCGCTGGGCGAGCAGCCTGGTCTGCTCGCGGTCCAGCAGGGTCTCGTGGCGGCCGCCGTCGGCGGCGAGCCCGGTGTCGAGCAGGTGGACCAGGGAGGAGGCGACGGCCGGCAGCGGCTGGCCGCCCGGGGCGAGCCCGGCGGCGGGCCGGCCGCCGGAGAGGTCGTCGATCCAGAACCGCTCGCGGAAGCGTCCGCGCAGGTCGGCGGCCCAGCCGCGCCACTCCTGCGCGCCGGGGCGGCCGAAGGCCTCCAGTAGGTCCGCGCCGTGCAGGGCGGCGCGGTGGGCCTGGGCCTGGACCTCGGTGCGGGCGGCCACCGGGTGCGCGGCGCGGTCCTCCGCCGGGCGGCTGAGGTCGGTGACGAAGCCGTCGACCAGGCCGTCGCGGAGCGCGGACAGGGCCCGCTCGGCGGCCGGGAGGAGGTCGGCCGTCTCCGCCCGGGGCAGGCCCCAGCGCCAGGCCTCGGCCAGTACCGTGACGAACAGCAGGGTGGCCTCGGTGGCGGTGCAGGTGGGCGGCAGTTCGGGGCCGCCGTGCCGGAGGGCTCCGGGCAGCAGGCCCTCGGTGCGGCCGGGGGCGGGGGCGAGCTGCTGACGGCGGGCCAGTGCCCGCAGGGTGCCGGCCGCGAGGCGGGTGCCGAGCGGCAGGGTGAGCCGGGCGGCCCAGAGCGCGTCGGCCGGGGCGAGGCCGAACCGCCAGGGCGCGCCGGAGGCCGGGTAGAGGTCGGTCGGGCGGTCCGGATCGGCGAACAGCAGCCCGCCGAGGGCGTCCAGCGAACGGGTGACCAGCTGGGCGGCCCGGGCGTCGTCGCAGCGGACCTCGGGTTCCGCCCAGGGCAGCGGCACACCGGTGCCGCGGCCGCCGGGCGGGCGCGGACCCGGGGCCGCGCTCTCCAGCTCGACGCGCAGCTCGACCGACCAGCGGGCGCCGGGCTGGACCTCCAAGTCCCACCGGAGCACTCCGGCGCCGGCCAGCACCGCGTGCGGGGAGGGCTTGGCGCTGACCACTGCGCTGTGCGCGGGGCCCGCCCAGCGCAGACCGGCGGACTGCACCTGGCCGGGCAGGTCGGGCGGGCGGTGCCCGGCGGCGATCTCGGCGACCGGGCCGAGGTCGGTGCCGAGGGCGATCTCCATCGGCAGCCGGGCGGGCCGACTGCCGGTGTTGCGGACGATGACCGTCTCGACGCCGTCGGCGTGCCGCAGCCGCTCGACGGTGAGCGCCGGATCCGGGTCCGGGTCACCGGGCAGGCGCACGGCGCCGAGGAAGCGGGCCTGCGCCGTGCTGGTCGAGGTGCCCTGGAGCGGCAGCGGCTCCATGCCGCCCAGGCGCAGCTCCATCCGGGCGAGCACCCGCACTCCGTGCCGGTAGAAGCCGTGCAGGCCCTGGCCGCGCAGCTGGCCGTCCGGCCCGGAGGCGGCCATCCCGGGGGCGTTGACGCAGAGCACCGCGTGGTGGACGGCGGGCGGCTGCGGCCGCGGCGGGGCCGCGGGTCGGCCCGGCCCGGCGGGCGCTCCCGCCGGCCCGCCGGCCGGGACCTGGTCGGCGCGGCCGCCCGGTCTCGGCGGCGCGCCGACCACGCTCTCGGCCGGCATGGCCTGTGGTGGCCTCATGGCGGTCACCGGACTCTCCTCCCCTCGGCGGTCCGGTGGCCGGGTCAGGCCGGTGGGCCGCGAGCATGCTCGATCGCGTGCTGGTGGTGCGGGCCGACGGGGTGCCCCGTCGGCGGCTGTGCTTGTCCGGCCGTACCCGGTGCCGGGTCGTGCCAAGCGGTGCGCGGTACCGGACGGGTACCGGCGCGACGCCCCTCGCCCGCCCCGGCCCGCCACGGTGCCCGACGGGTCGTCGGTCCTGGCGCCCGGGCCCGCCGGGCGGCCGGGCGCAGGGCCCCCGGGGTCAACGCCGCGCACCGCCCCCAGGTCACGGCCGACACCGGGTGCGGCCTCTCACACCGGGCCCCCGCGGGCGGTCGTACCACCGCTGTCGGGCCGTCACCGGCCGCACCGTCAGCGTCCGGCCGTCACCGTCGCTCCGCCGGGGCGGCCTCGTGGGCCCGCCACCGGGCGGCGGACGCCGCGCTCCGGCCCGTGGACCACGCCGGAGCCGGCTCCGGTGCGGTGCCGTACTCCTGGTCGAGTGGACGGCCGGCGTCGAACCGGCGCCCGACCGCGGCCAGGATACGGTGCGGAGGTCGCGGCGCCCGCACCCGGTGACCCCGTGAGCCGCGACCCCATCGCTGTGACCAGCAGAGACCGAGGAGTTGCATGTCCACCGTCAGCCGGCTGCCCGGGATTGTCACGACCGACCACGTCTTCCAGCTCCCGCTCGACCACGCCGCCCCGCAGGGCGAACAGATCGAGGTCTACGCCCGCGAGGTGGTCGCCGCCGGCCGCGAGCAGGCCGACCTGCCCTGGCTGCTCTTCCTCCAGGGCGGCCCCGGCGGCAAGGCCAACCGCCCACTGGGCCGGGATGCCTGGCTGGACCGCGCCCTCGACGACTACCGGGTGCTGCTGCTCGACCAGCGCGGCACCGGGCGGTCCACCCCCGCGAACCGGCAGACCCTAGCCCGGCGCGGCGGCCCCGGGGCGCAGGCCGACTACCTGGCGCACTTCCGCGCGGACTCGATCGTCCGGGACGCCGAGCTGATCCGGCACCGGCTGCTCGGCGCGGAGCGGCGCTGGAGCCTGCTCGGCCAGAGCTTCGGCGGCTTCTGCACCCTCACCTACCTCTCCCTCGCCCCCGAGGGCCTGACCGAAGCCTTCATCACCGGCGGTCTGGCCGGACTCGGCAGTTCGGCGGACGACGTCTACCGCGCCGCCTACCCCCGGGTCGTCCGGAAGAACGAGGACCACTACGCACGGTTCCCGCAGGACGTCGAGGCGGTGCGGCGGATCGCGGCGCACCTCGCGGCCGCCCCGGCGCCGCTGCCCGACGGCGGCCGGCTGACCGTCGAGGCCTTCCAGGCCCTCGGGATGATGCTGGGCGGCGGCAGCGGCTCGGGCGCCCTCCACCACCTGCTGGAGGAGGCCTGGGTGGACGGCGTGGACGGCCCGGAGCTCTCCGACACCTTCCTGGCCGGTGTCCAGGCCAAGGCGTCCTTCGCCGAGGGCCCGCTGTACGCCGTGCTGCACGAGTCGATCTACGGCCAGCGCTCGGTGGACGCCGGCGGCACCGCCTGGGCCGCCGAGCGGGTCCGCAAGGAGTTCCCGCAGTTCGACGCCCGGGCCGCGCTGGACTCCGACGCCCCGGTGCTGTTCACCGGGGAGATGATCTACCCCTGGATGTTCGACACCGATCCGGCGCTGCGCCCGCTGAAGGAGACCGCGGACCTGCTCGCCGCCCGCGCGGACTGGCCGGACCTGTACGACCCGGCGCGGCTGGCCGCCAACACGGTGCCCGTCGTGGCGGCGGCCTACCACGACGACATGTACGTGGACACCGCCGACTCGCTGGAGACCGCCCGCGCGGTGCGCGGCCTGCGGACCTGGGTCACCAACGAATGGGAGCACGACGGCCTGCGGGTGAGCGGCGGGAAGGTCCTCGACCGGCTGATCAAGATGGCGCACGGCGAGGCGTAGCGGCCCCCGGTCGAGCCGGGCGGCCCGGCTGCGGGCCGCCCGCGGCAGCCCGCAGCGGAGGTCACTGCGCACGCCTGACCCCCCTCGCCGCCCTCCGCACGCCCCGGCACCGGTGGCGCCCGCCGGCGTGCGGCGCGGCCACCGACCCGCCCGCCGAAGCCCGGCCGAGCCGCAGGCCCCGGGAAGACCTCTCCCGAAGTCCGCCCGGGGCGCACCCGGGCACCGGGAGCAGGGCGAGCGCCCCCGGGCCCGCCTGCTCCGGCGCCGCCCCGGAGGGGCCCGGGTCGGGAGCGGACGGACCTGCGGCGCCGCGCCCGCTCTCCGGCGACGCGACCGGTGCGGCCCGACCGGCCCGGGCCGCCTTCCGCCTGGCACCGCGGCGACCGCGCCCGGCACCCGAGGGACCGGGCCGCCCGCCGGGCCCGCCGCCCGGTCCCGCGGCGGCCGGCGGCTCCCCGTCGAGGTCCGGATCCCGGGCGGGTGTCGGCACCGGCGCGGGGGTCCGCGCGGGCTCGCCGACCGGCGCCTGGGCGGGCCCGCCCGCCTCGCGCCGCCGCCGCTGCGCCTCGACGGCCGCGAGCAGGCCGTCGGGCACCATGCCGTCGTTCAGGGACTCGTACAGCAGCTCCGCCAGCAGGTAGGAGGGGTCGAGCCGGAGGACGTGGCCGAGCACCACGCGGGCCGTCGCGGTGTCCCCCGCGACCCAGGAGGCCCAGGCCAGCAGAGTCAGCGGGGCCACCGCGCAGCCCTCGTAGGGCGGCACCGCGCGCCGGGCCAGGAAGCGCCAGAGCCGCTCGGCGGGCGCCAGCTCGGCGGGGCGGCTGTACTCCACACCGCGGTCCCTGGTGCGCCGGTCGCGCAGGGCGACCAGCAGCCGGGCCGCCCGCTCCTCGTCGACCTCGCGGGCGCCGGCCGCGAACTCGGCGAAGACCTGGTCGAGCAGCTCGCCGCCCCGCTCCCGGGACGCGGCAGCGGCCGGACCCCGGCTCTCACCGGCCGCGGCGGCCCCCGCGCCGACCCGGGCGAGCGCCGCCCGCTGGGCCTCCGCGGCCGGCGGCCCGACCGGCGCCAGCCCGCCGATGATCGCCTTGCGGCTGCCGCGCGGGGCGAGTCCGGCGAAGGCCGCGGCGGCGGCCGCCGCGCCCGGGCCGGGCACCCGGTGGACCGGGTTGCCCGCCGGATCGCAGCAGCCCTCGCGGCGGCAGAGGAAGGACCACCAGCGGCCGTCGGAGACGCAGAGCGACTCCTTGACCGCCACTCCCCTGCGCGCGAAGGCCGCGCGCAGGGCGTCCGCCAAGGGACGCAGGCCCTCCACGGCCGGCGGGGCGTGCGCGGCGGTGGAGTCCCGGCAGAGGTAGAGGAGCACCTGGTGCGGGCGGTCCCCGTGGCGCTCGGAGAGGGCGAGCAGCAGCGCGGCCGTCTCGTCCGCGGCCGCCGGCCAGTGCTCGGGCGAATCCGGCACGTCCGCCCGGATCACGCCGCCCTGGCGCAGGCCGGGGCCCTGGAGACCGACCGCCACGATGCTGTCGTCGGGGTAGAACCCCAGGAGGTAGGGGAGCAGCTCGGCCATGTCGGCCGGGCCGCGCAGGGTGACCGGCCGGTGGCCGGAGGCCGGGCCGAGGGACAGGACGACGGGGTCGTTGTTCATGGCGTTCATGACCGGAAGGGTCGCGCAATCCGGAAGACCCGTCGGATCTTTCTCATTTCCTGTGGATAACTCCGCCCTCTTTTTTCGCTTCACTCATTCGGCGCACATCGGGGCCACTCCTGCGGGTGAAAGTCAGCGCCCGTTCAGCGGAAGAGCGGATGAAATACATCCCGGCTCCACCACCTCCGCCACCCCGGCATTCGCCCCTTGTCGGCGGCACGGGGTTACATGGACGCCATGCAGCAGCCCGAGAACCACACCACCGCCACCGCCGACGACCGCGCCGAGGTCCGGGCGCGGGCCGAGGCCGTCCTGCGCGAGCTCGCCGGGCCCGGGGCCGCCCTGCGCGAGGACCAGTGGACGGCCATCGAGGCCCTCGTGGTCGACCACCGGCGCGCCCTCGTCGTGCAGCGCACCGGCTGGGGGAAGTCCGCGGTCTACTTCATCGCCACCGCCCTGCTCCGGGCCCGCGGCGCGGGGCCCACCGTGATCGTCTCCCCGCTGCTCGCCCTGATGCGCAACCAGGTCGACTCGGCGGCCCGGGCCGGCATCCACGCCCGGACGATCAACTCCGCCAACACCGACGAGTGGGACGAGGTCCAGGCCGAGGTCTCCGCCGGGAAGGTCGACGTCCTGCTGGTCAGCCCCGAGCGGCTGAACAACCCCGACTTCCGCGACCAGGTGCTGCCCAAGCTCGCCGCCTCCACCGGGCTGCTGGTGGTCGACGAGGCCCACTGCATCTCGGACTGGGGCCACGACTTCCGCCCCGACTACCGCCGGCTGCGCACGATGCTCGCCGAGCTCCCGCCCGGCGTCCCCGTGCTGGCCACCACCGCCACCGCCAACGCCCGGGTCACCGCGGACGTCGCCGAGCAGCTCGGCACCGGCGGCACCGACGAGCGCGCCCTGGTGCTGCGCGGTCCGCTCGACCGGGAGAGCCTGACCCTCGGCGTCCTGGCCCTGCCCGACCCCGCGCACCGGCTGGCCTGGCTGGCCGACCACCTCGACCGGCTGCCCGGCTCGGGCATCGTCTACACCCTGACGGTGGCCGCGGCCGAGGAGGTCACGGCCTTCCTGCGCGAGCGGGGCTTCCCGGTGGCCTCGTACTCCGGCCGCACCGAGGACGCCGAGCGCCGCACCGCCGAGGCCGACCTGCTGGCCAACCGGGTCAAGGCGCTGGTCGCCACCTCCGCGCTGGGCATGGGCTTCGACAAGCCCGACCTCGGCTTCGTGGTGCACCTCGGCTCGCCCAGCTCCCCGATCGCCTACTACCAGCAGGTCGGCCGGGCCGGGCGCGGCGTCGACCGGGCCGAGGTGCTGCTGCTGCCCGGCCGCGAGGACGAGGCGATCTGGCGCTACTTCGCCTCGCTGGCCTTCCCTCCCGAGGAGCAGGTCCGCCGCACCATCGACGCGCTGGCCGGAGCCGGCCGGCCGCTCTCCACCGCCGCCCTGGAGCCCCGGGTGGACCTGCGCCGCACCCGGCTGGAGACCATGCTCAAGGTGCTCGACGTGGACGGCGCCGTCCGCCGGGTCAAGGGCGGCTGGACGGCCACCGGCCAGAGCTGGGCGTACGACACCGACCGGTACGCCAAGGTCGCCGCCTCCCGCGAGGCCGAGCAGCGGGCGATGCGCGAGTACGCGTCGACCACCGGCTGCCGGATGGAGTTCCTGCGCCGCCAGCTCGACGACGACCAGGCCCGGCCCTGCGGCCGGTGCGACAACTGCGCGGGGCCGCTGCTCACCCCGGAGGTCTCGGCCGCGGCGCTGGAGGCGGCCCGGGCCGCACTCGGCCGCCCGGGCGTCAGCTTCGAGCCGCGCCGGCTCTGGCCGACCGGGATGGACGCGGTGGGCGTGCCGCTGAAGGGCCGGATCCCGGCGGGCGAGCAGGCGGAGAACGGGCGGGCGCTCGGCCGGCTCTCCGACATCGGCTGGGGCACCCGGCTGCGCACCCTGCTCGCCGAGCAGGCCCCGGACGCGCCGGTGCCCGGCGAGGCGGTGGACGCCCTGGTGGCGGTGCTGGCGGACTGGGCCCGCGGCCCGGGCGGCTGGGCGGGGCCCGCGACGGCGGAGGGCACCCGGCTGGAACGGCCGGTGGGCGTGGTGACGATGGCCTCGTCCACCAGGCCCCGCCTGGTGGACAGCCTCGGCGCGCGCATCGCCGAGATCGGGCGGATGCCGTTGCTGGGCCGGATCGAGTACGCCGACGGCCGGCCGCCGCACGGCGCGCGCAGCAACAGCGCCCAGCGGCTGCACTCGCTGGCCGGCGCGCTGGTGCTGCCGCCGGAGGTCGCCCAGGCGGTGGCCGCGGCCGGCGGGCCGGTGCTGCTGGTGGACGACCTGGTCGACTCGGGGTGGACGGTCACGGTCGCCGCCCGGCTGCTGCGCCGGGCCGGGGCGAGCGCGGTGCTGCCCCTGGTGCTGGCCGTGCAGGGGTGACACCAGCAGTCGCCCACCGACACACCCTCACTCGAATGGCCTAACGAAGGGAGAAAGTCGGAGCCTCACGGACCCGCCGGACGGCGTGATCGGAAAAAGGAGTGGTCACCGCACGGACGGCGGTCCACCGGGCGCTCACGCGACGCCCGGATCATGGTCCGGCGCCGCCTGAGCGAGACTCAGGCCGCCCTGGAACATATCCGGCAGAACATGGGCTTTCGGGTGGCGTTCATCATTTCATCGTTGCCGCTCCGGCCCCACTACCGCGAGAATTGGCGCGTACCCGAAATCCGGTCCGCTGGACCCGGCCTTCGTCGTACCCAGGCGCCCGCATGCCCGTGGGTCAGGAAGGAGGATCGTGATCAACGGTATCGGCCGAGGTCAGCATCCCCTCGCCCGGAGTTCGTCGCCCAGACGGCTCCTGGACCTGGAGACCTGGAGCGCCTCGGGGATCCCGTTGCTGCGCGACCCGCGCGACTTCGTCCTGGAACTGCACCAGCGCCACCTGCCGCAACCGGGCACGGTCGTGGTCGCCGTCCTCGACGCGTTGCACCACCTGGCCGCCTCGGCCTCGTTCGCACCCTGGCCGCACGACACCGACGGCTGGCAGCACCGCAACGCCCTGCTCACCCAGCTGCGCCAGATCACCCCGCACGACCTGCGGCTGGCCCGGCCGGCCCGCACGGCCGTACTGCTGCGCTGCCGCGAGGGCGCACCCGGTTGGACGGAGCAGGACGGCGCCTGGATGTGGGCGCTCCGCGACGCGTCCGCGCTGCACGGGCTGCGCTGCGGCTCCTACGTCGGCCTCACCCCGGCGGGTTGGCAGGTCCTCGGGGACGGCCGCAGCGGGCGCGATCCGCACGCGGGTTCATGGGCCGACGGGCCGGTGCACACCGTGACGGAGCTGCCCCCGCGCTCGGCCCTGGAGACGCCGCGCGCCCAGCGCGCCCGGCACCAGGCGCCCGAGCGGGCCCAGCGGAGCGACCGGTCGCCGCACTCCCGCCAGTCCGAGCACCCGTGGACCCCGGCGCGGGTCACCGCCGTCGAACCGGCCCGCCGCACCGGCACCCGCTGACCTCCCGACACCGCTCGCGCCGCCCCGGGCCGGCCGCCCGCGACTCCGGCGCGGCCGACGGCGCCCCACCCGACAGGACGACCGCGGCACGGCAGGGCCGACGGTGCGACGGACGGGGCGGTCCGCCACGGGCTCGGCCGGTCCGGGCGACGACGCCCGGTACGACGGACCCGGAAGACGGGCCCGGAGGACGGGCCCCGGATACGACGGACCCCGGGTCCGTTGCCGTGCGGCACCGGACCCGGGGTGGATCGGTCGGGGTCAGGCCCTGCCCGGGCGTCCGGCCGCGGCGGCCGGACCGGCCTCCCCGCAGACCACGAGCAAGGCGGTCGCGCGGCCGAGGGCCGCGGTGTAGGCCTCGGCGGCCCGGGCGGCCGGGCCGCCGTTGGCGACCAGGACGACCACCTCGCGGCTCACCGGCCGGGCCAGCCCGGCGTCGGCGTAGAACACGTCACCGCCCTCGGCGAGTTGCGCCCAGTAGCGCTCCTCGCCGAAGGAGAGCTCGTGCTGCTGCCAGGGGTGCGCCTCGCCGAGCGTCAGCACCAGGATCTGCCCCGGGTCGCGGCCGGCGTCCAGCAGCCGGTCGACGGCCTCGTCCGCTCGGTCCAGCGCCTGGGCCGGGGCCGCGGCGACCCGCTGGACCTCGACCTGCGGCACGGCCTCGGCGGGACGGCGCGGCGCCGGCCCGGGCTTGGGGATGAGCCGCGGCGGACCGGGGCGGTCGGCGCGCGGGGGTGCCGCGCGCGGCGGTGCCGGACGGGGGCCGGGCACCGGCACGGCGGCGACGGTGGTGGGTGCGGTGGCGGTGGCGCCGCTGCTGGCGGGCGTGTGGAGGGCTTGTGCGTCCGACTCGCGGGGGAAGGGAACGCCGGGGCCCGGGAGGCTCTCGTGAATCTCCGGCTCCTCGGGGAAGACAGGCATACCCGGATATCTATCAAATGCCGGTCGAACGCGCACGGGCGCCCCACCCATTGGGCACCGCGGAGTCGACACCCCCACCGGGGGCAATTCCGACGGACCGTCAGAAACCGAGCGCCAACTGTTCGTCGGCGGAGTCTTCGCGCGCACCCGGAACCTCCCGGACGCGCTTCAGGTGACGCCACTTCGGCAGCCCGTCCAGGTACGCCCAGGAGAGCCGGTGCTGCTCGGTGGGGCCGTGCTCCTCCAGGGCCGCCCGGTGCACCGGGGACGGGTAGCCGGCGTTGTCCGCGAAGCCGTACTCCGGGTGCGCCTCGCCGAGTTCGGCCATCAGGCCGTCGCGGTGGACCTTGGCGAGCACCGAGGCGGCGGAGACGCAGATGCAGGACTGGTCGCCCTTGATCACGGTGCGCACCCGCCAGGGGCCGCCCAGGTAGTCGTGCTTGCCGTCCAGGATCACCGCGTCGGGCTCGACCGGCAGGGCCTCCAGGGCCCGGACGGCGGCCAGCCGCAGCGCCGCCGTCATGCCGAGCTCGTCGCACTCCTGCGGCGAGGCGTGGCCGAGCGCGTACGCGGTGACCCAGTCGGCGAGGACCGGGGCCAGCGCGCGGCGGCGCAGCTCGGTGAGCAGCTTGGAGTCGGTCAGCCCCTCCGGGGCCCTGCGCAGGCCGGTGACGGCGGCCCCCACGGTGACCGGGCCGGCCCAGGCGCCGCGCCCGACCTCGTCCAGGCCGACGACGATCCTGGCGCCGGCGCGGCGGAGCGAGCGCTCGACGGAGTGCGTCGGCGGGACGATGGGCATCGGGGGCTTCCGTTCGGCGGGAGGAGAGATGGACGGGCTCGCCGGGCCGGACCCACGGGCGGACCCGACGGGAGGTCGGGCCCGCCGGGAGAGCGGGCCGCCGCGAACGACCCGTCCGCCCTGGCGACATCCAGCCTAAGCCCGCCGCAGGACCCACCGGCCCGCTGCTCCCGCCGCCTGCCGGTCCCGCCCGGCCCGCCGCTCCCGCCCGCCCTGCCCGTCCCGCCGCTACTCCCGCTACTCCCGCCGTCCCCGCCGTCCCCGCTCAGACCCGGATGATCGGCAGCAGCACCTCGTCCACCAGCCGGGCCACGTACTCCGGCCCGAGGTTGCGCCGACCGCAGATCTTCACCTGGTAGAGCAGCATCGCCGGAACGACGTCCGCGACGACCGGGGTGGCCGCGCCGGGCCGGACGTCACCGCGCTCGGCGCCCCGGCGCAGGATCGCCAGGATGGTCTCCGTGGTCGGCTCGATCACCCGCCGGGTGATGAACTCCTTGAACACCTCGGCCCGTTCATGGTCGATCTCGCCCATCAGCACCTGGATGGCGGCGCCCGGCCGCGAGCCCATCGCCCCGGCGAACCCCTCGATGAGCTGGAGCAATTCACGATGGGCGGACCCGAGGTCCGGGGTGTCGTAGGGGCGTGGCAGAGTGGCGTCCAGGGCGTCGATGACCAGCTCGTCCTTGGACGCCCAGCGCCGGTAGAGCGCGGCCTTCCCGGTCCGCGCCGCGCCGGCGACCCCTTCCATCGTCAGCCGCGCGTACCCGCCGGAGGTGAGCTGGTCGAGCGCGGCCTCGAAGATCGCGTTCTCCAACTCCTTCCCCCGCCGCCGGCCCGGCCGCGCGAGGGCCTCGCGGGCGACCTGAACCGGGCAGTGGGGCACGGGTACAGGGGCCGGCTGCGCCGCGGGCCGCGGGGGCGACGCCCCCGCCTCCGGCGCGCGGGAGCCCGCCCTCCCGGTCGCCCGGTCCGCCGTCAGGCGCCGCACCAGCCGCTCCATCGCCACCACCCTTAGAGAACGCTTGCGTTCACAATTGGAACCAGGATATCGTCCAGATTAGTGAACGATCCCGTTCCTTCCTAGCCCGCGCCAGCCCGCACCCAGAACGCGGGACACGCGGGACACGCCGGACCAATCGGTCCGCAGCGGACGCAGCACCCAGCACACAGCCAGGCACATAGCCAGCAGGGGGCACACACGTGGCTATCTCCGACACACTCAGCAAGACCTCACCACCGCAGAGCGGGAACGGCCGGGGCAAGGGCATCACCCTGACCGTCATCGCGGCCACCCAGCTGATGGTGGTGCTCGACGCCACCATCGTGAACATCGCACTGCCGCAGATCCGGGACGCGCTGAACTTCTCCACCACCAACCTGTCGTGGGTCATCAACGCCTACACGCTGACCTTCGGCGGGCTGCTGCTGCTCGGCGGGCGCGCCGGCGACATCCTCGGCCGCCGCCGGGTGTTCATCTTCGGCACCCTGCTGTTCGGCTTCGCCTCCCTGCTCGGCGGCTTCGCCCAGGACGGCGGCATGCTGCTCGCGGCCCGCGCGCTCCAGGGCATCGGCGGCGCGATCTGTTCACCGACGGCCTTCGCACTGATCGCCACCAACTTCGAGGAGGGGCCGGAACGCAACAAGGCGTTCGGCGTGTTCTCGGCGGTGGCCGGCTCGGGCGCCGCGATCGGCCTGCTGGCCGGCGGTCTGCTCACCGAGTACCTGGACTGGCGCTGGGTCTTCTTCGTCAACGTGCCGATCGCGGCCCTGATCGCGCTCGCCGCACCCCGCTACATCGCCGAGTCCGAGCGCACCGCGGGCCGCTTCGACCTGCCGGGCGCGCTGACCTCGACGCTGGGCCTGGTCGGCCTGGTCTACGGGTTCATCCGGGCCGCCTCGGACGGCTGGTCGGACAGCGTCACGCTCGGCTCGTTCGCCGCCGGCGCCCTGCTGCTGGCCGCGTTCCTGGTGATCGAGCGCCGCACCGACCAGCCGATCACCCCGCTGCACCTGTTCGCCGACCGCAACCGCACCGGCGGCCTGGTGATGATGCTCTGCCTGGCCGCGGCCATGTTCGGCATCTTCTTCTACATCACGCTCTTCGTGCAGGGCCCGCTCGGCTACAGCCCGCTGAAGGCCGGCGTCTCCTTCCTCCCGATCAGTGTGGCGATCATCATCGCGGCGCAGCTCGCCTCCTCCCTCCAGGCCAAGTACGGCCCGAAGCCGTTCATGGCGGGCGGCGCGCTGCTGGTCACCGTCGGCCTCACCTGGCTCACCCAGATGAGCAAGGACAGCGGCTACGTCGACGGGGTGCTCGGCCCCACGGTGATCTTCGGCTTCGGCATGGGCCTGATCTTCGTCCCGGTGATGCTCCTCTCGGTCGCGGGTGTGGCCGGGGAGGAGACCGGCGCCGCGTCCGGTCTGCTCAACTCGATGCAGCAGATCGGTGGTTCGCTCGGCCTGTCGATCCTGACCACGGTCTTCGCGCACTACGCCACCGCCGAGGGCAAGGCCCAGGCGCCCGGCTTCATGTCGTCGGCCACTCCGGACCAGCTGGCCTACTTCCAGCAGCACCACGAGTTCCCGAAGGGCACCGAGGCCGCCAACTCCGTCCTCGCCCAGGGCATCTCGCACGGGTTCATCGTGGGCGCCGTGCTCGCCGGGCTGGCGCTGATCGTCGCGGTCTTCGTGATCAAGGCCAAGGCCAGCGACCTGCCCAGCCAGACCGCCGGCGTCGCGATGCACTGAGCCCCGCCGCAGCGCACCGCGGGCCACCACCCGCCGCGGCACACCGCCACCGGGCCGGCCAGGAGCACCACGCTCCCGGCCGGCCCGGCCGTTTCCCCCACCCTCACCGGCGGTGCGGGCCCCGGCGTCAGTACCAGATGTCCTCGAACGGCATCCCGGCCTGCTCGCAGGCACTGCGCCCGCCCGCCGGCCGCTCCACCGCGGGCCGCTGCGCCAGGATCTCCCGGGCCCGGGCGGCCGAGGCGCCGGCGGCGTACCAGGGCTTCGGGTGGTCCGCGAGGTCCGCCGCGATCACCTGCAGCGCGCAGGTCCGCTGGGCGCCGGGCAGCCGGTCCAGCGCGGGCACCGCGTCGGCCGAGAGGTCGCGGACGTTGCGCAGGTCGATCCGCGCGGTCCGCGGGTCGGCGGCGAGCGCCCGCTCGTACCGGGAGACGTTCTGCTCCGCGATGATCGCGTCCGGACCGGCCAGCCCGTAGGCCGCGACCGACAGCATGCCGCTGAGGAGCACGGCGCGCGGCAGCCAGCCGGCCCCGCGGGTCAGGCCCGCGGTGATCAGCAGCAGGAAGACGACGCCGAGCCAGCCCTCCACCACCAGGACCCAGAGCCGCAGCCTGGTCAGCCCGGAGGCGTCGACGTAGAACCACATCCGGCCGAGCGCCGAGGCGACCACGACCAGGGCGAGCAGACAGAGCGCGCCGAGCAGGATCCGCGCCACCCGCCGGTCGGCCGGGGTGGCGCGCGGCGCCCAGCGCTTGGCGACCGCCACCACGGCCAGGGTCAGCACGGTGATCGCGCTGAGCTGCCAGAAGCCCTGCCGGGCGTACTCGGAGCGGCTCATCCCGGTGTTGCGCAGGACGGCGTCCGCACCGCCGAGCACGACCAGGGCCTGGATCACCGCGAAGACGCCGAACATCAGGTTGAGCGCGACCAGCGGCAGGGCCCACTCCAGCCGGCCCCGGGCCCGGCCGGGCCGGACGACCGTGCGGTCCCAGCGTCGCGGTCCGGCCGCGATGTGGGCGAACCCGAGCGCGGTGAGCGCCCCGAGCACGAACAGCACGAAGCGCAGCGGCACCCGGTCGAGGTCGAGGCTGGGGCTGAGCCCGGAGAGCAGGTCCGCCATGGCGGCGTCGGCGCCCGCGAACAGCACGCCGAAGACGGTGAGCAGGACGGCGGCGACCGCGAGCGCCTTGAACACCGGCACGATCCGGCCGCGGCCGGGCAGACTCCGGCCGCGCAGGCCGTCGACGAGCCAGAGCACCCCCGGCGGCAGCTGCCAGAGGATCGCGGGCAGCGGGAGCAGGACGCCCGGCCAGCGGCGGCCGCCGTGCAGCGCGAGCGAGGCCAGTCCGAGCGCGCACACGACGGCCAGCATCACGGGCCAGCCCGCCTCCCAGAGCGCCGGGACGACGAGCAGGGCGGCGGCGAGCAGGCTCCACACGACCGTCCAGGGCCGGATGCGGCGGCCCGCCGCACGGGCGGCCAGACCCGCCGCGGCGGCGGTGCCGGCCGCGCAGACCAGCAGGTTGGCGCCGAGGCCGTCGTTCAGCAGCCAGGACGTCAGCAGCCCGGTGAGCAGCGCGAGGAGGAGGACGCGGGGCGTGGCGGCCGCCTTGCGCCCGGGGTCACTCGGGCGCAGCCAGAGGGAGGAGGACGGGACGGGTGCGCCGGCCCCCCAGTGCGGGCCGGGCACGGAGGCGCCGAGCGGGCCGGACGCCGGACCGAACGGCTGGTCGGGCTCGGACGCCGGACCGAACGGCTGGTCGGGCTCGGACGCCGGACCGAACGGCTGGTCGGGCTCGGACGCGGGCGTGGACGGACCGGACATGAGTCCCCCTCAGTGGTCGGTGGGCATGCGGGAGCCGCCCCGGGGACAACCCGCCGGCGGCGCTCCCGGCACCGCGGATGCAGCCGACTGTAGACCATTCTGAACAAGTTCAAAAATCACTTCTGAACGCGTTCAGAACCCCCTGACCACCCGTCCGCCCCCGGCTACCCCTTGACCGATCCGGCCAGCAGCCCCCGGACGAAGTAGCGCTGCAGGCTGAAGAAGACGATCAGCGGCACGATGATCGACAGGAACGCCCCGGCCGTCAGCAGCTCCCAGCGCCCGCCGAAGGACCCGGACAGCTGCGCCAGCCGGACCGTCATCGGCGCCACCTCCGGCGTGCCGCCGGCGAAGGTGAGCGCGACCAGCAGGTCGTTCCAGACCCAGAGGAACTGGAAGATCGCGAACGAGGCCAGCGCCGGGGTGCAGAGCGGCAGCACGATCGACCGGAAGATCTTGAAGTGCGAGGCGCCGTCCACCACCGCCGCCTCCATCAGGTCGCGCGGCAGCTGGGCGATGAAGTTGTGCAGCAGGAACACCGCGAGCGGCAGCGCGAACATGGTGTGCGCCAGCCAGACCGGCGCGTAGCTACCCTTCAGGTCCACCGCCGGGACCAGCGTCAGCGAGCCGAGGTGCGCGCCCCCGGAGAACAGCCGCAGCAGCGGGATCAGCGCCATCTGGATCGGCACCACCTGGAGCGCGAACACGGCGAAGAACACCGTGTCGCTCCCCCGGAACCTCACCCAGGCCAGCCCGTAGGCCGCCATCGCGGCCAGCACCAGCGGGAAGAGCGTGGCCGGGACGCTGATCGCCAGCGAGTTGACCAGGAAGGGCATCAGTCCGGTCGAGACGCCGAAGCCGCCCTCGAACAGCACCGTGTGGTAGTTGTCGAGCCCGAGGTCCGGGTGGAGCAGGGCGTTCCACCAGCCGTTCGCGGTGACGTCCTGCTTGGGGCGCAGCGAGGTCACCAGCAGGCCCAGGGTCGGGATCGTCCACAGGACGGTCACCGCGATCACGAAGACCGAGGCCAACGGGCTGCTGAAGGCCTTCCGGACCGGGCTGCCGTGCGGGGCGCGCACGCGCTTGTCGGTGATGCGTCCGCTCATCGGACCCGACGCTCCTTCCGCAGCTGGACGATGTTGTAGGCCACCAGGGGCAGCACCGCGAGGAAGAGGATCACCGCCAGGGCGCCGCCCCGGCCGGTGTTGAACTGCACGAAGGACTGCGAGTACATCTCGTTGGCCAGCACCTGGGTGCCGAAGTTGCCGCCGGTCATGGTGCGGACGATGTCGAAGGCCTTCAGGGTGATGATCATGATGGTGGTCAGCACCACCACCAGCGTGGTGCGGATCATCGGCACGGTGACGTACCAGAACAGCCGCACCCCGCCCGCACCGTCCAGCCGGGCCGCCTCGGTCACCTCGTGCGGGATCGCCTTGATCGCCGCCGACAGCACCACCATCGCGAAGCCGGTCTGCACCCAGACCATCACCGCCATCAGCAGGAAGGTGTTCAGCGGCTGCGAGAGCATCCAGTTCGGCGGATCGTCCCAGCCCGCGGCGATCGCCAGCTGGCTGAGCAGGCCGATCTGCGGCTGCCCCGCGCCGCGCGACTCGTAGACGAACTTGAAGATGATCGAGGCGCCGACCAGCGAGATCGCCATCGGCATGAAGATCAGCGACTTGTACACCGCCTGGCCGCGCATCCGGTCCACCAGCAGCGCCAGCACCAGCCCCAGCCCGGTGGCCACCAGCGGGGCGACCACCAGCCACAGCAGCGTGGTGACCAGCACCTTCTGCACCGAGTCGGTGCTGAGCGCCCACCCGAAGTTCTCCCCGCCGACGAACCGGGTGCCGTCGTCGTTCTGCAGGCTCAGGTAGACGGTCCGGATCAGCGGCACCACCAGGCCCACCGACAGCAGCACCACGGCCGGGCCGAGGAAGACCGCCACCGCCAGCGGGCGGGAGGACCGGCCCCGGGCCCGGCCGGCCGCGAGGAACACCAGCAGCAGGATGCCGAGGAAGCCCGCCACGGCGCCGAGGCTGTTGCCGAACTTGACCGCCGCGTCGCCCCACGCGCCGGAGGCCAGCGCGGCGGACGGTGACGGGGTTGCGGGTACGGACATGGCTGTGCGTCCCTCCTGGTGCTCGGGGAAGGGGGCGGGCGGTGCGGGTGGGTGGCCCCGCACCGCCCTCGACAGGTGGTCCTGGTGGCGCCCCGTCGGGCCGACGCCGGTGCGGCCACCGCCCGCCGGTGCGCCGGCGGTGCCGTGGCGGGACGCCGGTGCGGGGGCCGGTGCGGACGCCGGTGCGGACGCCGGTGCGGACGCCGGTGCGGGACGCCGTGGCGGCGGCCACCACCGGCCTCCGCACCCCGGCGGCTACTGCGGCCAGGCGGCGTCGATGTCGGCCGCGGTCTTCTGGATCGACTGCCCCTCCGCGAACCAGGCCGTCAGCGACTTCCACTCCTGCCCCGCGCCGACGGCGGCCGGCATCAGGTCGGAGCCGTCGAAGCGGAAGGTCGCCGCCGGGTCGGTGAGCGCGTCCGCCGACAGCCGGTCGACCGGATCGGTGTAGAGGCTCTTGTCCACGCCCTGGTTGGCCGAGACCCAGCCGGTCGCGGTCCGCACCCGGCTGCTCGCCCACTCCGAGCTGGACAGGTAGTTCTGCACCGCCTGCACCTCGGGCCGGTTCGCGAACGCGGCCAGGAACTCGCCGCCGCCCTCGACCGGGTTGGGGACGGCCGGGTTCACCGCCGGCAGCTGGAAGGCGAAGACGTCGCCGTCCGGGCCGACCTTGGTGTCCTTGGGCCACTGCGCCTTGTAGAACGAGGCCTGCTGGAGCATCGCGCACTTGCCGCTGAGGATCGGCGCGCCCGCGTCCTGGAAGGTCGTGGTGGCGATCGACTTAACGTCGCCGTAGCCGCCGTTGACCCAGGCCGGGTTCTGCATCCAGTCGGCCACGGTCCGCATCGCCGTGGTGATCTTCTCGTCGGAGAACTTCACCTTGTGGCCCACCCACTGGTCGTAGACGTCACCGCCGTACGTGCCCAGCACCACCTCCTCCAGCCAGTCGGTGGCCGGCCAGCCGGTCGCGGTGCCGGAGGCGATGCCGCCGCACCACGGCTTGGTGGCACCGGCCTTGGCGATCCGGTCGCTGAGCGCCATCAGGTCCGCCCAGGTCTTCGGCACCTCGTACCCGGCCGCCCGGAAGGTCTTCGGCGAGTACCAGACCAGCGACTTCATGTTGGCGCTCATCGGCGCCGCGTAGAACGTGCCGTTGACCGAGCCGTAGGTCTTCCACACCGGGCTCCAGCGGTCCTCGTTGCTGACCGTCTGCGCGGGCGGCTTCACCACCTTGCCGCTCTTCACCATCTGCGCCAGCAGGCCGGGCTGCGGGACGATCGCGAAGTCCGGGGTGTTGCCGCCGGCCACCCGGACCGGCAGCTGGGACTCGAAGTCGTTCGAGCCCTCGTAGCTGATCTTGATGCCGGTGCATCTGCTGAACTCGGCCCAGGACTTCTCCAGGTTGTCCGACTCCGGGCTCAGGATCGAGGCGAACATCGTCACCGTGGTGCCCGAATGCCCCGCGTAAGGCTGGTACTTGGCGCAGTCGCCGGTCAGCGACGGGGCGGCTCCGTCACCGCCGCCACCCGAACCGCCGGAGCTGTTGGAGCAGGCCGCGGTCAGGGCCAGGGCCGCCAGCAGGGCGGGCAGGGCGACCAGGCGGCGGCGTGAACTCGTGGACGGCGCGGTCGGGTTGAGGGTCAATGCGGTCCTCCTCGCCAGGGCGTGCTGCCGGGCTGTGGGCTGAACGACATTGCGCTGTACCGGAGATGGTTCCGCCGAGATCTCGGACGAGCGTCCGAGCAATCGATTCGACGACGTTAACGCAGCCACCGGCCCCCGCCAAGGTCCACGCCCGACCTTCACCCGGTCGTGACCACGACACGCCCGGCGGCACCCCCGGCGCACCAGCACCCCCGGGAACACCCGCGGCCCCGCCCGGGAACCCGGATGGGGCCGCTCGCTGCGCGCCGTCAGTACAGCCGGACCGGCAGCTCCAGCAGGCTGTTCACCACCAGCGACGGACTCGGCCGCAGCTGCTCGTCCGGGACCGCCAGCGACAGCCCGGGGAACCGCTCGAACAGCGCCGGCAGCGCCACCCCGGCCTCCAGCCGGGCCAGCGGCGAACCCGGGCAGACGTGCGGGCCGTGGCCGAAGGACAGGTGGCGGATCGGGTCCCGGGTGACGTCGAACAGCTCCGCCGTCACCCCGTGCTGCGACGGGTCCCGGCCGATCGCGTTGTACGACACCAGCACCGGCTCGCCGGCCGGGATCACCACGTCGCCGACCGCGATGTCCTCCGCCGCGAAGCGGAACAGGAAGTTGCTGGTCGGCGGCGTCCAGCGGAGCGACTCCTCCACCACCGCGTCCCAGGACACCCGGCCCGAACGCACCAGCTCCAACTGGTCCGGGTGCGTCAGCAGGGCCCGCACCGCGTTGCCGATCAGGTTCACCGTGGTCTCGTGGCCCGCCGCGATGATCACCCGCAGGGTGGCCGCCGCCTCCGCGTCGGTCAGCGCCCCGCCCTCGGTGTCCGCCGCCAGCAGCACGCTCGCCAGGTCGTCCCCGGGCGCCGAACGGCGCTGCGCCACCAGGTCGTTCACGAAGGCGTTCAGCCCCGCGATGGTCGCCTGGATGCCCCCCGGGTCCGGCTTGATGCCGAAGAACCGCTCGTACAGGTCGCGCAGGACGGCGTGGTCCGACTCCGGAACGCCCAGCAGCGAGCAGATCACCGTCATCGGCAACGGGAAGGCGAACGCCGACTTGAGGTCCACCAGCGGCTCCCCCGCCGCCAGGGCGTCCAGCAGCGCGCCGGTGATCCGCTCGACCCGCGGGCGCATCAGCTCCACCCGGCGCGGGGTGAAGGCCTGCGCCACCAGCGCCCGCAGCCGCCGGTGCGCGGCGCCGTCCGTGGTCACCATGCTCGGACCCGGCACCGCCAGGCCGATCAGCGGCCAGGTCTTCGGGACCTCCCCGCGCTGGAAGGCCGCCCAGTGCGTGGCGTCCTTCACCAGCCGGGCGTCGGTCAGCAGGTCGCGGGCCTCCGCGTGCCGGGTCACCGCCCAGGCGGAGACCCCGCCGGGCAGCACCACCGGCGCCACCGGGCCGGCGGACCGCAACAGGGCGCCCTCGGCGGCGGAGTCGCGGGCCAGCGGATCGAGGGCTATCGGGGCCGGGGCAGCGGTCATCGACGGGGGTCTCCTTGACTGGGGCGGGACGTGGGGATGCGATCAGGCCGGATGGCCGGGGGTGAACGAGACCGGCAGCGCCACCAGCCCGCGCACCCAGGCCGACGGCCGCCACACCAGGGCGTGCTCGGCCACCGCCAGCCGGAGGTCCGGCAGCCGGTCCAGCAGCACCTCGATCGCCGTGGTGGCGATCACCTCGGCCGCCTCCTGCGCCGGGAACGGGCAGCCGTGCTCACCGTACGAGTAGCTCATGTGCGCGCGGTTGCCCTCGGCCGGGCGGCCGTCCGCCTGGCGCACCGACGGGTCCGCGTTCGCCCCGGCGAAGCCCAGCAGGACCATGTCCCCCGCGGCGATCCGCTGACCGCCCAACTGGGTGTCCCGGACCGCCCAGCGGCCCGCGAAGATCTGCGTCGGGGTGTCCTCCCAGAGCGCCTCGTTCAGCGCCTGGCTGATGCTGCGCCGGCCGCCCGCCAGCGAGGCGGCGAACCGCTCGTCGGTGAGCATCAGCCGCAACGCGTTGGAGATCCAGTACGACGAGGGCTGGTGACCGGCGATCAGCAGCACCCGCAGGTCGCGCATCACCTCCTCTTGCGTCAGCCCGGCCGGGTGCGCCAGCATCCGCGAGGCCACGTCCCCGCCCGGGTGCTCGGACTTCTCCCGCACCAGGTCCAGCATCAGCTCCAGCAGCCGCTGCGCACCCGCCGGGGCGTCCGGGCCGCCGTCCAGCATGGCCAGCAGCGCCGCGATCAGCTGCGGCGCCTGCTCCTCGTCCAGACCGAACACCCGGCACAGCACCAGCAGCGGCATCCGGTGCGCGTACTCGGCGACCAGGTCGGCCTCGCCGCGACCGGCGAACCCGTCGATCAGCCGGTCCGCGATCTCCTCGGAGTGCTTGCGCAGCTCGTACGGGTCGACCTCGGCCAGCGCGTCGGTCACCGCCCGGGAGCGGCGCACGTGCTCCTCGCCCTCGGCGTACAGGATCGACGGCACCGGCGCCATCATCGGCTTCAGCGGCCAGTCCTCGGGCAGGGTCTCCCAGGCGTTCCAGCGGCTGGAGTCGCGGCCGAACAGCTGCGGCTGGCCGGTCACCAGCTGCAGCTCGCGGTAGCCGATGACCAGCCAGGCGGGTACGCCGCCGGCCAGCTCGACCGGGGCGACCGGGCCGTGCGCGGTGCGCAGCTCGCGGTACAACTGGGCCGGGTCGGTCTGGAAGCGCGGCCCGTACAGCGGGGCGGCCCCGGCGTGCGCCGGGCAGCCCGGGGGCGGGGTGGCGGCGGGCTCGGTCACGGGGTGCTCTCCTCGTACTCCGGGGTGACGGGGGCTTCGGGGGCCTCGACGGCTTCGGCACCGGGGGCTTCCGCGGCGGGGGCTTCGGCGGCTTCCGCGGCGGGGGCCCCGAAGGCTTCGAGGCCGGCCGGGGCGCCGACCGGCACCGGGGGCTCGCCGGCGGCCTCCGCCAGGGCGGTCAGATGGCGGACCAGCGCGATCAGCACCTGCTTGCCGGACTCGCGGTCCCGGGCGTCGCAGTCCACCAGCGGCACCTCGGCGGGCAGGTCGAGCGCCTCGCGGACCTGTTCCAGGGAGTGGGTCTGCTCGCCGAAGTTGTTGCGGGCCACGATGAACGGCGTGCCGTGGTGCTCAAGCCGGTCGATCGCGTACCAGGACTCCTCCAGCCGGCGGGTGTCCACCAGGACGACCGCGCCCAGCGCGCCGCTGAAGAGACGGTCCCAGAGGAACCAGAAACGTTCCTGCCCGGGGGCACCGAACAGGTACAGCACCTGGCTCGCCGACAGGGTGATCCGGCCGAAGTCGAACGCGACCGTGGTGGAGCGCTTGCCCCAGGCCCCGGCCGGGTCGACGCCCTCACCCGCCCTGGTCATGACCTCCTCGGTGTTCAGCGGACGGATCTCGCTGACCGAACCCACCAGGGTCGTCTTGCCCACCCCGAACCCGCCGACCACGACGATCTTCAGCGCGTTGTCGGCCGTCGCCCGCAGCGGGGTGCGACCGGCGCCGGGGGCCGGGTCCGTGCCCGCGGGGGCCGGGTCGGTGCCGGGGGCCGAGTCGGGGGCCGTGGGGGCCGTGGGGGCCGGGTCGGTGCCGGGGAGCACCGGGTCAGAGCCGTTGGAGGCCATGCAGCACCTGCTTCAACGTGTCGAGATCGGGCAGCCGGGCCTTGGTCGGCGCGAACCGGGGGTGGCGGGCGGTGACCGCCCCGGACTCCAGCAGGTCGCCGAGCAGGATCTTCACCACCGAGATCGGCAGCGCCAGCTCCGCGGCCACCTCCACCAGGGCCGTCGGGGCCTCGCACATCCGCAGGATCCGGGCGTGCTCCGACTGCATCCCCGGCGCCGGCACCCGCTCGGCGACGATCAGGGTGACCAGGTCGAAGGCGTTCTCCGGAGCACGGCTGCGCCCCCGGGTGATCGTGTAGAGGCGGTCCGGATCGTCGTCACGACCCGGCAGGACCGGCCCGGCGTTCATGCCCCGGCGCTCTCTTGCGGCACGGCGCCCACTTCCTCCGGCTCCGCCCCGTCACGGGCCGGGGCACTCAGGTGGACGCCGATCTGCTCGATCAGGCCGTGCATGTTGTGGCCGACCACGCCGACGTCCGCGTCGTCGTCCGTGACCACCGCGAGGTGCGCGCCCTCGCCCGCCGCCACGATGCACAGGATTCCGCCGTGGAACTCGGTCATCGACTGCCGGACGCCGCCGCTGCCGTCACCGAACTCGATCGAGGCGCCGTGCGCCAGGCTCTGCAGACCGGAGGAGATCGCGGCCAGCTGGTCGGCCTGGTCGGTGCTCAGCCCGTCGGTGTGGCAGAGCTTGAGGCCGTCGGCGGAGAGCACCAGGGCGTGCCGGGTGCCGGGGGTCGCCGCCAGCAGGTTTTCCAACAGCCAGTCGAGGTCACGGTCAGTGGCGCTGCTCATCAGGAGTCCTTCTCGGTGACGGGGGAAGCGTCGGGCGTGGTGTCGGTGTCGGTGTCGGTGTCGGGGGCCGTGGGTGCCGGGGCCGCGGAGAGCTGGTCGGCGGCCTGCCGGGCGGCCTTGCGGAAGGCGCCGAACCTGGCCGCGGCGGTCGCCGCGTCGGCCGGCACGGGCTTCACCGCGGGCGCCGGGGCCACGGCGCTCCGGGCGGAGGCCCGGGTGGGGGTCGTCGCGGCGGCGGGGGTGGTCGTGGTGAGGGTCTGGCCGCGGCGGCGCTGCGGCAGACCGCTCTCGGTCAGGCGGGCCGAGGCGGCCGGCGCCGGGGCGCCCTGGGCGGGCACGGCGGGCACGGCCCCGACCGGCACCGCGACGGCAGGCACGGGGACGGCCGGTACGGGCACGCCCACCGGGGCCGACGGCCCGGACGGCACCGACGGCAGCGGTGCGGGCGCCGGGCGCGCGGGGGTCAGTGCGGGGCGCACCTGCTCCCCGGCGGGCGGGCGGACCGCCACGGGCGCCGGCGCGGACGCCGGAGCCGGGTGCGAGACCAGCTGCTGCGGGATCAGCATCACCACCCCCGTACCGCCGCGCGCCGACGGCCGGAAGGAGATCTGCAGGCCGTGCTTGCGCGCCAGCGAGCCGACCACCGCGAGCCCAAGCCGGGTCCCGGCGGACAGCGTGGCCAGATCCAGGGGCTCGGCGGAGACGGCCCGTTCGGCCCGGCGCAGCCAGCTGTCACTCAGCCCCAACCCGCTGTCCTCGACGGTCACCGCCAGACCGGCCGACACCTCCTCGACGTACACGTGCACCTCCGCCGGCGGGGCGGAGAAGTTGGTGGCGTTGTCCAGCAGCTCGGCCAGCGCGTGCATCACGCCCTCGGCCGCGAACCCGGCCACCGCGGCCGAGCTGGCGTTGTGCAGCCGCACCCGCTGGTACGCACCGATCCGGCCGAGCGCACCGCGCAGCACCGACTCCACCGCGATCGGCTTGGCCCAGCGCCGGCCCGAGCGGGCGCCGGTGAGCACCGCGATGCTGTCGGCCATCCGACCCGCCTGGGCGGTCGAGTGGTCCAACCGCAGCAGGTCCCCGAGGACCTCCTCGTCGTGCCGGTGCTGCATCTCGCGCAGCTCGGCGTGCATGCTCGTGGCCAGCGCCTGGACCCGGCCGGCAGCCGTCGCGCAGACCGCGAGCGCGGCGGCGCGCAGCCGCTCGCCCCGGCCGACCTCCTCGGCGACGGCGCGCAGCAGCGCGTGCTGGGGGTGGCCCCGGTGGGCGGCCAGCGCGCTGTCCACGGACGCGCCGCCGCGCAGCCGCTCCACCACGTCCGGCAGCACGCCCCCGGTCAACCGCTCCAGCTCGACGCGCTCCGCCTCGACCTTGTCCCGCTCGGCCTCGAAGCCGGCCCGCTCGGCCGCGATCTCCTCCCGCAGCCGGGCCAGTTCCCCGTGGACGGCGGTGACCTCGTCCTCGGCCCTGACCCGCTCGGCCCGGGCTGCGTCCCGTTCGGCACCGGCCGCTCCGGCCCGGTCCAGGGCCGCCACCTCGGCCTGTCGGGCGGCACCGGCGGCGACCAGCGCCGCCATCGTCTCCTCGTGCTGCGCGGCGAGCTCCTCGGCCAGTCGGCGGGAGCGTTCGGCACCGGCCGAGGCCAGTCCGACCGCGATCAGCCAGAGCACCGTGACCGCGGCCACCGCGAGGGCGGTGAGCGGCTGGTGCGCGCCCAGCGCCCGGGTGACCCCGACCGGTGCGGCGGCGACCGCCAGCAGGACGGCCGCCGCGGTCAGGGCGGCGGTGCGCGGCGCGGGCCGTCGGCTCGGCCGGCCGTCGGGGCTGGTGGCTTCTCTCATCGGTGCGATCCTCGGCAACGTCGGCGGCGGCGCGGGCGGCGGGTCGGCAACGGATACGGCCGCCGACTGCTGGTCGGGCGCATACGAGACCGCCCGGAGACGTCGCGAAACGTCTCCGGGCGGATGATCGGTTCACGCTTTGGTCCGATCATATCGATTCAGACATTGGCCTCAACCGGCCAGTTGACGGCCAATCTCCTTCATTCACGTCGTACACACCGATTGGCGACGCAACCGACGCACCGTCGAACCCCACGCTTCACCCCAGCTCCGCCTCGACCGCCCGGCGCACCGCCCGCGGATCCAGCCCGTGGTCGACGATCACCCTGGCCCCGAAGCCCTCCCCCTCCCGGAGCACCCCGAGCAGCAGGTGCCCCACCGCGATCTGACCGGACTTCAGCCGCAACGACTCGCGCAGCGAGAGCTCCAGCACCTTCCTCGCCCGGGCGCTGAACCGGGCGCGGGCCGGCCTCGACTCCGCCGCCCTGAACCAGCCGCGGCGCCGCGGCCCGTCCCCGGCCGGCGCGTCCAGCGCCCCCTCCCCGAACTCCGACTCCACCGCCGCCCGGACGGCGTCCAGATCCACTCCGATCGAGGCCAGCGCCTCGGCGTCGTCGCCCGGCCCGACCAGCCGCACCACCGCCCGCCGCGCCGTCTCGCGATCCAGGCCCATCCCGATCAGGACGCCCGCCGCGGGGTCGTCCGGCTGCGCCAGGATCGCGAGCAACAGGTGCTCCGTCCCGACGACGGCGTGCCGCAGCTCCCTCGTCTCCCCCTGGGCCAGCAGCACCACCTGCCGCGCCGATTCGGTGAACCGCTCGAACATCTCTCAGCCTCCGTCCTCGCCCTTGCCGGGCCCGCGCCGGGCGTACTTCTTGTGCACCGCCTGCCTGGTCACTCCCAGGCACACCGCGATGTCCTGCCAGGACCAGCCCAGCGACCGGGCATTGCCCACCTGCAACCCCTCCAGCCGGTCCGCCAGATCACGCAGCGCACGGACCGCCCGGAGCCCCACTGCGGGGTCACGACTGCTCGCCGCCGCCGCGAGTTCTCCGTTCTCGCTCATACGTCAACTCTGGTTGACACGGCCGCCCATGTCAACCCCGGTTGACACCATCGCCCCGCACACCTCCCCGCCACCCGGGAACGACGAAAAGAGGCGGGGCGAGGACGTGAAGTCCTCGCCCCGCCTCAGCGGGTGCTCACCCCCGCGGGGCGGCGACCGGTGTCAGCTGCAGCCGCTGGTGGAGCCGCAGCCCTCGCAGAGGTAGCAGCTGCCGGCGCGGCGCATCTTGGTGCCGCAGGAGAAGCAGAGCGGCGCGTCGGCGTTGAGGCCGAGCTGGATCTCCATCAGCTCCGTGGAGTTGTGGGCCTGCTTCGCGGCCGGCTTGGGCGCCTCGACGGCCGGAGCCGGCTTGGCGACCACCGGGGCGGACTGGGCGAGCGACTCGGTGTCGAGCTCCTCCGCGTCCAGCGGCTCGTAGGACCCGGTCTCCAGGTGGCGCTGGCGCTCCTCGACGGAGTGGATGCCGAGCGCCGAACGGGTCTCGAACGGCAGGAAGTCCAGCGCCAGGCGGCGGAAGATGTAGTCGACGATCGACTGCGCCATCCGGACGTCCGGGTCGTCGGTCAGGCCGGCCGGCTCGAAGCGCATGTTGGTGAACTTCGAGACGTACGTCTCCAGCGGCACGCCGTACTGCAGGCCGACCGAGACGGCGATGGAGAAGGCGTCCATCATGCCCGCGAGGGTCGAACCCTGCTTGGACATCTTGAGGAAGACCTCGCCGAGGCCGTCGTCCGGGTAGGAGTTGGCGGTCATGTAGCCCTCGGCCCCACCGACCGTGAAGGAGGTGGTGATGCCCGGGCGGCCCTTGGGCAGGCGCTTGCGGACGGGGCGGTACTCGACGACCCTCTCGACCGCGGCGACCGGGGTCGCGGACGCCTCCTCGGACGTGGCCCCGGAGTCCTTCTTCTTCGCCGAGAGCGGCTGGCCGACCTTACAGTTGTCGCGGTAGATGGCGAGTGCCTTGACGCCCATCTTCCACGCCTCGAAGTAGATCTCCTCGATCTCCTCGACGGTGGCGACCTCCGGCATGTTCACGGTCTTGGAGATGGCACCGGAGATCCACGGCTGGATCGCGGCCATCATCCGCACGTGGCCCATCGCCGAGATGACCCGCTCGCCCATCGCGCAGTCGAACACCTCGTAGTGCTCGGCCCGGAGGCCGGGGGCGTCGACGACGTTGCCGTGCTCGGCGATGTGCGCGACGACCGCCTCGATCTGCTCGTCCTGGTAGCCGAGGCGCTTGAGGGCGCGCGGGACGGTGCCGTTGACGATCTGCATCGAGCCGCCGCCGACGAGCTTCTTGAACTTGACCAGGGCGAGGTCGGGCTCGACGCCGGTGGTGTCGCAGTCCATCATCAGGCCGATGGTGCCGGTGGGGGCGAGCACCGAGGCCTGGGCGTTGCGGAAACCGTTCTGCGCGCCGATGCGCAGGACGTCCTGCCAGGTGTCGTTGGCCGCGGCCCAGACCGGGGCGTCCAGCTCGTCCAGCGAGACGGCGGCGAGCGAGGCGTCCGCGTGCTGCTTCATGACCCGCTGGTGCGGGGCCGCGTTGCGGGCGTAGCCGTCGTACGGGCCGACGACGCCGGCGAGTTCGGCGCCGCGGCGGTAGGCGGTGCCGGTCATCAGGGAGGTGATGGCGCCGGCCAGGGCGCGGCCGCCCTCGCTGTCGTAGGCGTGGCCGGTGGCCATCAGCAGGGCGCCGAGGTTGGCGTAGCCGATGCCGAGCTGGCGGTAGGCGCGGGTGGTCTCGCCGATCTTCTCGGTGGGGAAGTCGGCGAAGCAGATGGAGATGTCCATCGCGGTGATGACCAGCTCGACGACCTTGGCGAACCGCTCGGCGTCGAACGAGTCGTCGTCGCGCAGGAACTTCATCAGGTTCAGCGAGGCGAGGTTGCAGCTGGAGTTGTCCAGGTGCATGTACTCGGAGCAGGGGTTGGACGCGTTGATGCGGCCGGACTCCGGGCAGGTGTGCCAGTGGTTGATGGTGGAGTCGTACTGGATGCCGGGGTCGGCGCAGGCCCAGGCGGCCTCGGCCATCTTGCGGAACAGCTTCTTGGCGTCGACGGTCTCGATGACCTCGCCGGTCATCCGGGCGCGCAGGCCGAATTCGGTGCCGTTCTCGACGGCCGTCATGAATTCGTCGGAGACGCGGACGGAGTTGTTGGCGTTCTGGTACTGGACGGAGGTGATGTCGTCCCCGCCGAGGTCCATGTCGAAGCCGGCGTCGCGCAGGGCGCGGATCTTCTCCTCCTCCTTCACCTTGGTCTCGATGAAGGCCTCGACGTCCGGGTGGTCGACGTCGAGCACGACCATCTTGGCCGCGCGGCGGGTGGCGCCGCCGGACTTGATGGTGCCGGCGGAGGCGTCGGCGCCGCGCATGAAGGAGACCGGGCCGGAGGCGTTGCCGCCGGAGGAGAGCAGCTCCTTGGAGGAGCGGATCCGGGAGAGGTTGAGGCCGGCGCCGGAGCCGCCCTTGAAGATCATGCCCTCTTCCTTGTACCAGTCGAGGATCGACTCCATGGAGTCGTCGACGGCCAGGATGAAGCAGGCGCTGACCTGCTGGGGCTGCTTGGTGCCGACGTTGAACCAGACCGGCGAGTTGAAGCTGAACACCTGGTGGAGGAGGGCGTGGGTCAGCTCGTGCTCGAAGATCTCGGCGTCGTCCGGGTTCGCGAAGTAGCCGTGCTTCTCGCCGGCGGCGCGGTAGGTGAGCACCACGCGGTCGATGATCTGCTTGAGGCTCCACTCGCGCTGCGGGGTGCCGACGGCGCCGCGGAAGTACTTGGACGTGACGATGTTGACGGCGTTCACCGACCAGAAGTCGGGGAACTCGACGCCGCGCTGCTCGAAGTTGACCGACCCGTCGCGCCAGTTGGTCATGACGACGTCGCGGCGCTCCCAGCGGACCTCGTCGTACGGGTGCACGCCAGGAGTGGTGTAGATGCGCCCGATCCGAAGACCGCCCTTGGGGGCCTTGCCGGCACCCTTGGCCGCGGACTTGTCGGACTTCGACCCGCGTGCGGAACCGCTCGTGGTGTCTGTCACTTCTTCCTCCTCCTGGGCAAACGCCCGAAGTGCCCTGAAAAGTCCGGGCACCGCTGGTTCGTTCTTCCGGTGTGCGGGCAGCGGGGAGTCCTCGCCTGCTTGCGCACGGTTTGTTGTGTTCTGCGCCCTTTTTCAGGGCGTGCGTGGGCCCCGGGGGGCCGGTGTGGTGCGGTAGGCCCGCTGGGGGCCGGGGTGCGGCGCCTCCTAGGGCGCGGCGGCGGCGACGGGCACACAGGTGCCGTCCGCCTCGGGGACGGGCCGCTCGGCGCGGAGCTCCGCGATGGCGGCCTCGAAGTCTTCCAGTCCGTCGTAGGCCTGGTACACGCTGGCGAAGCGCAGGTAGGCGACCACGTCGAGGTCCTTGAGCGGGCCGAGTATGGCCAGCCCGACGTCGTGGGTGGTCAGCTCGGCGTTGCCGGTGGCGCGCACGCACTCCTCGACCCGCTGGCCGAGCTGGGCGAGGGCGTCCTCGGTGACCGGGCGGCCCTGGCAGGCCTTGCGGACGCCGCTGATGACCTTTTCCCGGGAGAAGGGCTCGGTGACCCCGCTGCGCTTGATGACCATCAGCGCGGCCGTCTCCACGGTGGTGAAGCGGCGGCCGCAGTCCGGACACTGCCGGCGCCTGCGGATGGAGCTGCCGTCTTCGGTGGTCCGGCTGTCGACAACGCGGCTGTCGGAGTGCCGGCAGAAGGGGCAGTGCACCTGAGGATCCCTCCGTGGCAGAACGTGCGGACCTGTTGAGTCTATGCGATGCGACCCCGGCCTCGGCAAGCTGATCATGCACCGTAACCACTAGTACTGGGCCCAGAGAGGACTGTAGCCACTACATGTAGGTCTCCGGGGGGATGCGGCACCCCTGGCGTGTCGGCGCCGATTAGACTGCCGAAGTCGACGTCCGGTCGAACATTTAATCGATGTACAACAAAGCCTTGATCGAGTCAGCCAACTCCCGAATAATTCACTCGAACGTGTGTTTGGCGCAACCTTTCGATAGGAGGTGCGTTGGGCTGGAAAAGGGAGAGGACAGCCGTCGAGAGGGGCCGCCGTGAACACCATTGAAAGCAACACCATCCCGGTGCAGGAACACTCCCAGTTCAAGGTGGGGCAGCGCACCACGAATCAGCAGGGTGTGGACATCAGCATGGACCGTAGCGAAGACCACCGCCTCTCCGGCCCGGCAGTCTCCGGCGCGAGCCGCGTCCCCGACCAGCCGATCGAACACTCGCCCGCGCTGGACGACGCCCATCCGTCGCCCACCCGCGCGATGCCCGGCCGCCCCCCCGGAATCCGGACGGACGAGGCCGGCCTCACCGAGCGCCAGCGCCGCGTGATCGAGGTCATCCGGGACTCCGTCCAGCGCCGGGGGTACCCGCCGTCCATGCGCGAGATCGGCCAGGCCGTCGGCCTGTCCAGCACCTCCTCGGTCGCCCACCAGCTGATGGCCCTGGAGCGCAAGGGCTTCCTGCGCCGCGACCCGCACCGCCCGCGCGCCTACGAGGTCCGCGGCGTCGAGGTGGCCCGTCCGAACACCGCCGAGACGGCCGGCCGACCGTCCACCTCCTACGTGCCGCTGGTCGGCCGGATCGCCGCCGGCGGGCCGATCCTGGCCGAGCAGACGGTCGAGGACGTCTTCCCGCTGCCCCGCCAACTGGTCGGCGAGGGCGAGCTGTTCGCGCTGACGGTGCGCGGCGACTCGATGATCGAGGCGGCCATCTGCGACGGCGACTGGGTCACCGTGCGCCGCCAGCCGGTCGCCGAGAACGGCGACATCGTGGCCGCGATGATCGACGGCGAGGCGACCGTCAAGCGGCTCAAGCGCGAGGACGGCCGGATCTGGCTGATGCCGCACAACCCGGCGTACGAGCCGATCAACGGCGACAACGCGACCATCCTGGGCAAGGTCGTCGCGGTCCTGCGCCGCCTCTGAGCGCCCGCCGCGGCCGCACCGGGAAGGGGCTCCACCGCACGACTGCGGGGAGCCCCTCCGGCGCGTCCGGGGCCGGGGTCGGCGTCGAGGCCGGGGCTGGGGACGGGCTCCGCGGCCCGGGCCGGCCGTCAGAACCCGCCCGGCCGACCGCACCGGCCGACCGGACCGCCCGAACCCAACCCGGCGGCTCAGCCCCGCTTCACCACCGGCCGGACCGGCACCGCCGAGGCGTCGATGGCCGCCAGCGAGCGGCGCACCTGGTTGCGGTCCGTGGTGTACCAGAACTCCGGCATCGAGGACCGGAAGAAGCTCCCGTACCGCTTCGTCTCCACCCGCGGATCCAGCACGGCCACCACGCCGCGGTCGTCCGCCGCGCGCACCAGCCGGCCCGCGCCCTGCGCCATCAGCAGCGCCGCGTGCGTCGCCGCGACGGCCATGAAGCCGTTCCCGCCGCGCTGTTCGACGTCCTTCTGGCGGGCGCTCATCAGCGGGTCGTCCGGCCGGGGGAACGGGATGCGGTCCATCACGACCAGCTGGCAGGCGGAGCCGGGCACGTCCACGCCCTGCCAGAGCGACAGGGTGCCGAACAGGCAGGTGGTCGCGTCCGAGGCGAACTCCCGGATAAGCTCGCCGAGGGTGTCCTCGCCCTGGAGCAGGATCCGGTTGTCCAGCCGCTCCCGCATCGCCTCGGCCGCCGTCTGGGCGCCGCGCATCGAGGAGAACAGGCCGAGCGTGCGGCCGCCGGCCGCGCCGATCAGCTCGGCCAACTCGTCCAGCATGTCGGGCCGTTCGGGATCGCGGCCCGGGTCGGCGAGGTGCCGTGCGACGTACAGGATGCCCTGCTTGGGGTACTTGAACGGCGATCCGACGTCGATGCCCCGCCAGTGCGGGGCGGCGTCCTCGCCGAAGCCCGGCTCGGGGTTGTCCCCCTCGGTGCGCTCGTCCGGCAGCCGGGCCTCGGAGGGCAGGCCGACGGAGGCGGCGACGCCGTTGAAGTCCCCGCCGAGCTTGAGGGTGGCCGAGGTGAGCACCACCGAGCGCTCCTTGTACAGGCCCTCGCGGAGCAGCCCGGAGACGCTGAGCGGCGCGACCCGCAGCGAGGCGGTGCCCATCCCGAAGCGGTCGCTGCGCTCGATCCAGACCACGTCGTACTCGGAGTCCTCCAGCAGCCGCTCGGCCGTCTCGTGCAGGGACTCCGCGGAGGCCATCGCCTGCTTGCGGACGGCGTCCTCGTCGCTGAGCGCCTTGTCGCGGGTCTCGCCGAGCGAGGTGATCACCTGGCGGGAGGCGTCCCGGATGGCGGTGACGGCGTAGGCCAGGTACTCGGGCAGTTCCTCGACCCGGCCGGGCTGGGCGGTCTCCATCAGGCCGTGGAAGTTCTCGGCCGCGGCCTGCAGGGCGTCCACGGCCTTCTCGTTGGCGAGCCGGGCGGCCCGCTTGACCGCCCGGTTGACGGCGCCGACCGTCAGCTCGGCGGTGGCCGCGCCGGTGACCCGGTTGACCAGCTCGTGCGCCTCGTCGACGATCAGCAGCCCGTGTTCGGGCAGCACCGGCGCGCCCTCGATCGCGTCGATGGCGAGCATCGCGTGGTTGGTGACCACCACGTCCGCCAGCTTGGCCCGCTCGCGGGCCTTCTCGGCGAAGCACTCCTGCCCGTAGGCGCAGCGGGTGGCGCCGAGGCACTCCTTGGAGGTCACCGCCAGCTGGGCCCAGGCCTTGTCGGAGACGCCGGGGCTGAGGTCGTCGCGGTCCCCGGTCTCGGTCTCGTCGGCCCACTCGCGCAGCCGCAGGACGTCCTGGCCGAGCTTGCTGGCGGGCCCGCCGAGCACCTCGGCCGCGTCGAACAGGCCTTCGCCCTCGTCGCTCGGGGTGCCCTCGTTGGCCCGGTGCAGGCACAGGTAGTTGGAGCGGCCCTTGAGCATCGCGAACAGCGGCCGGCGGCGCAGCACCGGGTGCAGCGCCTCGACGGTGCGCGGCAGGTCGCGTTCCACCAGCTGGCGCTGGAGCGCCAGGGTGGCGGTGGCGACCACCACGCGGTCGCCGTGGGCGAGCGCGGGGACGAGGTAGGCGAGGGACTTTCCGGTGCCGGTGCCGGCCTGGACGAGCAGGTGCTCGGCGTTGTCGACCGCGTCGGCGACGGCCTCGGCCATCCGGGCCTGCCCGGGGCGCTCCACACCGCCGACGGCCGCGACCGCGGCGTGCAGCAGTTCGGGGATGCGGGCGCGCGGGACGGCGACGGCCTCCTCGGCCCCGGGGGCCTCGGAGGCGTCGGCGTCGTCCTCGTCGGGGAGGTCGGGGAGCTGGGATTCGGAGTCGTTCGTCATGACCCTCCCACCCTACGGGGCGGGGGTGACAATCCGGCTTCGTTGCCCGGGTAGATCCGCTTCCAGGGTCACCAGGGCGTTCGGGACGGTGCCGTACCGGGCGGCGTGCGGGCGGTGCGGGCGGTCCTGGTAGCCGTCGAGGAGCAGCCGGTTGCGGTTGAGGCAGAGCCGGTCGATCCGGGGCCGGAAGAGGTCGAACAGCTCGAAGCGCTCGTGCAGCCCGGGGAAGCGCTCCTGGTAGCGGCGGACCTCGGCGCGCAGCAGGGCCCAGAACTCGGTCTCGGGGAGTCCGGTCTGCGCCTCCAGCAGCGGGGCGAGGTAGCGCAGGACGCCGATGAAGAGCCCGGAGTGGAGGAACTGGCAGAGCCCCTGGGGGCCCTCCCGGAGCAGCACGTCGTCGACCTCGGGGGGCAGGTCGCGCAGTTCGGGCAGGTCCTGGTCGCTGAGGTTGACGTCGTCGACGAAGTCCTTCACCGCGAGCCTGGTAGGCCTCTCGCGGCCGTCGAAGACGACGATGGCGTTCTCCCCGTGCGGGGAGAAGACCAGCCCGTAGCGGTAGAGGAAGTGCAGCAGCGGCGGCAGCAGGGCGCCGAACAGCCGGGCGGTCCAGGCGGCGGGGGTGAGGCCGGAGCGGGCGATCAGTTCGGCGGCGAGCGCCCGGCCGTCGGAGCCGGTCTGCAGCAGGGCGGCGAGGGTGCGGGCCCGTTCGTCCGCGGCCAGGGCGGGGCCGAGGGGTTCGCGCCAGATCGCGCCGAGGAGCTCCTTGTACTGGTAGGGCGCCTCGGGCAGTTCGCGGTAGAGGGGGTGGTCGACGGTGACGGAGGCGATCTCGCCGAGCAGGATCACCCGGCACTCGTCGCGCAGGTAGGGGTCGGCGTCGCGCAAGCCGTGGATCCAGGCGGTGACGGCGGGCGCGGCGAGGGTGCGTTCGGTGGGCAGGCCGCGCCAGACCAGGGTGTTGAGGATGGCCAGGGGCAGTTTGACGGTGCAGCGTTCGGGGTGGGCGGTGTTGAAGAAGGAGCGGATGGACTGCTGGGGCAGTCGTGGGTCGCCGTCGGAGGGCAGCGGGACGATCTCGCCGGAGGCGATCCAGGGCGCGAACAGCGGGAGGACGGTCTCGTCCCACTGCCAGGGGTGGACGGGCAGCAGCAGATAGTCGTCGGCGGCCGGTCCGAGGGCGGCGCGCAGTGCGTCCGGGTCGTCGAGTTCGCGGGCGTACAGCTGCTCGGGCCGTTCCAGGCCTGGTACGCCGCGGTACTGGGCGAGCCTGCGGTGGACGGCGATCCAGGGCAGCGGACGCGGGGTGCGGGCCTCGGGGGCCCAGCGGGCGGTGTCGCCGGCGGAGAAGCCGATCCGGCCCTTGTTGGGGACGATCCAGGGGTGGCCGTCCTGGCGGCCCTCCAGGCCGGGGTGGTCGAGGTCGGCGAGTTCGGCGGCGGTGAGCGCGGTGGCGAGCTGGCGCGCGTCGGCGGTGAGGGTGGCGGTGAGTTCGCGGATCAGGTGGCCGGTGGTCTCGCCGCGCAGGCCGAGGGCGTGCCGGGCGTGCGGGAGGAAGCGCAGCGGGTCGAGGCCCTCGGGGTCGGTGCAGCGGACGGAGTCCGGGTCGACCCGCCAGCTGCCGTAGGCGCCCCGGCGGGCGGTGAAGCGGTACTCGGCCGCGGGCAGCGCCAGCAGGTACTCGTCGGCCGCGGTGCCGGGGGTGGGGGTGAGCAGTTCCTCGTAGGAGAACTCGCCGATCATCTTGGCCAGCAGGGCGCGGCCGGCCCGCCGCCAGTGCCCGGCGGTCAGGTGCGGGGGCAGGTAGAGCGGCGGTTCAGCGGCCGGCGGTTGCGGCACGGGTCAGCTCCTGGGGGCGGGGGACGGTGGTGGTCCCGGGGGCGGGGGTGCCGGCGGCGGGTCCGGGGGCGGGCGGTGCGAAGCCGGTCCAGGCGGTGCGGGTGGGCAGCCGGTGGACGGTGCGGCCGGTGACGGCGTTGAGGATGACGGCGGCGCGGTGGGCGCCGAGGCCGAGGTCGGGGGTGCCGACGCCGTGGGTGTGCAGTTCGGCGTTCTGGACGTAGAGGCCGCCGGTGAGTTCGGGCCGGGTGGCGACCCGGTGGTCGAGGTCGACCCGGTAGCGCCCGGCGCCGTCCCAGTCGATCAGGTGGGCGAGCGGTTCGAGGGCGGCCGGTCGGGCGGCCCGGTAACCGGTGGCGAGCACCACGGCGTCGGTGCGCAGCACGTGTTCGGCGCCGGAGTCGGTGTGCCGGCAGCGCAGTTCGAGGCCTCCGCAGGGGCCGGGGCGGGCGTCGGTGACGGCGGTGCCGGGGGTGATCTCGACCGGGGCGGTGTCGATGGGGTGGCCGATGGTGCGCTCGTAGAGGTGGTCGTGGATCTCGGCGAGGGTCTCGGCGCTGGCGGCCTTGTGCAGCTGCCACTGGGCGGTGACCAGGGTGTCCCGGACGGCTTCGGGCAGGCCGTGGAAGTAGCGGGTGTAGTCGGGGGTGAAGTGTTCCAGGCCGAGCTTGGAGTACTCCATGGGGGCGAGCGCCCTGGTCCTGGTGAGCCAGCGCAGCCGGACGGCGTCGCCGTCGTGGCGGCGGAGCAGGTCGAGGAGGACCTCGGCGCCGGACTGTCCGCTGCCGATGACGGTGATGTCGCGGGCGTCGGCGAGGTCGGCGCGGCGGTCCAGGTAGTCGGCGGAGTGGAAGGCCCGGGGGTGGCCGGCGAGGTCGGCGAAGGCCTCGGGCAGGACGGGCCGGGTGCCGACGCCGAGGGCGAGGTTGCGGGCCCGGACGGTGCTGCGCCGCCCGGTCGCGGTGTCGGTGAGTTCGGCGCGGTAGCAGTCGCCGTCCCAGTGCAGGGCGGTGACCTCGGTGCCGAAGCGGCAGTTGGCGAGGCGTTCGGCGGCCCAGCGGCAGTAGTGGTCGTACTCGCGGCGCGGCAGTTGGAAGCGTTCGGCGAAGTAGAAGGGGAAGAGGCGGTCCTGGTCGCGCAGGTAGTTGAGGAAGGACCACGGGTTGGTCGGGTCGACGAGCGAGACCAGGTCGGCGAGGAAGGGCACCTGCATCCGGGCGCCGTCGACGAGCATGCCGGGGTGCCAGCGGAACTCGGACCGCTGGTCGCAGAAGAGGGTGCGCAGGCCGGGGACGGGGTCGGCGAGCGCCGCGAGCGAGAGGTTGAACGGGCCGATGCCGACGCCGAGCAGGTCGTACGGCAGCGGGGGTGCTGGGGTGTCCACGGGACTGTCCTAGGCGGGGAGTAAGCGGGAGCGGACCATCAGGGCGGCGCGCTTGTCGGGCAGGTCGAGTTCGGCGGCCGTCCGGAACCCGGCCCGTTCGAAGGCCCGGACGGAGCGGCGGTTGCGGACGTCCGGTTCGGCGAGGACCCGTTCGCAGCGGGGCCGCCGGTGCAGGACGAGGTCGGCGACGGCGGCCAGCAGGACGGCGCCGAGGCCCCGGCCGCGGCTCTCGGCGGGGCCGAGCAGCAGGTGGAGGCCGGTGTCGTGGGGTCGGGCCGGGTAGTGCCGGGCGAGCGGGTCGAGGTCGGCGCGGTAGACCTCCCAGTAGCTCATCGGGGTGCCGTCGAGCAGACCGAGGCAGGGCACGCTGCGGCCGTCGCCGTGGAGTTGGGCCCGGACGTGCCGTTCGGTGGTGGCGGGCGGTCCGGCGAGGTCCCAGAACGCGTCGACCTCGGGGTCGTTCATCCACCCGGTGAGCAGGTCGAGGTCGGCGGGCAGCCGGAGGGGGCTGAGCCGGAACGGGCCGGCCGGGGTGGGGACGGCGCCCCATCCGGGCAGGTGGTCGAGCAGGGCGCCCGGTGCGGGCCGCGCCGGGACGGAGTGCGCCGGGCGGGGCCGCGCGCCGGTGCCGGTGTCCTCGGGGTTCACGCGTGCCCCGTCCGCGGCCGTCGTCCGCCCGCCCGGTCGGCCACCGGGTTGGGGATGTCCACGTAGACGGACTGGGTGGCGACCGGTCCGACGAGTTCGTCCAGGCCGTTGATCCGGGTGAGCAGGTTGGCCTTGCAGGGCAGGGTGGGTGCGTCGAGCAGCAGGGCGGGCAGGGCCGAGCCGGTGGCGGCGGCCCGCGGGCCGGCCAGGAACCGCCGCAGTCCGGCGAGCAGGACGGTCTCGTCGGCGAGTCCCTGGCTGCCGAGGGCGCCGACCAGGCCGAGGACGTGGTTGATGCCCAGGTAGTAGGCGAAGTGGTGGTCGATCACGTCGTCGGGCAGGAAGGTGTCGCTCCGGTCGCCGAGTCCGGGCAGGCGGGCGGTGAGCCGGTCGGCGGCGCTCTCCCGGTAGTAGTAGCCCTGGTTGTCGCGGTAGCGGCCGCCGTCGGGCCAGCCCTCGGCGTCGAGCAGGACGAGGCTGTTCTGCTGGTGCGCCTCCAGCGCGATGCCGGCCCGGCCGTCGAGCCACAGGACGGGCAGGACGACGGCGTCCAGGTAGCGCAGGAACCATTCGGCGGCGACGGTCCGCAGCGGGCGGGCGTGTCGGGCGGCGAGGGCGCGCAGGGTGTCGCCGAGCCGGGAGGGCACGGTGTCACCGGTCCCGAGGGGCTGTTCGGCGACGAGTCCGGCGAGGCAGTACGCGCGGTCGGCGGGGGCGAAGGGCTGGGCGCGCAGCACGGTGTCCAGGCCGCCCGGGTCCCCGAGCGCGGGGTGGTCGACGCCGATCCAGGCCGGGTCGCGGACGACGTCGAAGCCGGGGTGGGCGGCCCGCCACTCGGTGGCGAGTCCGCTCTCCAGCAGCCGGTGCACCTCGAGTCCGCGGTGGAGTTCCTTGCGCAGGTTCTCCCGGCGGGAGTTGGTGATCCGCAGGCCGAGCGAGAGCTTGAGCATCCACGGGGTGCCGGGCCGGTAGACGGTGCGCACGGAGGAGGTGGGGTACCAGGGTTCGCCGGCCGGGCCGAGGTCGTGCAGCAGTCCGTCGGCGAGGAGTTCGGCGACGGCGGGGCGGTGGACGAGTTCGCGGGCCTGCCAGGGGTGCAGCGGCAGGGCGGCGGTGCCGGGCGGCAGGGCGGCGTGGTCGCCGAGCAGGCCGGCGGTGATCCGGTCGGCGCTCTCGTCGAGGGCGGAGCCGGCGGCGAGCAGCCGGCGGTCGACGGCGTACCAGTGGAGCCGGAAGGAGCCGTGCAGTTCGGGCGAGTAGGCGGCGCTCTGGGCCGGGCCGAGGCCGTCGCGGCTCTTCGGGGTGGGGTGCAGCGGGTGGCCGAGCAGCAGGGACTGTTCGGCGGCGAGGAAGTGCGAGTGCTCCGGTCCGCCGGCGGGCGCGGCGGTGCGGCGGTGGGCGAGGATCTCGGCGGTGCGCACGACCGAGTCGGCGACCCGGGCGGCGAGGTCGGCGACCTGTCCGGGGTCGGGCCGTTCGGCGGCCGCGGCGGCGAGCAGCGCGGCGGCGGTGACGGCGTCGACGGGCGCGGCGCCGGGTCCGGGGCCCTCCGCCGCGGCGGTGTCGTGGGCGGCGAGGACGGCGGGGCCGAACCGGTGCCAGCCGCCGGGGGACCAGTGGCGGACGGGGGCGGAGAGCAGGGCGGCGCCGCCGAGGACGGCGATCCGCAGTCGGCCGTCGGGGCCGGGCCGGGCTCCGGTCTCGCGCGTCCAGCAGCGCAACAGGGCTTCCAGTCCGGCCTGTTCGGCGGCGACGGCCGGGTCGGGGTGGAGCAGCGGGTCGGGGTGGAGCAGCGGCGCCGGCGGGCCCGGCTGGAGCAGCGGGCCGGGCTGCGGCGGCGGGCCCGGATCGGCCGGCCGGGGCGCACCGCCCGACGCCTGCGCGTCCTCCGGGTCCCCGGGGGGCTCCGCCTGCAGCGGGGGGTCGGGCGGGGCTCCGGTGAGGGCGGTGCTCAAGGCTGCTCCTTGGGACGCGTGGGGGTGCCGACGCGCACGGGTGGTGGACGGTTCGGCGGGCACTCGCACCGCGGCGTCAGGTAAGGGTTACCTATCCCTGAGGGGTGATCACAAGAACGGCTCACTCGTCCGGGTGAAGATCCGGGATTGTTCACCGCCCGGGAGGACGGCCCGGTTGTGCCGCCGGGCGGGACGCCCCGGTGCGCCGCCGGGCCGGCGTGGGCCGCATCACGGATCGGTGACCTGTGGTCAGGAACGCAACCCGGGGGGCGGCCGCCGCCGTCCTGGTGTCCGGTGGAAGACTCCACAGCGGCGAGCCGCCGCACGACAGCCCGACCGAGCACAGGGGGAAGCGCACAGATGCCATCGATCCACCGGTCAGCCTTGGCCGCCGCCCTGGCCACCGGAACCCTGCTCGCGGCGAGCGCCTGCGGGCCGGACGGCCCGGCCGGCGGCGGGGGCGGCGCGGCGCCGCCGCCGGCCTCCGCGAGCAGCGCCTCCGCGGGCGGCGGACTGATCGGCGGGATCACCCTCCCGTCGGGCCTGCCGACCAGTCTGCTGGAGGGCCTGCCCAAGACCTGGGACGACCTGAAGAAGTGGCGCTTCGAGGACTGGGACACGTGGGCGTCCCAGCACGTCTTCAACAACCCGGTGGTGAAGGACTTCTGGAACCCGGACAAGATGGGCGACTCCAAGCCCGCCGAGCCGGCCCCGCCCACCGCCAAGCCCGCCACCGACAACGGCGTGACCGATCCGGAGCCCGCCGTGGTCAAGGCCACCCCGGTGGCCCGCCCGTACACGAAGCAGCCCTCCGGGAAGGTGTTCTTCAGCGCCCAGGGCGGCCGGGGCAACTGCTCGGCGACGGTGATCGCCGACCCGCAGCACCCGGGCCGGAGCAACCTGGTCTGGACGGCCGGCCACTGCGTGCACGCGGGCAAGGGCGGCGACTTCTTCAAGGACCTGGTCTTCGTCCCCGCCTACAACAACTCGGGCGCCTCCAGCGGCGGCAAGAAGGCCCCGCTCTCCGAACTGGCCCCGCTGGGCACCTGGTGGGCCGACCTGGTCACCACCTCGCCGCAGTGGATGGTGGAGGGCGGCGAGAGCGGTGACGCCGCGAACCAGTACGACTTCGCGATCATGCGGGTGCACAACCAGAACGACACCGGGAAGTCGCTGGAGGAGACGGTCGGTTCGGCCGTCCCGGTCTGGTTCGACGCCCCGCGGGACAAGGTGTCCGTCGCGGCGGTCGGATACCCGCTCTACAAGCCGTTCGACGGCCAGGAGCTGTACCGGTGCGACGGCGGGAAGCCGACCCGGCTGTCGTTCGACGCGAAGCGCCCGTCGATGCTCACCATCGGCTGCAACATGACCCAGGGCGCCAGCGGCGGCGGCTGGTTCGCCACCATGCCGGACGGGCGGACCGCGCTGGTCAGCAACACCTCGATCGGCACCCAGGACCACACCTCGCTGAGCGGCCCCTACCTGGAGGCGGTCGCCCGGCAGGCGCTGGACTGGATCTCCAGGAAGCCGTAGCCGCACCGCCGGCGGAGACCGCACCCGGGGGACGATGCACCATGCCCAAGCACACCGGCCGCGCACCGCGGCGCCGGCCCGCGGCGGCCGGCGCCGCGGTGCTCGCCGCACTCGTGCTCGCCGCGACCGCCTGCGGCCCGGACGGCCCCGGCGCCCCCGCGCCGCCGCCCGCCGCGCTCCCCCGGGCGGTCCCCACCGGCCCGGACGACCTGGCGGGCTGGAAGCTGGAGGACTGGACGCGCTACGTCGCCGACAGCGGCTCCGCCGAGGAGGCGCCGCCGGGTGCCTGGACGGCCGGGCGGATGGCCGCCGCCAAGGGCCGGCCGACGCCGGAGTACCCGCTCGCCTCGGCGCCGGCGGGCGTCCAGCACGACGCCCCGCCGGCCGCCGGCCGGGCCGTCCCGCAGCCGCGCCCATACGGCCCGGCCTCCGCTGTGGTCGGCCGGCTCTTCGCCGGCACGGCCCACGGCGACACCGTCTGCTCGGGCACGGTGGTCTCCGACCCGGCCAACCCGGGCCGCAGCAACCTCGTCTACACCGCCGCGCACTGCCTGCACGAGGGCGGGGGCGGCGGCTGGCTGAAGGGCGTCACCTTCGTCCCCGGCTACAACCGGGACGGCGGGGCGGTCCGCGGCCGGCCGGCCACCGAGCAGCAGCTCGCGCCGTACGGCCGGTGGACGGCGGTGCGCGCGCTGGTGTCGCCGACCTGGCTGCGGGAGGGCGGCGTCGGCGCCCGCCACCAGTACGACTACGGGATCGTCCGGGTGCGCGGCGAGGAGGCCTCCGGGCCCTCGCTGGAGGAGGTCGTCGGCGCCGCCGTCCCGGTCTGGTTCAACGCCCCGCGCGAGCAGGTCACCTCGGCCGCCGCGTACGGCTACCCGGCCGAGCGGCCGTCCGACGGGCTGGAGCTCGACCGCTGCGACGCCGCCACCGCACCCGGCCGGCTGTCCTTCGACCGGGCCCGCCCGCCGATGTACGTGATCGGCTGCCCCATGACGGGCGGCGCCGACGGCGGCGGCTGGTTCATCACCAAGGACGGCAAGCCGAACCTGGTCAGCGTGACCGCGCTCGGCGGCCGCACCCCGGACGGGTACCTGGCCGGCCCCGCCCTGCAGGACCAGGCGAAGCGGGCCTTCGACTTCTTCAGCAAGAGCACCAGGTGACGCACGGGCCGCGTTCCCGGGCCGTCCGGACGGCCCGGGGACGCGGAGGGCCCCGGACGCATCCGTCCGGGGCCCTCCGTCACCGTTCGTGCCGCACCGCGGCAGCGGCCTCAGCCCTGCAGCGCCACCGTGAAGCGCTCCAGCTCGGCGGCCAGCTCGGCCGGCACCTTGGCGTGCAGCAGGGTGCCCTCGCCGGTGTGCTCGGTGGCGAGCAGCTCGCCCTCGGCGTGCACCCGCGAGACCAGCCCGCCGTGGGTGTAGGGCACCAGGGCCCGCACCTCGACGGCCGGACGCGGCAGCTCGTCGTCGATGAGCTTCAGCAGCTCCTCGATGCCCGCGCCGCTGCGGGCCGACACCACGATGGCGTGCGGCTCGCGGCGCAGCAGGCGCTGCAGCACGTGCGGGTCGGCGGCGTCCGCCTTGTTGATCACCACGATCTCCGGCACGTTCTGCGCGTCGACCGAGACGATGACCTCGCGGACGGCGGCCAGCTGCGTCTCCGGCTCGGGGTGCGAGCCGTCGACCACGTGCAGGATGAGGTCGGCGTCGGCGACCTCCTCCATGGTGGAGCGGAAGGCCTCGACCAGGTGGTGCGGCAGGTGCCGGACGAAGCCGACGGTGTCGGCCAGGGTGTAGACCCGCCCGCTCGGCGTCTGGGCCCGGCGGACGGTCGGGTCCAGGGTGGCGAACAGCGCGTTCTCCACCAGGACGCCGGCGCCGGTGAGCCGGTTGAGCAGGGAGGACTTGCCGGCGTTGGTGTACCCGGCGATGGCCACCGACGGCACCTGGTGGCGCTTGCGCTCCTGGCGCTTGGTGTCGCGGCCCTTCTTCATCTCGGCGATCTCCTTGCGGAGCTTCGCCATCTTCTCGCGGATCCGGCGCCGGTCGGTCTCGATCTTGGTCTCACCGGGACCACGGGTGGCCATGCCGCCGCCGGACGAGCCGGAGCCGCCACCACCCATCTGCCGGGAGAGCGACTGGCCCCAGCCGCGCAGGCGCGGCAGCATGTACTGCATCTGCGCGAGCGAGACCTGCGCCTTGCCCTCCCGGGACTTGGCGTGCTGGGCGAAGATGTCCAGGATCAGGGCCGTCCGGTCGACGACCTTGACCTTGACCACGTCCTCCAGGTGGATCAGCTGCCCGGGGGTGAGCTCACCGTCGCAGACCACGGTGTCGGCACCGGTCGCGGCGACGATGTCGCGCAGTTCCTGGGCCTTGCCGGAGCCGATGTAGGTGGCCGCGTCGGGCTTGTCGCGGCGCTGGATGACGCCGTCCAGCACCTCGGAGCCGGCCGTCTCGGCGAGCGCGGCGAGCTCGGCCATCGAGTTCTCCGCCTCCTCCAGGGTGCCGTCCGTCCAGACGCCGACGAGGACCACGCGCTCCAGGCGGAGCTGGCGGTACTCGACCTCGGTGACGTCCTCGAGTTCGGTGGAGAGGCCGGCGACCCTGCGGAGCGCGGCGCGCTCGCTGCGGTCGTACTGGTCGCCGTCGTAGTGGTGGCCGAGGTCCTCGTCGATGGCCGCGAGGTCCTCGTCCATGAGGGCTTCCGCCCGCATACCGTCCAGGCGGCGCGGGGCGTCGGCGTGGTCGCGGGTGTCGAACGTGGAGGTCATTCTGTCCTTTGGTCGCTGGTGCGGATGGCCTGTGCGGACGGCTCGCGCCGCCCACCGGGAGTCTGCCCAGCTTCCGCCCCGCTTACCGTCCGGGCGAGGTGAGCTACCCCTCGGGTCCTCGGGTGCCACCGGGGCTCCTGTGCCCTGTGAACGCCGCGGACCGGCCGTGAATTCCCCATGATGGTCGCACGCCCGGCGCGGGCCGGTCATCCCCATTTCCCCCGGGGTCGCGGGCGCCGCCGCCCTCGGGGGCGTGCGGGCGGCTCACGTCGTACACCCCGGACACCCGGAGCATCGCCCGCATCAGCGCGGGCAGCACGGCCGGCTCGGGCAGTTCCACCGTGTAGGTGTGCCGGACCCGCAGTTCCTGCGGCGGTTCGACCTCGGCGGAGACGATGCCCACGCCCTCGGCGGAGATCGCCGCGGTGAGGTCGGCGAGCAGCCGGGGGCGGTTCAGCGCCTCGGCCCGCAGGGTGGCCCGGTGGCCGGCCGCCGGGGCGCCCTGCGGCTGCCAGCGGACCTCCAGCTCCGCGCGGCCCGCCTCGCGCATCCGCTCCCCGGCCGGGCAGCCAGTGCGGTGCACGGCGACGGCGCCGCCGCGGATCGGGTAGCCGGCCACCTCGTCCGGCGGGACGGGCGTGCAGCAGCGGGCCAGCCGGACCGGCGCCCCGGGGTGCCCGGCCACCGCGACCGGCGCCGGGCGGCGTTCCGGGCGGCGCTGCGCGGCCGGGGCGGGCTGGCCGCTGGAGGGCCCGGTGCGCACCACGGGGAGCCGGGCCGGGTGGTCGGCGAGCCAGCGTTCGATGGCCAGCCGGGCCGCCGGGGTCCGGGCATGGGCCAGCCACTCGGGGGCCGGTCCGGAGGGTTCGGCGGCGGGTGCGCCGGCCCCGGCGGCCGCGCTCCCGGCGGGCCCGGCCGGGGCGGGCGCGGTCTCGGTGAGCACGGCGAGCAGGTCGCCGTCCTGGAGCACGGTGGAGAGCGCGGTGAGCCGGCCGTTGACCCGGGCGCCGATACACCGGTGGCCGGTCTCCTCGCCGAGCAGGTAGGCGGCGTCCACGCAGGTGGCGCCGGCCCGCAGCTGAAGCGTTTCGCCGTCCTCGGTGACCACGGTGATCTCGCGGTCGCCGGCCAGGTCGGCGGTGAGCGCGGACCAGAAGGCGTCCGGGTCGGGCGTCTCCTGTTGCCACTCCAGCAGCCGGCTGAGCCAGCCGGGCCGGGCCGGGTCGGTGCGGTCGAGCTCGTCGGCGTCCTGGACGGCGCCGGCCGGCTCCGGGTCCCCGAGCGCGACCACTCCCGTCTCGGCGACCGCGTGCATCCGCCGGGTGCGCACCAGCACCTCGACCACCTCGCCTCCGCCCAGCGCCACGGCGGTGTGCAGCGACTGGTAGAGGTTGAACTTGGGGGCGGCGACGAAGTCCTTGAACTCGCCGGGCAGCGGCGTCCAGCAGGTGTGCAGTTCGCCGAGCACGGCGTAGCAGTCGGCGTTCTCCTCGACGACCACCAGCAGCCGCCCGAAGTCGGCCGGCTGCGGCCCCTGCGGCCGCCCGTCCGGGCCGGGCGCGGCGGCCCGCTTGAGCAGCACCCGGTGCAGCGAGACGCAGTGCCGGGGGCGGACGGTGACCTCGGCGGTGACCCCGGTCTCGGCGAGCTGGCGGGCCAGCTGCCGGGCGAAGGGCTCCAGCAGCGCGTCGGGCTCGCCCTCGTGACCGGCCATCAGGGCCCTGGTGCGGGCGTGTTCCTCCGGGTGCAGGGTGGCGAAGACGATGTCCTCCAGCTCCGCCTTGAGCACCTGGATGCCGAGCCGCTCGGCCAGCGGGATCAGCACGTCCCGGGTGACCTTGGCGATCCGCACCTGGCTGGCCGGCTTCATGTGCCGGATGGTGCGCATGTTGTGCAGCCGGTCGGCGAGCTTGACGACCATCACCCGGACGTCGTCGCCGGTGGCGACCAGCATCTTGCGGAAGGTCTCGGCCTCGGCGGCGGCGCCGAAGTCGACCTTCTCCAGCTTCGTCACCCCGTCCACCAGGTAGGCGACTTCGGGCCCGAAGCCCTCGCCGACCTGCTGCAGCGTCAACTCGGTGTCCTCGACGGTGTCGTGGAGCAGCGAGGCGACCAGGGTGGTGGTCCCGGCGCCGAGTTGGGCCAGGATCATGGTGACGGCGAGCGGGTGGGTGATGTACGGCTCGCCGCTCTTGCGCTTCTGGCCGCGGTGGCTGGCTTCGGCGAGCCGGTACGCGCGGGCGAGCAGGCCGAGGTCGGCCTGCGGATGGTGCTCGCGGTGGACCCGGACGAGCGGTTCGAGGGCGTCCGGGACGGGCGGCCGGCCGGTGGCCAGCAGGGCGGCTCGGCCGGCCCGGCCGAGCGCGGCCCGGCCGAGTTCCCCCAGGGGCCGCCTGGCCCCGGCTTGCCGTGCGGACGTCGGCTGCCCCGTCAGGGACTGCCCGGCTTCGATGGTCATCGGCGCACCTCCGGCAGCGATCACCGGTTGCCCGCCTGCCCCTCTCGGGGGCGCTCGGCCCGGTGGTCCATGCTACCGAGCAGAGCACGTTCCGCGATGCGTTGCTTCCCGTCCGCGACCGGCATCACCCGAACGGGCGGATTCGCCGGCTCACGAAGTGGGCAAGCCGGGCCGTCAGCCGACGAGGGTCGCCCACCAGCGCGGGTCGATCTCGCCGCCCGCCACGATCACCGCGGGCCCGGTCATGTCGATCCGGCCGTCCGGGTGCTCGGTGACGACCACCCGGCCGCCCGGCACGTCCACGGTGTAGGTGGCGGACTCCCCGGTGACCGCCGGGTCGACGCCGTCCCGACGGATGGCGGCCACCGCGACGGCGCAGGTGCCGGTGCCGCAGGAGCGGGTCTCCCCGGAGCCGCGCTCGTGCACCCGCATGGCGACGTGCCGCGGACCGCGGTCCACCACGAACTCGACGTTGACGCCCTCCGGGTACACGCCGTCGGGGCTGGTGAGCGGGGCGGTGTACAGGTTCCCCGCGTGCTCCAGGCTCTCGACGAAGGCCACCGCGTGCGGGTTGCCCATGTTCACGTTCAGCGCGGGCCAGCGCCGGGCGCCGACCGCGACCTCGACGCCGTCCGGCCCGGGCAGCCGCGCCCGGCCCATGTCGACGGTGACCTCGCCGAGCGTGCCGTCCGCGGCGTCCTCGGCGACCCTCGCCCGCCGCACCCCGGCGCGGGTGGCGATCGCCAGCTCGCCCGGCTTCGCCAGCCCCGACTCGACCAGGAAGCGGGCGAAGACCCGCACGCCGTTGCCGCACATCTCGGCGATGCTGCCGTCGGCGTTGCGGTAGTCCATGAACCACTCGGCCCGGTCGGCCTGGTCCACCGAGGCCGGGTCGGCGGCGGAGCGCACCACGCGCAGCAGCCCGTCCCCGCCGATGCCGGCCCGCCGGTCGCACAGGGCGGCGACGGCCTGCGGGCCGAGCGCCAGTGCGCCGTCCGGGTCCGGGATGATGACGAAGTCGTTCTCGGTGCCGTGCCCCTTGAAGAAGCGGGGGCCGGCCTGCTGCGGGGAGGATGCGCTCACCCTCCCGATGGTACTGAGTCGCCGGGCCGGAGCCCGGGCCCGGTCACCGCAGGTAGGCGACCCGCCAGACGGCCAGCGCGCACGCCGCCAGCGCGATCAGGGTGTAGACCACGATCGCCTTCCAGCCGGCCCGCTGCCCGGAGCCGCGGCGCGGCAGGCCGGGCCACTTGTAGCCGGCGTGCCGGGCGGCCATGGCGCCCCAGCCGACGGAGGCGGCGGTGAGCAGCAGCCCGAGCATGCCGACCATGGTCGCGCGGGCCCCGGCGGAGCCGAAGGCGAGCGGGAAGGCGAACATCAGCGAGCCGAGGGTGCCCAGCAGGGCGATCGGCAGGGTCTGCCACCAGCGGAGCCGGCGCAGCGGCCGGATCTCCCGCTCGTGCACCGCGCCCGCCGGGGTGCGGGTGTCCAGGGCGGGCAGCGCGGTGGCGTAGGAGGTGGGTGCGCCCAGGCCGGTCAGCACGGGCAGGTCGCCCATCGTCGACTCGTCGAACGCCTCGGCCGGTGCGGTGACGCTCCCGCTCTGGCCGGATTCGGGGCCGGTACCCGTTGACACACGGCCTCCCCTGACTGTTCGACACGAGCGGACTCGCGGCCGGGCACGGTCGGCCCGCGCGGGCCGATCCCTATGGCATCGATGATGGCATGTCCAGAGGTGCGTTCCGGGCCTGACCGGGGTCGACAAGTGATCCGTGGCCATCACGTGATCGGCCCGTGACCGCCGGTTCGTCCTGCACGGCCACCTGCGCGCGCACCTGCACCCGCCGGGTGGCCGGAACCCGCCTACGCGGCCGGAACCCCCTGACGGCCGATCAGTTCGAGGGATCGTTCCAGCAGCTCGACCGGGTCGGTCCCGGCCGGGCGGGAGAGCCAGTGGATCCGGTCGTCGCGGCGGAACCAGGACTCCTGGCGGCGGGCGAAGCGCTTGGTGGCCCGGACGGTCTCGGCCCGCGCCTCGTCCTCCGTGCACTCCCCGGCGAAGTGGTCCAGCACCTGCTGGTAGCCGAGCGCGCGGGAGGCGGTGCGGCCCTCCCGCAGTCCGGCGCCCTCCAGCTCCCGCACCTCGTCCAGCAGCCCGGCCCGCCACATCCGGTCGACCCGCAGCGTGATCCGCTCGTCGAGTTCGGGGCGCGGCACGGCGACGCCGATCTGCACCGCGTCGTAGACGGCGGTGTTGCTCGGGAGGTTGGCGGTGAACGGCCGGCCGGTGATCTCGATGACCTCCAGGGCACGGACGATCCGCCGCCCGTTGCCGGTCAGGATCGCCTCGGCGGCGGCCGGGTCCAGTTCGGCCAGCCGCCGGTGCAGGGCGTACGGGCCGTCCCGGTCGAGCTCGGCCTCCAGCCGGGCGCGGACCTCCGGGTCGGTGCCGGGGAACTCCATCTCGTCGATCGCCGCCCGGACGTACAGCCCGGAGCCGCCGACCAGGACGGGCGTGCGCCCGGCGGCGAGCAGCCGGTCGATCTCGGCCCTGGCCAGCCGCTGGTACTCGGCGACGCTGGCGGCCTCGGTGACGTCCCAGACGTCCATCAGGTGGTGCGGCACTCCCCCGCGCTCGGGCAGGGTGAGCTTGGCGGTGCCGATGTCCATGCCCCGGTACAGCTGCATCGAGTCGGTGTTGATCACCTCGCCGTCGAGGGTGCGGGCGATGGCGACGGCCAGGTCGGATTTGCCGGCGGCGGTCGCGCCGACGACGGAGACCACGCGGGGCTGGGAGCTGCTCACCGCTCCAGTCTCGCAAAACCGGCGGGGTTGCCGTGACCGCGCTGCCCGACCGCCACCGGTGCGCGACGATATGACTGTTTCCGGCCGTTTCGGCGGTCGCGAACGCTTCGACCCGCCGGGACGTTGGTCAGGACACGGAGAGGAAGGGTGACGACACCATGGGTCTGATGGACAACCTCAAGGGCAAGGCCGGGGAGCTCAAGGAGCGGGCCAGCGAGCTCGCGGGAAAGCACGGCGACCAGATCGACCACGCGGTGGACCGGGCCGGCGGGGCGATCGACCGGGCCACCAAGGGCAAGTACAGCGAGAAGATCGAGCACGGCGCCAGCCGGGCCAAGGGTGCGGTGGACGACTTCGCCACCAGGCCCGGGCCCGCCTCGGGCGACGGCCCCGGGCCGGCCCCGCGGGGCTGAGGCTCCCGGCCGCCGCCCCGCACCGGGGCGCTCAGCTCCAGGACGCCACCAGGTACCCGACGCCGTACGGGGCGTCCTGGTAGCCGAGCCGTGCGGTGAGGCCGGCGCCCTCGGCGGCGCCGGCCAGCACCTGCCAGGGCGCCCGGCCCTCGGCCTGGAGCTCGGCGGCCAGCTCGGCGTCCAGCGCGGCGAGGGCGGCCAGGTCGGCGGAGCCCAGGGCGGCGGCCAGCGCGGCGTCGAAGCCCTCGGCCCGCTCGTCCAGGTAGCCGGGGGCCTTCAGCGAGCGGCACGCGCTGCCGTCCCCCAGCACCAGCAGGGCGACCCGGTCGGCGAGCCCGGCCAGGCCCTGGCCGAGGCCGAGCATCCGGTCGGCGGGGGCGTCGGCGGGCACGGCGCAGGCGTGCGTCGGGACGTCCACGCCGGCGCGCTGCAGCAGCCAGGCGCCGATGGTCAGCGAGGGCGCCAGCTCCGGCCCCTCGACCCGGTCGCCAGGCAGCTTGGCCACCAGCGGCACCCCGTAGCGGTGCAGGGAGCCGGCCCCGCCCTCGGTCCACACCTCGGCCTGCGGGCCGGTGCCGACCACCACGACCAGCTGCGGCGCGGCCGCGACCAGCGCAGCCAGCGCCTCGTCGCAGGCGGCCCGCAGCCCGTCCAGCTCGGCGGCCGCCCCGGCGGCGACCTCCGGGACGAGCAGCGGCGGACAGGGGCACACGGCGGCGGCTACCAGCATGTGGATCACTCTAGGCCCTCTCCTGCCGGGAGGAGGGGGCCGAAGCGGCCCGTCCGCACACGGGCCCCGACGGGGAACGGACCCCGACGGGGAACGGGACCCCGACGGGGAACGGACCCCGACGGGGAACGGGACCCCGGCCGGAGAACGCGCCGGGCGGGAAGCGCGACGGCCCGGCGGGACGCGGGGTCCCACCGGGCCGTCGTGCGCGGCGCGGCGTCAGTCGCCGCAGCAGCCGCCCGCCGGGGCGGCCGACGGCAGCGCGGCCGGGGCGCCGATGGTCGGCAGGCCGAGCATCACCCCGGCCGGCTTGGCCGCGGGCTTGGCCTGGCGCTTCTCCCAGGCGTCACCGGCCCGGGTGCGGCGCACCGCGAGGGTCGGCCCCTCGGCGAGCAGGTGGTGCGGGGCGGCGTAGGTGATCTCGACGGTCACCATGTCGCCCGGGCGCACCGGCTCGGCGGGCCGGGTGAAGTGCACCAGCCGGTTGTCGGGGGCGCGGCCGGAGAGCCGGTCGGTCTTGTCGTCCTTCTTGCCCTCGCCCTCGGCGACCAGGATCTCCAGGGTGCGGCCGACCTGCTTCTTGTTCTCGTCCCAGGAGATCTCCTCCTGGAGCGCGATCAGCCGGTCGTAGCGGGCCTGGACGACGGCCTTCGGGACCTGGTCCGCCATGTCCGCGGCCGGGGTGCCGGGGCGCTTGGAGTACTGGAAGGTGAAGGCGCTGGTGAAGCGGGCCTCGCGGACGACGTGCATCGTCTCCTCGAAGTCCTCCTCGGTCTCGCCGGGGAAGCCCACGATGATGTCGGTGGAGATCGCCGCGTCGGGCATCGCCTCGCGGACCTTCCGGATGATCCCCAGGAAGCGGTCCTGCCGGTAGGAGCGGCGCATCGCCTTGAGCACCCGGTCCGACCCGGACTGCAGCGGCATGTGCAGCTGGTGCATCACGTTCGGGGTCTCGGCCATCACGGCGATCACGTCGTCGGTGAAGTCGCGCGGGTGCGGCGAGGTGAAGCGGATCCGCTCCAGGCCCTCGACCTGGCCGGCCGCCCGGAGCAGCTTGGAGAAGGCCTCGCGGTCGCCCAGGTCGGAGCCGTAGGCGTTGACGTTCTGGCCGAGCAGGGTCACCTCGATGACGCCCTCGTCCACCAGCGCCTCGATCTCGGCGAGGACGTCGCCGGGGCGGCGGTCCTCCTCCTTGCCGCGCAGCGCGGGGACGATGCAGAAGGTACAGGTGTTGTTGCAGCCGACCGAGATGGCGACCCAGGCCGCGTACGCCGACTCGCGGCGGGTCGGCAGGGTGGAGGGGAAGGTCTCCAGCGACTCCAGGATCTCCACCTGGGCCTTGCGCTCGACCGCGGCCCGCTCCAGCAGCGCCGGCAGGTGGCCGATGTTGTGGGTGCCGAACACCACGTCGACCCAGGGGGCCTTCCGCACGATGGTGTCGCGGTCCTTCTGCGCCAGGCAGCCGCCGACGGCGATCTGCATGCCCTTGTGGCGGGTCTTGACCGGCGCCAGCTGCCCGAGGTTGCCGTACAGCTTGTTGTCGGCGTTCTCGCGCACCGCGCACGTGTTGAACACGACCAGGTCCGGGTCGCCGTCCTGGCCGGCCTTGACGTAGCCGGCGTCCTCCAGCAGGCCGGACAGCCGCTCGGAGTCGTGGACGTTCATCTGGCAGCCGTACGTGACGACCTTGTAGCTCTTCAATCCGCTCTCACCGCTCACCAGACCAGGGTACGGGCAGCCGCGAAGCGCTTTCCCCGGTCCCGCCCCGCCCGTGCTCCCGCCGTCCCGCCACCGTGCTCCCGCCGTCCGCCCGACCGCGCTCCCGTCGGCTCCGCCGCACGGCCGGGAGCACGGGTGCCGGGCCGGGCCCGCGGTTCCCGTACCCCGTTCCCCCTCCCGTTCGGCCGGGGCGCCTGGCAGTATCCCTGCATGGCCCCCACCACTCCTCCACGCCTCGGCGCCGCCGCCCGCACCGCGGCCCGCAGCCCGCTGTGGCGGACGCTGCTGGCCCTGGTGCTGGTGCTCGCGGCGCTGGGCGGCTGGTGGCTGTCGGCGGGCCGCTCGCCCGGGTACCCGCTCGGCGAGACCCGCTTCGCCACCGGGGTCGAGCGCGGCGTGTACGACCGGTACGGGCAGCTGCTGGAGACCCACGTCGCCAAGGCGATGCCCGGTGTGCGGCTGGCCCTGGACAACTCCCAGGGCTCGATAGAGAACCTCGCCCGGGTGACCGGCGGCCAGGACTCCTTCGCGATCGCCACGGCCGACGCGGTCGCCGACTACAGCGGACCGGGGAAGGACCGGCTGCGGGCGATCGCCCGGCTCTACGACGACTACCTGCAGCTGATCGTCCCCGCGTCCTCGCCGGTGCACCGCACCGCCGACCTCAAGGGCCTGAGGGTCGGCGTGGGGCTGCCGCAGTCCGGGGTGAACCTGGTGACCAGGCGGCTGCTGACCGCGGCCGGACTGGACCTCGACCGCGACATCGTCCCGGTGCCGGACGGTGTCGGCGCCGCCGCGGACGACCTGCGCGCGGGGAAGCTGGACGCCTTCTTCTGGTCCGGCGGCCTGCCGACCAGCGCCCTCACCGACCTCTCCGACCACGTGCGGATCCGGGTCGTGCCGCTGGGGGACCTCGCCGAGGCGATCCACAAGATGGAGGGCGGCGGCACCGACGCCTACCGGGCGGCCACCATGCCGAAGGGCACCTACCCGAACGCCGAGCCCACGGAGGCCGTCGCCACGGTGGCGGTGCCCAACCTGCTGATCACCCGGGACGACGTGGACCCGGGCCTGGTCGAGGGGATGACCCGGGCGGTGATCGACAGCCGCGACCAGATCGGCGCCCAGGTGCACGCCGCCCAGCTGGTCGACCTGCGCACAGCCGTCTACACCGACCCGCTCCCGCTGCACGAGGGCGCCATGCGCTACTACCGCTCCGTGAAGCCCTGAGGAGCCCGCGCTCCGCCCGTCGGCCGGCCCGCGGGGTCGCGCGGGCCGGCCCTCAGGCCTTCGCCGGCCTGGGCACGGCCAGCGTCACCGCGAGCCCGGTCGGCTTGACCGGCGCGAAGCCGAGCGAGCCGCCGCCGGCCGCCAGCAGGGTGCGGGCGATCGACAGGCCCAGCCCGGAGCCGTCCACGTTCTGGTGGCGCGGGCTGCGCCAGAACCGGTCCCCGGCGCGGGACAGCTCGTCCTCGGTGAGGCCGGGCCCGGCGTCCGTGACGGTCACCGCGACCTCGTCCTTGCGCACCGCGACCCGCAGCCGCACCCGGCTGTCGGCCGGGCTGAACTTGAGCGCGTTGTCGAGCACGGCGTCGAGGGCGGAGCCGAAGCCGATCGGGTCGGCCATGCCGAGCGCGAGCGCCGGGCCGTCCCAGCGCAGCTCGATGCCGCGCTGTTCGGCGACCGGCCGCCAGGCGTCCACCCGGGCCAGGGTGAGCGCGGCGAGGTCGGTCTGCTCGGGTTCGGGGCGGGCGTGCTCGGCGGTGGCCAGGCCGAGCAGGTCGTCGAGCACCCGGGCCAGCCGGACGCCCTCCTCCCGGACGCCGCCGAGCTCCTCCTCGTGCCCCTCGGGCAGTTCCAGGCCGAGCACCTCGACCCGCAGCAGCAGCGCCGCCAGCGGGTTGCGCAGCTGGTGCGAGGCGTCGGCGACGAAGGCCTTCTGCTGGTCCATGGCGAGCACCACGTGGTCGGCCATCTCGTTGAAGGAGCGGGCCAGCCGCTGCAGCTCGGGCGGCCCGCCGCCGGGCGCGACCCGGGCGGCCATCCGGCCGGTGGCGATGTCGTGGGTGGCCCGGTCGAGGGTGCGGACCGGGCGCAGCACCCACTCGGTGAGCCGGACGGCCAGCAGCACGGCGACGATCATGGCGGCGGCCTCGCCCGCGCCGATCACCAGCCAGCTGTGCAGCATCCGGGTGCGCAGCGCCCCGGTCGGCGACTCGCTGAGCACCACCGCGACCACGTCGCCGTCGCGCACCACGGGGGTGGCGACGGTGAGGGTGCGGTCGCCGGTCCACGGCCACACCTGCGGCGGGTTGTGGCTGCGCCGGCCGTCCAGCGCCTCCTGGAAGGCCTGTGCGCCCCAGCCGCCGGCCGGCACCCGCCAGTCGGCGGGCGCGGCGGCTATCGGCTGGCCGTCGCGCTGGAAGATGCCCAGCCGGACGCCGTAGAGGTCGTGGTAGCGGCTGACCTCGGCGTCGATGGCGTGCCGGCGGCTGACGTCACCGGGGGCGGGTTCGAGGTCCCCCTTGAGCGCGGACTCCACCCCGGAGGCCCCGGAGGTGGGCAGGTCCTGGGCGAAGCGGGCGGCGTCGTCGAGCCGGTCCACGACCACCTTGCTCTGCTGGGCCGCCGCGACCGCCGCCGCGAGCGGCAGCCCCAGGGCGGCCAGGACGCAGAGCATGAGGGCGATCAGGATGCCGAGCAGGCGGGTGCGCACGTGCGGTCAGTGCTCCGCGGGTGCGGACGACGGGGCCTGGTCCGCGGCGGGCGCCGGGGACTCCGGGATCAGCCGGTAGCCGACGCCGCGGACGGCCTCGACCAGGCCGGGCAGGGCGAGCTTGTTGCGCAGCGAGCCGATGTGCACCTCCAGGGTGCGCCCGTTGCCCTCCCAGCCGCTGCGCCAGACCTCGCTGAAGATCTGCTCGCGCCGGTAGACCACACCGGGGCTCTGTGCAAGCAGGGCGAGCAGGTCGAACTCCTTGCGGGTGAGCGGCACGTCCCGGCCGTCCACGCTGACCCGGCGGCGTTCCCGGTCGATCCGGATGCCGCGGGACTCCAGCGGGCCGCGCTGCTGCGGGACGGCGTCGGGCGCGGGCGCGGCGACCGCGGCGGGGGCGGCGCCGCGGCGGGCCACCGCGTGGATGCGGGCGAGCAGCTCGCCCATGTCGTAGGGCTTGGTGACGTAGTCGTCGGCGCCCAGGTTGAGGCCGTGGATCCGGGAGCGGATGTCGGCGCGGGCGGTGACCATGATCACCGGCACGCCGCTGCCGGCCCGGATCCGGCTGCACACCTCGAAGCCGTCGCGGTCGGGCAGGCCGAGGTCGAGCAGCACCACCCGGTACGGGTCGTTGCCGTCCGGCACCAGGGCGTCCAGCGCCTCGTGCCCGCTGCGGGCGTGCCGGACCTGGAAACCGTGCCGGCCCAGTACCGCGACCAGCGCGGCGGCCACCCGTTCGTCGTCCTCGACGAGCAGCAGTCGCATCCTGTTCTCCTCCTTCCCCCACGTGATCACCGGACCGATCGGTCGGGTCCCGGTCCTGCGCAGTATGAGCCAGCGGACGGCCCGGCGCCAGGCTCGGCCGTCCACCGGGCTCCGGGGGGACGGGGAGCACCGGCGCGAACGCCCGATGTGACATGCCCCGTTGACGCAGTCGCGAACAGTCCGCGAGCACCGTGTGGCCGTTTCGTGATCCTCAAGTTCCGCTCAGATCGGCTGACGGCGGCTCGTCATCGCTCCTATGGTCGGCCCACCGGGGGCTGCGGCTCCGCCGGTCGCGGCTCCCGGATTCGTACCACCATTGCCGCCCAAGGGAGTTCGGACTCCCGAGGGCCGACACAGAGGGAGCAGGCGCGATGACCGAGAACCCGGTCGCGGACTCCACCCCCGCAGCCGCCCCCCTGGTCGTGCTGAACGGTGTGAACAAGCACTACGGCGCCCTGCACGTGCTGCAGGACGTCGACCTGGAGATCGTCCAGGGCGAGGTGGTGGTCCTGATCGGGCCGTCCGGCTCGGGCAAGTCCACGCTGTGCCGGACGATCAACCGACTGGAGACCATCGACTCCGGCTCGATCACCATCGACGGCCGCCCGCTGCCCGCCGAGGGCCGGGAGCTGGCCCGGCTGCGCGCCGAGGTCGGCATGGTGTTCCAGTCCTTCAACCTCTTCGCGCACAAGACCGTGCTGGAGAACGTGGTGATGGGCCAGGTCAAGGTGCGCCGGGTCCCCCGGGCCGAGGCCGAGCGGACCGCCCGCGAGCTGCTGGACCGGGTCGGCGTGGGCGCCCAGGCGGACAAGTTCCCCGCCCAGCTCTCCGGCGGCCAGCAGCAGCGCGTGGCGATCGCCAGGGCACTGGCCATGAAGCCCAAGGTGATGCTCTTCGACGAGCCCACCTCGGCCCTCGACCCCGAGATGGTCAACGAGGTGCTGGAGGTCATGCGCCGGCTGGCCGCCGAGGGCATGACGATGGTCGTGGTCACCCACGAGATGGGCTTCGCCCGCTCCGCCGCCAACCGCGTGCTCTTCATGGCCGACGGCCGGATCGTCGAGCAGAACACGCCGGACGCCTTCTTCACCGCGCCGCGCTCCGACCGCGCCAAGGACTTCCTCTCGAAGATCCTGCACCACTGACGCTTCGGGCCCACTCGGGCCGCCGCCGGCAAGGGCGCCGGACGGCCCTGCCCGTGTACACAACTTCCAGACGCCAGAGCCCGGTTGAACCGTGGCCAAGCTCCCAGGAGAACACCCTCATGAGGACTCGTCGCACCCTCGCCGTCGCGCTCTGTGCCGTCGCGCTCACCGCCACCGCCGCCTGCGGCAAGGACGGCTCGCCCGGCTCCGCCGCGAGCTCCGGCAACGCGCCGGCGCTGCCGACCTACACGGTCAAGACCGACGTCAAGATCGACTCCGCGATCCTCGCCGAGGCCAGGAAGCGCGGCCAGCTGATCATCGGCGCCAAGGCCGACCAGCCGTTCCTGGGCTTCGAGGACGTCGCCAGCGGCGACCGCAGCGGCTTCGACATCGAGATCGCCAAGATGATCGCCGCCGACCTCGGCTTCACCCCGCAGCAGATCAAGTGGCAGACCCTGGTCTCCTCGCAGCGCGAGCCGGCCATCGCCAAGGGCCAGATCGACTTCTACGTCGGCACCTACAGCATCAACGACGAGCGCAAGAAGACGGTCTCCTTCGCCGGCCCGTACTACATCGCCGGCCAGGACCTGCTGGTGAAGAACGACAACACCTCGATCACCGGCCCGGAGAGCGTCGGCGGCAAGAACGTCTGCACCGCCACCGGCTCGACCTCGATCAAGAACATCCAGCAGTACAACCCGAAGATCACCCAGTTCGACACCTACTCGGCCTGCGTCGAGAAGCTGCTCGCCGGCGAGGTCGACGCGGTCACCACCGACGACGCGATCCTCAAGGGCTACGCCTCCAAGTTCGCCGGCAAGCTCAAGGTGGTCGGCAAGCCGTTCACCAAGGAGAACTACGGCGTCGGCCTCAACAAGGACGACGCGGCCCTGCGCGGCGCCATCACCGACGCCCTCAAGGCCCACGAGGACAACGGCGACTGGAAGAAGGCCTACGACGCGACGCTCGGCCTGTCCGGCTCCGCCGCGCCCGCCGTGCCCACCCTCGACCGCTACTGATCCGCCCGCGGCGAACCGCCGCGTGCCACACGTTCCCGACCCGACATCCTGAGAGGAGGGCCGCCGGATGGGGTTCCTGTTCGAGGACGACAACTTCGCGTTGTTCCGCGACGGCTTCCTGCAGACGATCGAGCTGAGCGCGCTCAGCGCCCTGCTCGCCCTGCTGCTGGGCACCCTGCTGGCGGCCTTCCGGGTCTCCCCGGTTCCGGTGCTGCGCGCCTTCGGCACCACCTGGGTGACGCTGTTCCGCAACACCCCGCTGACGCTGCTGTTCTTCGCGGTCACCTTCGGCCTGCCCGCGCTGGGTGTGCACTTCAGCCACCTCGCCTTCGCGGTGCTGGCGCTCGGCGGCTACACCGCCTCGTTCGTCTGCGAGGTGATCCGCTCCGGTGTCAACACCGTGCCGCTCGGCCAGGCGGAGGCCGCCCGCAGCCTCGGCATGAGCTTCGGCCAGACGCTCACCCTGGTCGTCCTGCCGCAGGCCGCCCGGACCGTCCTGGCGCCGCTGAGCAGCGTGTTCATCGCGCTGCCGAGGAACTCGGCGATCGCGGGCGCGTTCAGCGTCAGCGAGCTGTACAGCGCCCAGCAGACCTTCTCCGAGAAGGGCTACTCCATCTTCTCGATCTTCTTCTGGATCGCCTGCGCCTACCTGGTGATCAGCGCCACGGTCGCCGCGCTGTTCCGCTTCCTGGAGTCCCGACTGGCGGTGGCCCGATGAGCAAGACCTCCACCCGCGTCCCGGCGGCCAGCGTCCTCTACGACGCCCCCGGCCCGCGCGCCCGCAACCGGTACCGCCTCTTCGGGGTGCTGTCGCTGCTCGGCGTCGCCGGACTGCTCTGGTACGCCTTCACCGCGCTCGACGACAACGGGCAGTTCGACCCCCAGCTGTGGGACGCCTTCCAGTACAACACCGTCCAGCAGTGGATCCTGGAGGGCCTGCTCGCCACCCTCAAGGCCTTCGGGCTGGCGGCGCTGTTCTCGCTCACGCTGGGCTCGCTGCTGGCCACCGGCCAGCTCTCCGACCACCGGCCGGTCCGCTGGCTCTGCGTCAGCTTCGTCCAGTTCTTCCGGGCGATGCCGCTGCTGATCCTGATCGTCGCGCTCTACTACGCGTTCTTCGCGAAGGAGCCGATGTGGGCGCTGGTGCTCGGGCTCACCCTCTACAACGGCTCGGTCCAGGCCGAGATCATCCGCAGCGGCGTCAACGCCGTCCCGCGCGGCCAGGCCGAGGCCGCCTACGCGCTGGGCATGCGCAAGACCCAGGTGATGGCCGGCATCCTGGTGCCGCAGGCCGTCCGCTCGATGCTGCCCTCGATGATCGGCCAGCTGGTCGTCACTCTCAAGGACACCTCGCTCGGCTTCATCATCACCTACCAGGAGCTGCTGTTCATCGGCAAGAAGATCGCCAGCCAGCCGCTGAACGCCGCGGGCTTCCCCTACATCCCCGTGGTGCTGGTGATCGGCCCGATCTACATCCTGCTCTGCCTGCTGCTGACCGCGCTCGCCCGGTGGATCGAAGCACGCGGCCGTCGCGGCGCGAACCGGCGCACTTCGGCTGCTGCTTGACGGACACGCAGGTGAACTGTTGCATTGCTCTTCGTGACACCTCCCGGGAGCATCCACGCGGCATATGCGGCAGCGGTAACTGACGCCGGCCCATCGGCCGGTTCGTGCCCGGAGGTCACCGCATGGACCCGGTGATCGTGGTCGGGGCCGGACCGGTCGGTCTGGCCCTGGCCCTCGCCCTGGCCCGGCACGAGGTGCCGACCGTCGTCCTGGACGAGGGCTCCGGCCTCTGCCCCGAAGGCCCGCGCAGCGTCGTCCTCGGGGCCGACACCGCCGCCTTCCTCACCCGGATCGGCTACTCCCGGGCCGTCTCGGACTCCGCGCTCTGGGACTCCTTCGCCGTCTGGCGGCGCCGCCAGGAAGTGCTGCGGATCGACCTCACCGACTCCCCCACCTTCCACCTGCCCCAGCACCGGCTCCAGCGCGGCCTGCGGGACGCCCTGACCGGCACCCCGCTGGTGAGACTCGTCCCGCTGAGCCGGGTCGTCGAACTCGAACAGGACCGCGACGGCGTCAGCGTCCGCACCCACGGCACCCAGGACGGCTCCAGCACCTGGTGGCGCGGCAGCCACCTGGTCGGCTGCGACGGAGCCCGCTCCGCCGTCCGCAAGCTCCTGAAGATCCGCTTCCCCGGCCGCCCGGCCGTCGACCGCAACGCCATCGCCACCGTCCGCGTCGACCTGCCGTTCCACGAGGCCAGACTCCACCGCGAGCCCCCGTGGCGCGGCGACCGCGAAGCCTCCGCCCGCCCCCTGCCGGACGGCGTCTGGCGGCTCGACTGGCGGCTGCCCCCGGGACGGCCCGCCCCCACCGAGCCCGTCGACCCGCACGCCACCTGGCCCGGCATCGTCACCGGCGACACCCTGCTCACCCGGGTCACCGCCACCCTGACCGGCTGGTGCGGCGAACTGCCGCGCTTCGACCTGCTGGCCGCCGCCGACCACACCGCCCAGCAGCGCCTCGCCGCCCGCTTCCGCAGCGGCCGCTGCTTCCTCGCCGGCGACGCCGCCCACCTGCACGGCGCACTCGGCATGCAGAACCTCGCCGACGGGCTGCGCGACGCCGACAACCTCGCCTGGCGGCTCGCCCTCGCCTGGCACCTCCACTCCGGCGGCCCGCAGCCCGGCGGCTCCCTGCTGGACGGCTACGAGGCGGAGCGGCGCGGCGCGGTCGGCGCCCGGCTGCGCGCCGTCGACCAGGCCATGCCGCTGCTGCGCCCGTTGCGCGGCTGGCAGCAGACCAGGCGTTCGCTGCTGGTCGGGGGGTTCCGCAAGCACGCCCCGCTGCTCGCCGACGGACAGCTCGGCACCGGCCGCTTCGGCGGCGCGCCCGCCTACCCGGCGGCGCCCTCCGGCGTCCCCGGCCGGGTGCCGGTCCAGCGCGGTGCCCGCAGCACCACCTCGCTCAGCGAGCTGCTGCCCGCCACCGCGCCCGGCGTGCTCGTCCCGGACCTGCCGGTGCTGGCCGCCGACGGCACCCCGGACCACCTGCACGCCCGGCTCGGCGTCGCCTTCCTGCTGCTGCTGGTCGCCCCCGGCACCGCCGTCTGGTCCTCCGAGCACTGGCTGGGCGCCGGTCTGATGCCCCGGCTGGCCGAGGTCGCCGCCGCGCTGCCGGTGCCGGCCGAGGTGCTGGTCACCGAGGAGTACCCGGAGGCCGGGCCACACACCGTGCTGCTGATCCGGCCGGACGGGCACCTGGTCGGCGTCACCCAGGGCGCCGCCGCCGAGGACCTGCTGGCACTGGCCGACCGGGCCCGCGGGGGGCCGGCCCCGCTGGCCGGGGCCGCGGACGCCGAGCCGGCCCGGGACAGCCCCGCCCAGGACCACCCCGCCCCCGAGCAGGTGGACTCGCCGAGCGCCTGAGCCCTCCCGGGGTGCGCGGCTACGTTCCGTCCTGCTCCTCCGACTCCAGCGCGCCGCGCACCACCCGGAACGCCAGCCCCTCGGAGTAGCCGCGGCGGGCCAGCATGCCGACCAGCCGGCGGGTGCGCACCTGGGCGTCCAGCCCCCGGGTGGCCCGCAGCTTGCGGTCGACGAGGGCCCTGGCGGCCTCGGTCTCGTCGTCGTGGTCGACCTGGGCGACGGCCTGCTCGACCAGGTCGGCGGCCACCCCCTTGGTGCGCAGCTCCTGGGTGAGCGCCCGCCGGGACAGGCCTCGGACGGCGTGCCGGGACTCCACCCAGGCCGCGGCGAAGGCCGCGTCGTCGATCAGCCCGACCTCTTCGAGCCGGGTGAGCACCTCGTCGGCGACGTCCTCCGGGATCTCCCGCTTGCGCAGGGCGTCGGCGAGCTGCTTGCGACTCTTGGCGGCGCCGGTGAGCAGCCGCAGGCAGATGTCGCGGGCGCGGGTCTGCGGGTCGGCCGACTCCTCGGCCCCCGCCCGTCTACGGGCGCCGGGCGCACGCCCCTCCTCCGGCTCCGAACCGGATGCCCACCGTGCGGCGGAGGACCGCTCCCGCCGCTGCCCCTTCCGGGGCCGTGACCGGGGCAGCGCCGCGGACGGCGGCTCCGGTTGCTCCGCGGGCGGCGGCTCCTCCGCGACCGCGGCGAACCAGTCCGGTGGTCCGTGGTCGTCGTCCGGGCCGCTGCCCGCCGCGTCGTGCTGTGTCAACGGCTCAGGCCTTGGCGGCCGCCGCCGTCTTCTTCGCCGCGGCCGTCTTGGCGGCGGTCGCGGTGATCGGCTTGGCCGCGCCGTCGGCGGCGGCGGGGGCCGCCGCGTCACCCTCGGCCGGCTCCTCGACCTTGGGGCCGATGCCGAGCTTGCCCTTGATCTTCCGCTCGATCTCGTCCGCGAGCTGCGGGTTGTCCCGCAGGAAGTTGCGGGCGTTCTCCTTGCCCTGGCCGAGCTGGTCGCCCTCGTAGGTGTACCAGGCACCCGACTTGCGGATGAAGCCGTGCTCGACGCCCATGTCGATCAGGCCGCCCTCGCGGCTGATGCCGATGCCGTAGAGGATGTCGAACTCGGCCTGCTTGAACGGCGCGGCGACCTTGTTCTTGACGACCTTGACGCGGGTGCGGTTGCCGACCGCCTCGGTGCCGTCCTTCAGGGTCTCGATCCGGCGGATGTCCAGACGGACCGAGGCGTAGAACTTCAGGGCCCGGCCACCGGTCGTGGTCTCCGGCGAGCCGAACATGACGCCGATCTTCTCGCGGAGCTGGTTGATGAAGATCGCGGTGGTGTTCGACTGGTTCAGCGCACCGGCGATCTTGCGCAGCGCCTGGCTCATCAGACGGGCCTGCAGACCGACGTGCGAGTCGCCCATCTCGCCCTCGATCTCGGCGCGCGGGACGAGGGCCGCGACCGAGTCGATGATCACCAGGTCGATCGCGCCGGAGCGGATCAGCATGTCGGTGATCTCCAGGGCCTGCTCACCGGTGTCCGGCTGGCTGACCAGCAGGGCGTCGGTGTCCACGCCGAGCTTCTTGGCGTACTCCGGGTCGAGCGCGTGCTCCGCGTCGACGAAGGCAACCGTGCCGCCGGCCCGCTGGGCGTTGGCCGCCAGGTGCAGGGTCAGCGTGGTCTTGCCGGAGGACTCGGGGCCGTAGATCTCGATCACCCGGCCGCGCGGGATGCCGCCGACGCCGAGGGCGACGTCCAGGGCGGTGGACCCGGTGGAGATCACCTCGACCGGCTCGTTGGCCTTCTCACCGAGGCGCATCACCGAGCCCTTGCCGAACTGCCGCTCGATCTGGGCGAGGGCGGTCTCAAGGGCCTTCTCGCGATCCGTACCTGCCATGGCTTCCACCCTCGGGTTCTGTGCTGTGCGCTTCATCGTCCTCGACGCTAGCGCGTCCCACTGACAAACGAGCCCGACCCGGCTCCGCCTGTGGAGAACTCTTCGCCGGAGAGTACAAAGAACAACTGTTCGATTCAAGCTTCGCACGTCGGCCCGGCGGCCGGGTCACCCCCGCCGCTGCCCGACCGCCGGGTCACTCCCCGTCGCCGCCGACGATCCGCCGCAGCCGCCGCGCCGCCTCCCGGCGCAGCTCCCGCCGGGCCCGCCGCTGCTCGCCCCGGTCGATCCGCGGGTCGGTGGCCACCTCGTAGCGCCGCACGTACGTCCCGACGAAGCCCTGCAGGGTGGCCGCCGCCGGGATGGCGATCAGCGCGCCGACCGCCCCGAGCAGCGCCGCGCCCGCGATCACCGAGCCGAACGCCACCGCCGGGTGCACGTCCACCGTCCGCGCGGTGATCCTCGGGTGCAGCAGGTAGTTCTCGACCTGCTGGTAGACCACCACGAACACCAGCACCCAGAGCGCGTCCACCGGCTCCACGGTGAGCGCCACCAGCACCGGCAGCGCGCCGGCCAGGTACGTCCCGATGGTGGGCACGAACTGCGACATGACGCCGACCCAGACCGCCAGCGCGGCCGAGTACGGCAGGTCCAGCAGCGCGAACATCACCCAGTGGCCGGCGGCCGAGACCACCGCCAGCAGCGCCCGGGAGTAGAGGTAGCCGCCGGTCTTGGCCAGGGCGATCTCCCAGGCCCGGAGCACCTCGGCCTGCTTGGCCGGCGGCAGCACCGAACAGACCGTCCGGCGCACCCGGGGGCCCTCGGCGGTGAAGTAGAAGGTGAACAGCCCGACCGTGAAGGCCTGGAAGAGCCCGCCGATCACCGTGGAGGAGACGCCCCAGACGTTGTCGGCAGCCTGCTGGGCGTAGCTCTCGATCGCCCCGGAGTCCTTGAGCAGCTTCTTCTGCAGCTCGCCCAGCGACAGGTCCTGGTGGAACGTCCGGTTGATCCAGCCGATCAGGTTGTCGACCAGGTGCGGGAGGTCCCCGGCGATCTTCGCCACCTGGTCGACCAGCAGGGTGCCGAGCGCCGCGAGGAACCCGGCCACCGCGACCCCGACGGCCACGAAGACCAGGAAGGTGCCCACCCCGCGACGCACCCCGCGCGCTGCCATCCGGTCGACGGCCGGCTCCAGCGCCAGCGAGAGGAAGAAGGCCACCAGCAGCATCACGAAGAGGTCGATCAGCTGGTGGAAGGCCCAGTCGGCGAGCTTGAACACCCCGACCAGCACGAGGGCCAGCACCATCGCCCGGGGCAGCCAGCGCGGCATCCCGCCGCTCCATTCGATCCCCCGGCCCGGCGGCCGCGCGGGTGCGGGCGGCTGGCCCGCGGCATCGTCGACGGCCTGCGCCGACCTGTCCGGTTCCGGTGCTCCTGCGCTGCTTGCCACCCCGACAGTCTCACCCATGCCCCGGGCCCGCCCGGGCGCGGGCACCCGTTCGGCCCACCGCCGGACGGGGCCCGGCTCAGCGCAGCGCGCCGGAGACGCCCTGGGTCCGACAGACCACCCGCCAGACGTCCTTGGCCTCCCAGCCGGACTCCAGCGCCTGCCGCACCGTCCGCCCGCCGAGTTCGCTCATCACGTGGTCGGAGGCGAAGGAGTCCGCGTACGCCTCGCCGAAGTGCGCGTACATCCGTCGCCAGAACTCCGTCAGCCTCATGCCCACCAGTATCCCGGACCGCGCCCGCCCGCCCCGGCCGGTCCGCCCGCCCGGGCGGCCCGGGGCCGGCTCACTTCGGCAGCGCGAGCAGCCCCGCACCGGCGTACTGCCGCTCCCCGCAGGCGTAGGGCCCCGGCGGGCAGGCGGCGGCCGCCGTGCCGGCCAGCAGCGCGGCGAGCGCCCCCGAGCCGTAGTCCGGGTGCAGTGCGGCGGCCACCGCGACCGCCCCGGTGACGTGCGCCGCCGCCATCGAGGTGCCCGCGAGCGCCGCGTACTGCCCGCCGGGCCAGTCGGAGACGATCGCGCCCTGCGGGCCGCCGTCCGGGTCCCCGCCGGGTGCGGCCAGCGACACCCGGCCGCGCCCGTAGTTGGAGTAGCCCGACGGGTGGCCGTCCCGGTCGACGGCGGTGACGGTGACCACCCCGGGCAGCTCGCCGGGCAGCCGGATGCACTCCGTCCCGAGGTGGCGGGTGCGGGCCGGGCCGGCGGTGCGGTCGTTGGGGCTGCGGTCGTCGGTCCGGGCCGCGCCGAGGTCCTGCCCGTCGTTGCCCGCCGAGGCGACCACCACGGCGCCCCTGCGCTGCGCGTAGCCGGCGGCGCGGCCGACGGCGGCGACCAGCGCGGCCTGGTCCCGGTCCTCCGGGCAGTTGTACTTCCACGGGTCGGCGAAGTAGCTGTTGTTGATCGCCCTGGCGCCGTGGTCGGCGGCCCAGAGCATCCCGCAGACGATGTTCTCGGCGTAGTACTGGCCGAGCGGCCCGAGCAGCCGGACGGCGGCGATCCGCACGCCGGGTGCGACCCCGGTGACGCCGTGACCGTCCCGGGCGGCGCCGACGATGCCGGCGACGTGGGTGCCGTGGCCGCTCTCGCCGACGCCCGGGTCGGGCCGCCAGGCACCGGAGCGGGCGTCCGGGCGCCCGTCGGCGCAGGAGGCGGAGGCCTTCGGGTCGACGGCGGCCCGCAGGTCCGGGTGGGTGTCGTCGACGCCGGAGTCGAGCACCGCGACCAGCACCCGGTTCAGCGCCCCCGCGGTGGGCGCGGCGCCGGCCGCGGGGCCGCGCGGTGCGCCGGAGGCGTCGCCGCCCGGCGCGGGGGCGGCACCCACCAGGGCGAGGTTCCACGGGTCGCCCTCGGCCGGGTCGGGCACGGTGGGGGTGCCGCCGTCCGCCCGGTCGGCGCCGCCGCGGGCGGCCGGGCCGGCGCCGGCCGCGAAGTCCCCGGCGCCGTCGAGCAGCCGGGGCGGGCTCACCACCGGCGTGGTGCGGGTGGCGCCGACGGCGGCGATGCCGGGGCGGGTGCGCAGCCGCTCGGCGAAGCCGCCGGTGGCGTACGCCAGGACGGCCCCGATCTGCGGGTACTCCTGGACCACCTGACCGCCCGCCGCCCGACTCTCCGCCCCGGCCCGGGCGGCGCCGGCGGCGTCCTCCTGCTCGGCCAGGACCAGGTAGCTGAGGTAGGAGCGGCCGGCCCCGGAGACGGAGGGGACGGCGCCGCCGACCACCAGCGCGGTGAGCAGCATGGCGAGCAGCGCCCGGGCGGGCCCGCCGACCCGGCGCCGGGCGGCACGGACGGGCCTGCCGCACGGGTGCACCTGCGCCATCGCACGCTCTCCGCTCGTCGGTCCGGTGGGTCACGGGTCGATCACGGTCCTGAATCATCACCATATGAGCGGATTGCCCTTTTTGCTCCTCCACGGACACCCGCGCCCGCCGGCCCCCGGTTGTCGGTGCCACCCGGCACCATGGGGGCATGGCGCCCCAGCACCCGACCCCGCCCGACGACGACCCCCTGGCCGGCTTCGCCCCGACCACCCGGGCCTGGTTCACCGGCGCCTTCTCCGCCCCCACCACCGCCCAGTCCGAGGCCTGGCGCGCCATCCGGCGCGGCACCGACGTCCTGGTGGTCGCCCCGACCGGCTCCGGCAAGACGCTCGCCGCCTTCCTCTCCGCCCTGGACCGGCTGAGCAGCACCCCGCCCCCGGCCGAACCGGCCCGCCGCTGCCGGGTCCTCTACGTCTCACCGCTCAAGGCACTCGCGGTGGACGTCGAACGCAACCTGCGCGCCCCGCTGACCGGCCTACGCCAGGCCGCCGTCCGGCTCGGCCTGCCCGAACCCGAGGTCCAGGTCGCCATCCGCTCCGGCGACACCCCCGCCGCCGACCGGCGACGCTTCGCGACCCACCCGCCGGACATCCTGATCACCACCCCCGAGTCGCTGTTCCTGCTGCTCACCTCCGCCTCCCGGGACGCGCTGCGCGGCGTCGACACGGTGATCCTCGACGAGGTGCACGCGGTCGCCGGCACCAAGCGCGGCGCCCACCTCGCGCTCAGCCTGGAGCGGCTGGACGAACTGCTGGAGCGCCCGGCCCGCCGGATCGGCCTGTCCGCGACCGTCCGCCCGGTCGACGAGGTGGCGCGCTTCCTCAGCCCGCAGCGCGGCGCCGCCGTCGTCCAGCCCGCCACCGCCAAGGAGTTCGACCTGTCGGTGGTCGTCCCCGTCCCCGACCTGGACGACCTGCCCGCCGCCCCGGCCACCGGCGGTGCGTCCGACGCCGACCCGCAGCGCCAGACCTCGATCTGGCCGCACGTCGAGGAGCGGATCGTCGACCTCGTCGAGGCGCACCGCTCGACCATCGTGTTCGCCAACTCCCGCCGCCTCGCCGAGCGCCTGTGCAACCGGCTGAACGAGATCGCCCACGAGCGCGCCACCGGCACCGCCGCGCCCGAGGCGCACGCCCCGGCCCAGCTGATGGGCGGCTCGGGGGCCGCCAAGGGGATCCCCCCGGTCATCGCCCGGGCGCACCACGGCTCCGTCTCCAAGGAGCAGCGGTCCCTGGTCGAGGAGGAGCTGAAGGCGGGCCGGCTGCCCGCCGTCGTCGCCACCTCCAGCCTGGAACTGGGCATCGACATGGGCGCCGTCGAGCTGGTCGTCCAGGTGGAGTCACCGCCCTCGGTCGCCTCCGGCCTGCAGCGGGTCGGCCGGGCCGGCCACCAGGTCGGGGCCGTCTCCACCGGCGTCTTCTTCCCCAAGTACCGGGGGGACCTCGTACAGTCCGCCGTGGTCACCGAGCGGATGCGGGCCGGGCGGATCGAGGCGCTGCGCGTCCCGCGCAACCCGCTGGACGTCCTCGCCCAGCAGCTGGTCGCGATGACGGCACTGGACGCCTGGCCGGTGGACGAGCTGCTCACCGTGGTCCGCCGCGCCGCCCCGTTCGCCACCCTCCCGCAGTCCGCCTTCGAGGCCGTGCTCGACATGCTGGCCGGCCGCTACCCCTCGGACGCCTTCGCCGAGCTGCGCCCCCGGGTGGTCTGGGACCGCGTGGCCGGCACCGTGACGGGCCGTCCGGGCGCCCAGCGGCTCGCCGTCACCTCCGGCGGCACCATCCCCGACCGCGGCCTGTTCGGCGTCTTCATCGCCGGCACCGACCCGAAGAAGGGCGGCGGCGGGCGGCGGGTGGGCGAGCTCGACGAGGAGATGGTCTACGAGTCCCGCGTGGGCGACGTCTTCACCCTCGGCACCACCTCCTGGCGGATCGAGGACATCACCCACGACAAGGTGCTGGTCACCCCCGCTCCCGGCGTCCCCGGCCGGCTCCCGTTCTGGAAGGGCGACACCCTCGGCCGCCCGCTCGAACTCGGCCGCGCCCTCGGCGCGTTCACCCGCGAGCTCGGCGCCATGCCACCCGCCGACGCCACCGCCCGGCTCCGGCAGGCCGGCCTGGACGACTGGGCCGCCGCCAACCTGCTCGACTACCTGGCCGAGCAGCGCGCCGCCTGCGGTCACCTGCCGGACGACCGCACCATCGTGGTCGAACGCTTCCGCGACGAGCTGGGCGACTGGCGGATCGTCGTCCACTCCCCCTTCGGCGCCCAGGTGCACGCCCCCTGGGCGCTCGCCCTCGGCGCCCGGCTACGCGAGAAGCACGGCCTCGACCCGCAGGTCATGCACGCCGACGACGGCATCGTGCTCCGGCTGCCGGACGCCGACCTGCTGTCCCCCGACTTCGACTTCGCGGGCCCCGCGGAGCCCTCCCCGGCGGACGAGGCCCCGGTCGGCGCCGACGCCGCCCTGTTCGACCCCGACGAGATCGAGCAGCTGGTCACCGACCAGGTCGGCGGCTCGGCCCTGTTCGCCTCCCGCTTCCGCGAGTGCGCCGGCCGCGCCCTGCTGCTCCCGCGCCGCAGCCCCGGCCGCCGCACCCCGCTCTGGCAGCAGCGCCAGCGCGCCGCCCAACTCCTCGAGGTCGCCTCCGAGTACGGCTCGTTCCCGATCGTCCTGGAGGCCGTCCGCGAGTGCCTGCAGGACGTCTTCGACGTACCCGGCCTGGTCGAGCTGATGGGGGACCTCGAGTCCCGCGCCGTCCGCCTGGTCGAGGTCACCACCCCGGAGCCGTCCCCCTTCGCCCGCTCGCTCCTGTTCGGCTACGTCGCCCAGTTCCTCTACGAGGGCGACTCCCCGCTCGCCGAGCGCCGCGCCGCCGCCCTCTCGCTCGACTCCCGGCTGCTCTCCGAACTCCTCGGCCAGGCCGAGCTGAGCGAGCTGCTCGACCCGCAGGTGCTCGCCGAGCTGGAGGCCGAGCTCCAGCGCCTCACCCCGGAGCGCCGGGTCAGGGACGCCGAGGGCGTCGCCGACGCGCTGCGCCTGCTCGGCCCGCTCAGCGAGGCCGAGCTGACGGTGCGCGGCGCCGAGCCGCTCTGGGCGCTGGAGCTGGAGGCCGCCCGCCGGGTGATCCAGGTCCGGATCGCCGGCGAGCAGCGCTGGGCCGCGGTCGAGGACGCCGGGCGGCTGCGCGACGCGCTCGGCACCCCGCTGCCGGTCGGCGTCCCGGAGGCGTTCACCGAGCCGGTCAAGGACCCGCTGGGCGACCTCCTCGCCCGGCACGCCCGCACCCACGGCCCGTTCACCGCCGCCGAGGCCGCCGCCCGGTTCGGCCTCGGCACCGCCGTCGTCACCGGCACCCTGCACCGCCTCACCTCCTCCGGGCGCCTGGTGCAGGGCCAGTTCCGGCCGGTGGAGAGCCACACCGCCGGCGTCGAGTGGTGCGACGCCGAGGTGCTGCGCCGGCTGCGCCGCCGCTCGCTCGCCGCCCTGCGCCAGGAGGTCGAGCCCGTCCCGCCCCGGGCGCTGGCCGCCTTCCTCCCGCAGTGGCAGCACCTGGCCGGCCACCGGCTGCGCGGCCCCGACGGCCTGCTCCGGGTGGTCGAGCAGCTCCAGGGCACCGCCCTGCCCGCCTCCGCCCTGGAGAAGCTGATCCTGCCGGCCCGGCTCGCCGACTACTCCCCCGGCCTGCTGGACGAACTGACGGCCGCCGGCGAGATCGGCTGGTGCGGGGCCGGCGCCCTGCCCGGCAAGGACGGCTGGCTCAGCCTGCACCTGACCGAGAACGCCCACCTGCTGCGCCCCGACGCCGTCCCGCCCGCGCTGACGCCCGTGCACGACGCCCTGCTGCGGGCGCTGGCCGGCGGCTACGGCCTGTTCTTCCGCCAGCTCGTCCAGCAGCTCCCGGAGGACGTCCCCGAGCCGGAGGCGGTGGCGGCCCTCTGGGATCTCGTCTGGGCCGGTTACGTCACCAACGACACCCTGGCCCCGCTGCGCGCACTGCTCGGCTCCGGCCGGACGGCCGGGGCCACCGCCCACCGCGCCCCCCGGGCGACGCCGCGCGGCCGCTACGGCGGCGCCGGCCGCTCCTTCGGCCGGGCGGGCGGCGCCCTGCGCAGCGGCCCGCCGACGGTGGCCGGCCGCTGGTCGCTGCTGCCCGCCCCGGCGGCCGACCCGACGCTGCGGGCCACCAGCCGGGCCCAGAGCCTGCTGGACCGGCACGGTCTGCTCACCCGGGGCGCGGTGGCGGCGGAGCGGGTGCCCGGCGGCTTCGCCGGGGTGTACCGGGTGCTCGCCGCGATGGAGGAGCGCGGCCGGGCCCGCCGGGGCTACTTCGTCGAGGGGCTCGGCGGGGCCCAGTTCGCCATGGACGGCGCGGCCGACCGGCTGCGCTCGGTGCACTCCCGGCTGGAGCGGGCCCGGGGGGCCGAGTGGCCGGCCGCGCCGGCCGCGGAGCCCCCGCAGGTGCTGGTGCTCGCCGCCGCCGACCCGGCGAACGCCTACGGCGCGGCGCTGCCCTGGCCGGAGCCGCCGACCGGCTCCGGGGCGAAGGAGGCCACGGGTGCCGGGGGCACCGGGGAGGCGAAGGAGGTCCGGGCGCACCGCCCCGGCCGCAAGGCGGGCGCCCTGGTGGTGCTGGTGGACGGCGAGCTGGCGCTGTACGTCGAGCGGGGCGGCAAGTCGCTGCTGGCCTGGCCGGAGGACGCGGCCACCCGGGCGCTGGCGGCGGGCGCGCTGGCGGGCGCGGTCCGCGAGGGCGCCCTGGGCAGCGTCACGGTGGAGCGGGCGAACGGCGAGCCGGCCCTAGGCTCGGAGCTCGGTGCGGCACTGGAGGAGGCCGGCTTCCACGCGACCCCGCGCGGTCTGCGCCTGCGGCCCTGACGGTGCCGTCGGCCCGGCGCCCGGCCCCCGTCGGAGCAGCAGAAGGCCGCGGGTCCACCGGACCCGCGGCCTTCCCGTCCACTCGTCGCGCCGGTACGACCGGGCTCACCCGTACGGGTGAATCAGCCGGTCGGCGGCGGTTGCGTCTCCACCCGGCCCGCGGCCCGTGCGGCCCGCGCCCGCGGGCGCCGCTGCGGTCCGGTCGCGCTCCGGTCGGCGTGCACCGGGATCAGACCGAGCCCCCAGCCTCCGGCCGCGAGCAACCCGAGGGCCGCGCCGTCCGCCAGCTGGCCCCGGATCACCAGGAGCCAGCAGAGCAGCCCGGCGGTGAGGACCGCCAGGACCCGGCGGGCCGACCCGGGCACCACGTGCCGCAGCCGTATTCGGGCCTCCGTGCACACCGTCGACGCTCTTCGCACGACCGCCCTCCTTCACTCGCCCCGGGCACCAGGAGCCCGGGAGTCGAGGCCGGGTTCAGGCGGCGACCACGTCCATCGCGGCGGCCTTGGGCGACATGTTCGCCCGGTCGGTGCCGGGGGCGGGCAGCGGTACCGGTTCGAGCACCGGCCTCAGCAGATCACCTTCGGAGAGGGTGGCCATCGCCGCAAGTTCGGCGAGCGATAGTTCGTCGCTGACCTCGCGCATGACCTCGGACATCCGGACGTCGAGTGCGTCGCAGATGGCGGAGAGCAGCTCCGAGGAGGCCTCCTTCTGTCCCCGCTCGACCTCGGAGAGGTAACCGAGCGAAACCCGTGCGGCCGCCGACACCTCGCGGAGTGTGCGGCCCTGGCGCTGGCGCTGCCGACGCAGTACATCGCCCAGTAGGCGACGGAGCAGGATCATCGGTGCCTCCCTCCTCGGACTGCGGATCGAGATGTCACGCCCCCACCGTACCGCCTTGCCCGCTTCGCGTGCGGGGACCCTGGTCGTGTTCACTCTGGGCTGCAAGGCCGTCCCCCTCCTCGCGGCGGTGTCGTACCCGGGTCCGCGGGCCCCTCGTGGTACCCGTCGCGGCCCGCCCGGCCACCGTCACGCAACTCGTTCGCCACCTGGTTTCTGCCCAACCAGGGCCTTGGATGTAACACGATCCTCCAGCTGTCCCATACCCGTGCGCCGGATCGACGGATCCCGGTCGGGTGGAGTTCTCCGCGACCGCGGCTCCACCAGGACTCCACCGGCGCCCGAGGCCCGGGGGCCGGGCCCACGAAGTCAGGTCGCGGGCGCACCGGCCGGGAGGCTCCCGACGAGCAGTTCCAGGGCGGTGGTCACCGCCCCGTGACGGATTGTGGCACGGTCCCCCGACAGCCGGGGCGAACTGACCAGAGTTCCCCCCGGGCCGGCCACCGCGAGGTGTACGGTGCCCACCGGCCGGCCGTCCTGCGGGTCCGGTCCGGCGACCCCGGTCGTCGCGAGGCCGTAGGTCGCCCCCAGCAGCCGGCGCACGCCCTCGGCCATCTGCCGGGCCACCACCGGGTGCACCGGCCCGTGGACGGCCAGCAGTCCCTCGTCCACGCCGAGCACCGAGGCCTTGAGGTCGGTGGCGTACGCGGTGACGGAGCCGCGGAAGGTCGCGGACGCCCCGGGGACGTCCACCAGCGCAGCCGCCAGCAGCCCGCCGGTCAGCGACTCGGCGACGGCCAGCGAGGCGCCCCCGGCGCGCAGCGCGGCGTGCGCCCGCGCCGCCAGGTCGTGCTGAGCCGGGTCGTGCTGAGCCAAGTCGTGCTGAGCCGGATCGCACCGGACCGGGTCGCACCGGGCCGGCTCGTGCCCCGCCGTGTCCTGCCGCGCCACCCGCGCTCCCCCCTCGTTCACCGGCCCGCGCGCTCCGCGGCCAGTCCCTCGCGGCGCAGGCGCAGCGCCTGTCCGACGTAGTCCAGTGCGGTGCCGACGGTCAGCAGCACCGCCAGGGCCATCAGCACGGCCCGCGCGGTGGCGAGCCAGCCGGTCAGCTCCAGGACGTACATGCCCACGGCGATGCCCTGGGTGAGCGTCTTGAGCTTGCCGCCGCGGCTGGCCGGGATGACCCCGTAGCGGATCACCCAGAAGCGCATCAGGGTGATGCCGAGTTCGCGGGCCAGGATCACCACGGTGACCCACCAGGGCAGGTCACCGAGCAGCGAGAGGCCGATCAGGGCCGCGCCCATGATCGCCTTGTCGGCGATCGGGTCGGCGATCTTCCCGAAGTCGGTGACCAGGCCCTTGCGCCGGGCCAGCTCGCCGTCGAACAGGTCGGTGATCATCGCGATGGCGAACGAGGCCCAGGCGACGGAGCGCCACTTGGGGTCGTGCCCGCCGTCGGCGAACAGCAGCGTCACGAAGACCGGCACCAGCAGCAGCCGGAGCATCGTGAGCATGTTGGCGATGTTCCAGACACCCGGCGGCGGCGGTACCGCGGCCACCGGTCTGTCCGGGTGGGCCGCGGCCGGGGCGCCGGGCCCCTTGGTCATTCCCCGGCTCCCGGGGCCTTGGGGGCCCGCACCTGCTCCAGCGCCTCGGCGATCAGGTCGACGCCCTCGCTGGCCACCACGGTGGCCCGGTGGAACTGGCCCACCGCGGGGTCCTCGACGCCGAGCAGGGTGGTCAGGCCGTCGGTCTCGGGCGCCTGGTGGGCGGCCCGGCCCTCGACCACCCCGTCCTCGACCGACTCGATCAGCACCTCGACCTCGGTGCCGATCCGCTGTTCGGCCCGCTGGGCGGTCATCTCCTCGGCCAGTCGGCTCAGCCGGCTCAGGCGGTCGGCGATGACGTCCTCGGGCAGCTTGCCGTCGTAGGTGGCGGCCTCGGTGCCGTCCTCGTCCGAGTAGCCGAAGACGCCGATCGCGTCGAGCCCGGCGTGGGTGACGAAGCGTTCCAGCTCGGCGAAGTCCTCCTCGGTCTCACCGGGGAAGCCGACGATGAAGTTGGACCGGGCGCCGGCCTGCGGGGCCCGGTCGCGGATGGTCTTCAGCAGCTCCAGGAACTGGTCGGTGGAGCCGAAGCGCCGCATCCGGCGCAGCACGGCCGGCGCCGAGTGCTGGAAGGAGAGGTCGAAGTAGGGCACCACGTCGGTGGTCCCGGTCATCGCGTCGATCAGGCCGGGGCGCATCTCGGCCGGCTGCAGGTAGGAGACCCGGACCCGCTCGACGCCCTCGATCGAGGAGATCTCGCCGAGCAGCGTCTCCAGCAGGCGGATGTCGCCGAGGTCCTTGCCGTACGAGGTGTTGTTCTCGCTCACCAGGACGATCTCGCGCACGCCCTGCCCGGCCAGCCACTGGGCCTCGTGCAGCACGTCGGAGGGGCGGCGGGAGATGAACGAGCCGCGGAAGGCGGGGATGGCGCAGAACGAACAGCGCCGGTCGCAGCCGGAGGCGAGCTTGACGGAGGCGACGGGGTTGTCGTCGAGCCGCTTGCGCAGGGTGCGCGGGCCGGAGGCCGGGGCGAGGCCGTCGGGCAGGTCGGCGATCGGTTCGGCGGGGGCCTCGGCGGCGCCGTGGCCGGGCAGCGCGACGGCCTCGGCGGCGGACTGCCGTTCGGCCGGGCTGATCGGCAGGAGCTTGCGGCGGTCGCGCGGGAGGTGCGGGGCGTGGTGGCCGCCGGAGAGGATCGTCTGGAGCCGGTCGGAGATGTCGGCGTAGTCGTCGAAGCCGAGCACCCCGTCGGCCTCGGGCAGCGCGTCGGCGAGCTCCTTGCCGTACCGCTCGGCCATGCAGCCGACCGCGACGACGGCCTGGGTGCGGCCGTGTCCCTTCAGGTCGTTGGCCTCCAGCAGGGCGTCCACGGAGTCCTTCTTGGCGGCTTCGACGAAGCCGCAGGTGTTGACGACGGCGACGTCCGCGGCGGCGGCGTCGTCGACGAGCAACCAGCCGTCGGCCTCCAGTCGCCCGGCGAGTTCCTCGGAGTCCACCTCGTTGCGGGCGCATCCGAGCGTGACAAGGGCGACAGTGCGGCGTTCAGGCATAGGCCCAAGATTAACGCGCGGCCTCCGGTGCCGTTCGCCCCGGAGGCCGCGCGCCTCGGATTACCAGATCTTCACCAGGTCTCCGACCCCTCCACAGGCCTGCTCTGGTCAGCCCGCCTGCGGGTCGCCGGGGGTGTACGTGACGTGCACCACCTGGCCGTCCTTGCCGAGGAGACCGAGGTCCTTCCCGTTGACGTACGCGTGCACGGCCCCGCCGTTGCCGAGCACCAACTTGATCTGCTTCCCGTCGGTGAACGTCTGGTCCTGGCCGTCGCTGATGTTGTTCTGGAACAGCGACTTCCCGGTGCCGTCCACCGCGGACACCCAGCTGGTGCCCTCGGCGACCAGCTTCACGGTCACCTTGTCGGCCGGCACGGCGGCGATCGCGGCGGCGCTGGGAGCGGGTGCCGGGGGCTGCACGGTGGGCGAGGGGGCCGGGGCGAGGGAGCCGGTGCCGGAGCCGCTGGGCAGCGGCGCGCTGGCGGAGCCGGTCCCGGTGTGGCCGGTCTTGCCGTTCACCAGGTTGAAGCCGATCAGGGCGACCACGGCGACGATCGCGGCGACCATCGCCGCCGCCCAGTTCGGCCGGCCGCGGCCGGGCACCTTGATCGGCCCACTGTCGATCAGCTGGGTGGGGCGCTTGGAGGCGGGCGAGCCGCCGTGCGCGTCGTCGTAGCGGGCGACCAGCTCCTCGCCGTCCACGCCGACGGCGCGGGCGATCGAGCGGATGTGTCCGCGGGCGTAGAAGTCGCCGCCGCAGCGGCCGAAGTCGTCCTCCTCGATGGCATGGACGATCGGCACCCGTACCCGGGTCGCCGTACTCACCTGGTCCACCGTGAGCCCGGCCTCGATCCGGGCGGCGGACAGCACCCGGCCGATGCTCGGGGCATCGGCCGCCTGAACCGCGGCGTCGGACGGCTGCGCGGACGACGGGGCGTTCTCGCGGTCGGGGGACTTGCCGATGGTCACGGGGCACGCCTTTCGAGCGGATGGCCACCTGCTGGGGAACAGTCTAGGGGCGCGGGCGGATCGTTTCTCAAGCGGAACAGGACCGAATGCGCACACCCGCCCCGACCGGGGCCCCGCACCCCGCTGACCTGCTGTCAGCGGGCCCGCGCGGGGAACCCCGGGCTTCGCTTTCCGGCCTGTGACGCGGTGTACGCACGTTCGGTTCCCACCACGGCGCCTACCCCCCTCCGAACGAGTGACACCTCCCCGGGGGCACGGGTCCCGAGGGGCACCGGCACCCAGGGGCGCCGGTCCGGGGGAGCACCGGTCCCGGGGAACGCGGGTCCGCCGAAGGGACGCGCCCACCGGGGGAACGGGCCCGACGGGGGGACGGGCCGTCACCCGCGCAGGGTCACCAGCACCCCGTCCAGCTCGTCCGGCTTCACCAGCACGTCACGGGCCTTGGAGCCCTCGCTCGGCCCGACGATCCCCCGCGACTCCATCAGGTCCATCAGCCGGCCGGCCTTGGCGAAGCCGACCCGGAGCTTGCGCTGGAGCATCGAGGTCGAGCCGAACTGGGTGGAGACCACCAGTTCGGCCGCCTGGATCAGCAGGTCCAGGTCGTCGCCGATCTCCTCGTCGATCTCCTTCTTCGGCCCGCCGCCGACCGTCACGTCGTCCCGGTAGACGGCGGTGAGCTGGTCCTTGCAGTGCTGGACGACCGCGGCGATCTCCGCCTCGGTGACGAACGCGCCCTGCATGCGGATCGGCTTGCTGGCACCCATCGGGAGGAAGAGCGCGTCGCCCTTGCCGATCAGCTTCTCGGCGCCGGGCTGGTCCAGGATGACCCGGGAGTCGGCCATCGCGGAGGTCGCGAAGGCCAGCCGGGACGGCACGTTGGCCTTGATCAGACCGGTCACCACGTCCACCGAGGGCCGCTGGGTCGCCAGCACCAGGTGGATGCCGGCCGCACGGGCCAGCTGGGTGATCCGGACCACCGAGTCCTCGACGTCGCGCGGCGCGACCATCATCAGGTCGGCCAGCTCGTCGACGATCACCAGCAGGTACGGGTACGGCGTCAGTTCCCGCTCGCTGCCGAGCGGCGGGGTGACCTTGCCGGCCCGCACCGCGGCGTTGAAGTCGTCCACGTGCCGGAAGCCGAAGGCCGCCAGGTCGTCGTAGCGCAGGTCCATCTCGCGCACCACCCACTGGAGGGCCTCCGCGGCCTTCTTGGGGTTGGTGATGATCGGCGTGATCAGGTGCGGGATGCCCTCGTAGGCGGTCAGCTCGACCCGCTTGGGGTCGACCAGCACCATCCGCACCTCGTCCGGGGTGGCCCGGGCGAGCACCGAGGTGATCAGGCAGTTGATGCAGGACGACTTGCCCGCGCCGGTGGCGCCGGCCACCAGGATGTGCGGCATCTTGGCGAGGTTGGCCATCACGGTGTGGCCCTCGACGTCCTTGCCCATGCCGACGACCATCGGGTGGGTGTCCTCGGCCGCCGTGCGCGAGCGCAGCAGGTCGCCGAGGTTGACCATCTCGCGGTCCCGGTTGGGGATCTCGATGCCGACCGCGGACTTGCCCGGGATCGGGCTGATGATCCGCACGTCCGGGCTGGCCACCGCGTACGCGATGTTCTTGGCGAGCGCGGTGATCCGCTCCACCTTGACGGCCGGGCCGAGCTCGACCTCGTAGCGGGTGACCGTCGGGCCGCGGGTGAAGCCGGTGACCCTGGCGTCCACCTTGAACTCGGAGAAGGTGCCGGTGAGCTGGGCCACCACCTCGTCGTTGAGGGCGCTGCGGGCCTTGGCCGGGCCGCCGCGCTCCAGCAGGTCGAGCGGGGGGAGCGCGTAGGTGATGTCGCCGGAGAGCTGGAGCTGCTCCATGCGCACCGGCGCCGCGCCGTGCTCCTCGGGTGCGCCGGGGCCGCCGCTGCGGGCGGCCGGGACGGCCGCCTCCTCGGGCGGGGCGGTGCGGTCCTGCACCTGGTGCATCATGTCCGCCACCGCCGAGGAGGCGGGCACCCCGTAGACCAGCGCGCCGTCCAGGTCGGCGGCGGCGCCGGCGGCGAGGTTGCGGGTGGCGTACGGGTCCAGCGGCTCCTTGTCCAGGGAGACCCGGACGGCCTCCGGCCCGTCCTGCTCGGCCGGGTCCGGCTTGCGCCGGCGGCGGCGCCGGCGGGCGGCCACCTCGTCGCGCGGGTCCTCGCCGCTGGCGTCCACGGTGAACGGCAGCGCCGAGGGGTCGGCGTCCTCCGGCGGCTCGGTGGACAGCTCGCGCTCCGGCGCGCGCCCGTCGCGCGTCCCGTCCCCGGGCCGGGGCTCGACCACGCCGAGCCGGACGCCGGCCGAGCGCAGCCGCTCGAAGATGCGGTTGACCGGGGTGGCGGTGATCACCAGCACCCCGAAGAAGGCCAGCAGCAGGAGCAGCGGCACGGCCAGCGTCGGGCCGGCGGCGGCCATCATCGGGGTGGAGGCGGCCCAGCCGATGATCCCGCCGGCCGCCCTTATCCGGGAGGCGCCGCTGCCCATCGTGGGGGCGCCGCAGCCGATGTGGACCAGGCCGAGGACGCCGACCAGCAGCGCGCTCAGCCCGATCATGATCCGCCCGTTGGCCTCCGGCAGCTCCGGGTGGCGCCAGAGCCGGATGGCGATCGCGGCGAGCAGGAAGGGCACCAGCACGTCGAGCCGGCCGAACAGCCCGGACACCACCGCGGTGGCCCCCTCCCCCAGCCAGCCCTCCGGGCTGAACCAGGTGCCGGCCGCGGTCACCAGGGCGAGCGCGAACAGCAACAGGCCCACGCCGTCCTTGCGGTGGGCCGGGTGGAGGTTCTTGGCGCCGTCGCCGAAGCCGCGGAAGACCGCGGCCACCGCGTTCGCCAGGCCGAGCCAGACGGCCCGCACGGCGCGGAAGAGGATCGGCCTGGGCGGGGGCGGCGGGGCCGGCTTGGCCGCCGCCGCCTTCTTCGCGGGGGCCGCCTTCTTGGTCGCCGCCTTCTTCGCGGGCGGCTTGCCCGGGGCCTTCGCCGCGGCCTTCTTGGACGGTCCCGGACCGGGGTTGCGTGCCGCGCTGCCGGGCGTACGTGTGGCCATGGGTCAGCAGCCTACCGGGGCGGGCGACCCCGGGACATGCGGCCGAGCCGGGCACGGGGACGTGTCGCAGACACACCGTCACGCTGATCCGGTTTCACCCGGCCGCCGCAGGAATTCACCCGGGGAGGTGAACCGGACCGGCGGTCACCGGCTCCCCGGCCGCAGGGCGTCCAGGGCCCGGCGCAGCCCGGCCAGCTTGCGCTCCAGGTGCCCCGCGGTGGCGGCCACCCCCGGGTCCTCGACGGCGTCCAGCTGCTTGCCCAGCGCCTCCGCCTGCTCCTCGACCGCCGCGAGCCGCGCGGACAGCTCGCCGAGCAGCGCGCCGCCGAGGGCCGGCTCGCCGCCCGCCTCCAGCTGCAGCCGCAGCAGCGAGGCCTGCTCCTTCAGCTGGCAGTTCTTGACGTACAGGTCGACGAAGACCGAGACCTTGGCGCGCAGCACCCACGGGTCGAACGGCTTGGAGATGTAGTCCACGGCCCCGGCCGCGTAGCCGCGGAAGGTGTGGTGCGGGCCGTGGTTGAGCGCGGTCAGGAAGATGATCGGGATGTCCCGGGTGCGCTCGCGCCGCTTGATGTGGGCGGCGGTCTCGAAGCCGTCCATCCCGGGCATCTGGACGTCCAGCAGGATCACCGCGAAGTCGTCGGTGAGCAGCGCCTTGAGCGCCTCCTCGCCGGACGCGGCGCGCACCAGCGTCTGGTCCAGCGCCGAGAGGATGGCCTCCAGCGCCAGCAGGTTCTCCGGCCGGTCGTCGACCAGGAGGATCTTCGCCTTCTGCATCAGGGCCCGCCCTCCTGTCGCCTGCCTGCCGCCCGGTGACGGCAACCGCGTACTGCCCACCGCTACCCCGGTCATGCTAGCCGCACCCCCTCGCCCGGCACATCGCCCCGTCGGGACCCGATCCGGAGCGGCGTGCGGACAGTGCTCCGGCGCACGCTCACCAGCGTGTCGCCGTCCGGTCACTGTTCGCAACGATCGGTGACCCTACCGGGTTCCCGGGCCCGACCGCCAGCAAACCGGTCCACCGGACGGCGCGAACCCCGGGGCGGGCCCCGGGATTCGCGCCGTCCCGGGCGGCTACGCGCGGCCCGGGCGCAGCCATTCGCGCATCACCGACAGCAGGTGGTCGGTCTCCACCGGCTTGGTGATGTGGTCGGTGGCCCCGGCCTCCAGGGACTTCTCGCGGTCGCCCTTCATGGCCTTGGCGGTCAGGGCGATGATCGGCAGGCCGGAGAACTGGGGCATCCGGCGGATCGCCTCGGTGGTCGCGTAGCCGTCCATCTCCGGCATCATGATGTCCATCAGGACCAGCGCGACGTTCTCGTGCTGCTCCAGCATCTCGATGCCCTCGCGGCCGTTCTCGGCGTACAGCACCGTCAGGCCGTGCTGCTCCAGGACGCTGGTGAGGGCGAACACGTTGCGCACGTCGTCGTCCACGATCAGCACCTGCTGGCCGTCGAAGCGCGCGTCGACGCGGCCGGGCCGCGGCGGGGCGGGCTCCACCTGGCGGCTCGCGACGGTGGTGTCCAGCGCGGCGGTGCGCCGGCGCTCCACCGCGCCGCGGCGGCGCTCCTCGGCCAGCTCGCGGACCTCCTGGGCCCAGTGGTCGGCCGGGTTCTCGCCGACCGGCACGGGCGTCCCGACCGGGGTCACCCCGACCGAGGCGCGCAGCGCCGGGGCGTGCGGCGCTGCCTGGCGTTCGGTCGCGGCCGCGTCCGGCGCCTCGGTGCGCAGCGGCAGGTAGAGGGTGAACGTGGAGCCCTCGCCCAGCTCGCTCTCGGCGTGGATCTCACCGCCGAGCAGCCGGGCGATCTCCCGGCTGATCGACAGCCCGAGCCCGGTGCCGCCGTACTTGCGGCTGGTCGTGCCGTCGGCCTGCCGGAACGGTTCGAAGATCTCCCGCAGCTTGTTGCCGGGGATGCCGATGCCGGTGTCGGAGACCGAGAAGGCGATCAGCTCGTCGTCCGGGCCCTGGATCGAGCCGGCCTCCAGCAGCTGCTCCCGGACGTGCTGCGGGACCTCCGGGCCGGCCGGGGCGATGGAGAAGTCGACGGCGCCGGTGTCGGTGAACTTGACCGCGTTGGAGATCAGGTTGCGCAGCACCTGCTGGAGCCGCTGCTCGTCGGTGTGCAGGGTGACCGGCAGGGCCGGCGAGACCCGGACGGCGAAGTCCAGGCTCTTGTCCAGCGCGACGGGCTGGAAGGTGGCCTCGACGTAGTCGACCAGCTGGACGAGGGCGATCCGGGCCGGGCGGACGTCCATCTTGCCGGCCTCGACCTTGGACAGGTCGAGGATGTCGTTGATCAGCTGGAGCAGGTCGGAGCCGGCCCCGTGGATGGTGTCGGCGAACTCGACCTGCTTGGGCGAGAGGTTGCCCTCGTTGTTGTCGGAGAGCAGCTTGGCCAGGATCAGCAGCGAGTTGAGCGGGGTGCGCAGCTCGTGCGACATGTTGGCGAGGAACTCGCTCTTGTACCGGGAGGCCAGGGCGAGCTGCTCGGCGCGCTCCTCCAGGACCTGCCGGGCCTCCTCGATCTCGCTGTTCTTGATCTCGATGTCGCGGTTCTGCTGGGCGAGTTGCTCGGCCTTCTCCTGCAACTCCTCGTTGGTGCGCTCCAGCTCCTCCTGGCGCGCCTCCAGCTCGGCGGAGCGCATCGAGAGCTCGGCGGTGAGCCGCTGGGACTCCAGCAGCAGCCCCTCGGTCTTGGTGTTGACGCTGATGGTGTTCACGGTGACGCCGATCAGGTCGGCGATCTGGTTGAGGAAGTCCAGCGCGACGGTGGTGAAGGAGCTGAAGGTGGCCAGCTCGATCACACCGAGCAGCCGGCCCTCGAACAGCACCGGCAGCACCACGATGTGGGCCGGCGAGGCCTCGCCGAGACCGGAGGCGATCTTCAGGTACCCGGGCGGCGCCTCCTTGAGGATGATCGCCCGCTTCTCCACCGCGGCCTGGCCGATCAGCGACTCGCCGGGGCGGAAGGTGGTCGGCATCGCGCGCCGCTGGTAGCCGTAGCTGCCGATCAGGCGCAGCACGGTGTCGTTCTCGTCGTCGTCCTCGGTGATCAGTTCGGCGGTGCGGCCGGCCGGCTGGGCGAGGAAGAAGGCGCCGTGCTGGGCGGAGACCACCGGGGTCAGCTCGGTCATGATCAGCGAGGCGACCGCCTCCAGGTCCCGGCGGCCCTGCAGCAGGCCGGAGATCCGGGCCAGGTTGGTCTTGAGCCAGTCCTGCTCCTGGTTGGTCCGGGTGGTCTCCCGCAGGTTGGCGATCATCTGGTTGATGTTGTCCTTGAGCTCGTCGAGCTCGCCGGCGGCGTCCACGTCGATCCGCAGGCTCAGGTCGCCCCTGGTCACCGCGGTGGCGACCTGGGCGATCGCGCGCACCTGCCGGGTCAGGTTGTTGGCCAGCTCGTTCACCGACTCGGTGAGGTCCTGCCAGGTGCCGTCCACGCCGGGCACCCTGGCCTGGCCGCCGAGCCGTCCGTCGGTGCCCACCTCGCGGGCCACCCGGGTGACCTCGTCGGCGAAGGCCGAGAGCTGGTCGACCATGGTGTTGATGCTGGTCTTGAGCTGGAGGATCTCGCCGCGCGCGTCGACGTCGATCTTCTGCGACAGGTCTCCGCGGGCCACCGCCGTGATCACCAGCGCGATGTTGCGGACCTGGCCGGTCAGGTTGTTGGCCATCAGGTTGACGTTGTCGGTCAGGTCCTTCCAGATGCCGGCCACGCCCGGCACGCTCGCCTGGCCGCCCAGGGTGCCGTCGGTGCCCACCTCGCGGGCCACCCTGGTCACCTCCACCGCGAAGGAGGAGAGCTGGTCGACCATCGTGTTGAGGGTCCCGGCGAGCGCCGCGACCTCGCCCTGCGCCTCGATGCTGATCTTCTTGGAGAGGTCGCCGCTGGCCACCGCGGTGGCGACCTCGGCGATCTTGCGGACCTGTCCGGTCAGGTTGGACGCCATGAAGTTGACGTTGTCGGTCAGGTCCTTCCAGATCCCCGACACCCCGCGCACCCTGGCCTGACCGCCCAGGATGCCCTCGGTGCCCACCTCGCGGGCCACCCGGGTGACCTCGTCGGCGAAGGCCGACAGCTGGTCCACCATCGTGTTGACGGTCGTCACCAGCTCCAGGATCTCGCCCCGGGCGTCGACGGTGATCTTCTTGGAGACGTCGCCGCGGGCCACCGCGGTGGTCACCTCGGCGATGTTGCGGACCTGGCTGGTCAGGTTGTTGGCCATCAGGTTGACGGAGTTGGTCAGGTCCTTCCAGGTGCCGGACACCCCCGGCACGCTGGCCTGGCCGCCGAGGATGCCCTCGGTGCCGACGTCCCGGGCCACCCTGGTCACCTCGTCCGCGAAGGCGCCCAGCTGGTCCACCATCGTGTTGATGGTGTTCTTCAGCTCCAGGATCTCCCCGCGCGCGTCCACCTGGATCTTCTGCGAGAGGTCGCCGCGCGCCACCGCCGTGGTCACCTGGGCGATGTTGCGCACCTGATCGGTCAGGTTGTTGGCCATGAAGTTGACGTTGTCGGTCAGGTCGCGCCACACGCCGGCCGCTCCGGGGACCTGTGCCTGGCCGCCCAGCCGCCCCTCGGTGCCCACCTGGCGGGCCACCCGGGTCACCTGCTCGGCGAAGCCGGAGAGCTGGTCCACCATCGTGTTGATGGTGTTCTTCAGCTCCAGCATCTCGCCGCGCGCGTCCACCTCGATCTTCTGCGAGAGGTCGCCGCGCGCCACCGCCGTGGTCACCTGGGCGATGTTGCGCACCTGGCCGGTCAGGTTGTCGGCCATGAAGTTCACCGAGTCGGTCAGGTCGCGCCAGACCCCGGCCACGCCCGGCACCTGCGCCTGACCGCCCAGCCGTCCCTCGGTGCCGACGTCCCGGGCCACCCCGGTGACCTGCGCCGCGAACCCGTTCAGCTGGTCCACCATCGTGTTGACGGTGTTCTTCAGCTCCAGCATCTCGCCGGCCACCTCGACGGTGACCTTCCGGGACAGGTCGCCCTTGGCCACCGCCGTGGTCACCTGGGCGATGTTGCGCACCTGCGCGGTCAGCCGGCCGGCCATGGTGTTGACCGAGTCCGCCAGGTCCTTCCAACTGCCCGACACGCTGCGGACCTTGGCCTGGCCGCCCAGCTTGCCCTCGGTGCCCACCTCGCGGGCCACCCGGGTCACCTCGTCGGTGAACTCCGAGAGCTGGTCCACCAGGCCGTTCACGGTCCGGCCGATCTTCAGGTACTCGCCGCGCAGCGGGTGGCTCACCCCGTTGCTGTGCAGCGAGCGCAGCTCCATCTTCTGGTCCAGGTCGCCCTCGGCGATCGAGGTCAGCACCCGGCCCACCTCGGACATCGGGCGGGCCAGGTCGTCGATCAGCGCGTTGCAGTTGTCGACGGCCGCCATCCAGGCGCCCTCGCCCGCGCCCGTCTCCAGCCGCTCGTTCAGCCGGCCCTCGCGGCCCACCGCCCGGCGCACCCGGGCCAGTTCGCCGGTCAGGTGCTGGTTGCGCTCGGCGACCTCGTTGAACACCGCGGCGATCTCCGCCAGCGGCCCGTCCCCCGGGACGGTCAACCGCCGGCGGAAGTTGCCGTCCCGCATCGCGGTCAGCGCGGACAGCAGCTTCCGCAGCTCGGCCGGCTCCGCTCCCCGGTTGTGGTTCGCTCGCCGGCCGGCCGCGTTCCGCGGCGCGGTCCCGGACCGCCCGCCGCGCTGGGCGGGCGGCGTCGTACCGGTTGCGTCCTTGGTGGCCGAACTCAACGGGCCCCTCCCACATCGTGAACTGTCCGGTGACCTCCCGTGCCGGTACGGCACGCACCCGGCACCGGCCCGGCCGGGCTGCGCCGGCGGCCCACTCGGTCCACCGGCACCCGCATCGACCGTACTGCTCGAACCGACCGTCGCGGACCCCCCAGTCTGGCAGCACCGGCACCGGGTGCACGGCCGGTTGCGCTCGGTTGGTGCCCCGCCGTCCGAAACAGGTGGGCAGAATCACCCTCAGGTGCCTGTTTCGCCGCCCCGCCCCCACGGGGAACCAAGCGGAAAGTAGGGTGGAGCGCTGCACCGGGCCGCGACCCGCCCCAGCGCCGCCGCCCACCCCGACGGCACGCGGGGGGAGTCCGCACCGCACCCCGGACAGCCAGGGCCAGAGCAGCAGAGGAGAAGTGGCAACGTGGTCACCGCGCGCGCAGCCGCCACCTTCGACCCCGACGGCCGGTCCGCGGCCGCCGCCAGGGGCTTCGTCCGGGACGCGCTGCTCGGCTGGGGCCTGCCCGAGGTCGTCGACGACGCCGTCGTCCTGGTCAGCGAGCTGGTCACCAACGCCGTCGTGCACGCCGGCACCGCCGCCGAGGTCTGCTGCCTGCGCGAGGAGGGGACGGTGCGGATCGAGGTCACCGACCACCACCCCGAGCGCAGCCTCCCCTCGCTCGGCGACGGCCCCGTCACCGCCTCCGACCGCTACGCCGACCCCGAGGGCGAGGGCGGCCGCGGCCTGCTGATGTGTTCGGCCCTCGCCGAGCGCTGGGGCGTCGAGTACGCGGCCGGCACGAAGACCGTCTGGTTCCGGCTCGCCCTGCCCGCTCCGGTGGCCGGCACCCGCTACGCCGTCCCCGCCACCCCCGGCAGCGACCTGCCCAGCGGCCCGGGCCCGGTGCACGTGGCCGTCGTCCAGCTCGACGAGGACGGCCGCGTCCTCGCCTGGAACCCGGACGCCGAGGCGCTCTTCCGGTACCCCGCCACCGCCGTGCTCGGCCGCCCCTGGGCCGACCTCGCCGTCTGGCCCCAGCCGGCCGACCGCGGCCCCGACCTGGCCGACACCCTGCGGATGGCCCGCTGGGAGGGCGGCTACGGCGTCCGGCGCGCCGACGGCGAGGAGGTCGAGGTCTACGGCGTCCAGGTCCGCGTCCGGGACACCGAGGGCGTCCCGTCCACCCTCTGTCTGCTCGTCCTCGAACCCGACCGCGCGGTGCTCCGCTCCCCCGCCCGCACGCTGCCCGGCGAGCGGACCGACCCGACCGGTCCGCGGCTCGACCTGCTGGCCGGCCCGGTCGCCACCGACGACCTGGACACCCTGCTCCAGCGCACCGTCGAACGCGCCCGCGACCTGCTCGACGCCGACGCCGCGTACCTGCTCCTCACCACCGAGGACGAGACCGAGTTCGAGGTCCGCGCCGCCACCGGACTCACCTCCGGCCACCGCCGACGGGCCCGGTTCCCCGTCGACACCGGCAACCGGTACGACTCCGCCCGGCTGCCCTCCGTCCACGAGGACCTCACCGCGCGACCGACCGGCCTGCCGCTGCTCACCGGCAGCGGCATGCGCTCCCTGGTCACCGTGCCGCTCAAGGTCGAGGGGCGGCTGATCGGCTCGCTCGGCATCGCCACCGCCGCCCCCGGCCGCTACGACAACGAGGACGCACTGCGCCTGCAGTTCGCCGCCGACCGGGTCGCCCTCGCCGTCGAGAGCACCCGGCTCACCGAGCTGGAGCGGCTGCGCCGGGGCTCGCTGTCCTTCCTCGTCGAGGCCTCCGACCTGCTGGCCGGCACCCTCGAACACGAGCAGACCCTCGCGCTGATGGCCCAGATGGCCGTTCCCACCCTCGCCTCCTGGTGCGCCGTCTACACCAAGGGCGACCACAGCGCCGCGGCCGGTCTCGCCTTCGTCCTGCACGAGGACGAGGACCGCATCGACCCGTTGCGCGGCCTGCTCGAGAAGACCCCGGCCCCGGAGGCCGGCCCGACCCACGGCGTGCGCTTCTGGTCGGCTCCCGTCGAGACCGCCGCCGCCGGCGGGCTCGACGACGGCCCCGAACTCGCCGGCCTGCTCGGGGAGACCGTGGTCCTCCCGCTGACCGCCCGCAACCGGGTCATCGGCCTGCTCGCCCTCGGCGTCCCGTCCGGCGTCCGCTTCCGCCAGGAGATCCTCGAACTCGCGGAGGACCTCTCCCGCCGCGCCGCCCTCGCGCTCGACAACTCCCGCCTCTACTCCGAGCGCACCGCCACCAGCCAGGCCCTGCAGCGCAGCCTGCTCCCGCCCGAGCTGCCCGAGATCCCCGGTGTCGAGGTGGACGTCTACTACCAGGCGGCCGGCGAGGGCAACGAGGTCGGCGGCGACTTCTACGACCTGTTCACCATCCGCGAGGGCACCTACGGCTTCGCCATCGGCGACGTCTGCGGCACCGGCCCGGAAGCCGCCTCCGTCACCGGACTGGCCAGGCACTCGCTGCGCCTGCTCGCCCGCGAAGGTCTCGACGCACCGCAGGTGCTCCGCCGGCTCAACGCGGCCATCCTGGACGAGGGTTCGCGCAGCCGCTTCCTCACCCTGCTCTACGGCGAGCTGACGCCCCGCCCGGACGGCAGCACCGAGCTCTCCCTGGTCTGCGCCGGCCACCCGCTGCCGCTGCGGCTGCGCACCGACGGCCGGGTCGACCGGGCGGCCACCCCGCAGCCGTTGCTCGGGGTCATGGACGACCTCGACCTGACGGCCGAACACCTGGTGCTCTCCCCCGGCGAGGTCCTGCTCTGCGTGACCGACGGCGTCACCGAACGCCGCGAGGGCCGCCGGATGCTCGGCGACGACGGACTCGCCGAGGTGCTCACCGGCTGCACCGGTCTGACCGCCGGAGCGGTCGCCCTGCGCGTGCAGCGCGCCGTCGAGCGCTTCGCCCCGGAGCCGCCCTCCGACGACATGGCCATCCTGACCCTGCGGGTGCCGGCCCAGCGGACCGCCTGACCGGATCCGTCGGATTCCGGCCCGTTCCGGGGCCGGCCGTGAGCGTTCGACAGCTGACGACGTCACGAATTGTTGGATTCACAAGGGTACAAGCGAGTTCGGCCGGGTACACCGATCTCACCGGGGAATCCCCCGGCGGGGACGCGACCAGCGGCTCTCCCGCTGGCCCATCACTTCTGACCGCAGCCCGCGCACGCTCCAGCCGTGCGCCCTCGGCGCGGTCGCGCGCATCCACCTCATCGGACCACACCACTGCCTTGACTGCGCCCTGCGCGCGCCCAGAGTGAAAGGAGCCTCCGGTGAGCAACGAAGCTACCGGGGCAACGAACGCCCGCTCCACCGGAGCCGACGCGGGTAACCTCGGCTACCTCGCACTCGGCCTCACACTGCTCGCCTACGGCCTGCTCTCCACCGGGATCCTCAGTGGCACCGGGGTCGGGGACGCGGCACAACTCGCCCACCTCGTCGGCGGAATAACCCTCTTCGTCGCGGGCCTCTGGCAGCTCCGCGGCGGCGAGGCCTTCACCGGCACCGCCTTCACCAGCCTCGGCGCCTTCTGGGCGACCTGGTCCGCGGCCGGCGGGGCCGGCAAGAACGCCGCCGGGCTCTTCCTGCTGCTGTGGGCGCTGCTCGCCCTCACCCTGACCGCGGCCAGTTGGGGCGCGGGCCTGGTCAGCCGCGTCGTCTACGGCCTGTTCACCCTCTCCCTGGTCCTGTCCGCGGTCGCCACCTTCGGTGGCTACGGCGGGCTCGCCAAGTTCGCCGGCTGGGTCGCGGCCGTCTCCGGGCTCGCCGCCTGGTACTGGGCCACGTCCGCACTGAGCAACGGCGCCTGGGGCAGGATCTCCCTGCCGCTCAAGTGACCTGTTCCGGCTGATCCACCGCACCACGCCGGGGTCGGGCCTCCGTGTCGACGGAGGCCCGGCCCCGCCGGCGTGCCACCAGCGCCAGCACGGCGTACGCGAGGAGCAGGATCAGGACGGCGACGATGCCGTCCGCCCAGAAGTGGTTGGCCGTCACCACCACCACCGCGACCGTCAGCACCGGGTGCAGCAGCACCGCCCACCGCAGCGGACTCCTCGACACCCGCACCACCGCGACCGCCGCCAGCACGCACCAGGCGACGTGCACCGACGGCATCGCCGACAACTGGTCCGCCACCACCACCCCGCCGACGGCACCGCCGTACACCGACTGCCCGTACTGCGCGGCCACGTCGACGAAGCCGTTCTGCGGCAGCATCCGCGGCGGCGCCACCGGGACGAACTGCACCAGCAGGCAGACCGCCGTCGTGATCACCACCGTGTTCCGCACCCACGCGTACCGCTCGCGGTGCCGCAGGAACACCCAGAGCAGCACCGCCAGCATCACCAGGAAGTGCATGACCGCGTAGTAGTAGTTCGCCAGCTTCACCAGCACCGGGTACGGCGTGACCGCCGCCTGCCAGGACGCCTCGTCCGGCAGGCCGACCGCCAGCTCCGTCCGGTGGATCCACCCCGCCCGGTCGACCGCGTGGTCCGCACTCATCACCGACAGGTGCCCCACCAGCTGCCAGAGCGCGAACAGCGCCAGCAGCGTGCCGGCCTCCCGCAGCAGCGCCGACAACGACGGCTTCCGGACCCTGCCGGCGGCGTACGCACCACCGTAGAGAGCGACCGCGGCGCCCCCGGCTGACTGCCAGGTAAGGGTCAGGTTCTGCAACGGATCGCGCCTCTCCAGCCAACTCCGGTTCGTGTGTTGGCAGAGGTTAACGCAAAAAGACCCCCTCCCGAGTGGGAGGGGGTCTTTTTGGAATGATTGTTCGGCGGCGTCCTACTCTCCCACAGGGTCCCCCCTGCAGTACCATCGGCGCTGTGAGGCTTAGCTTCCGGGTTCGGAATGTAACC
>NZ_JBIWPA010000024.1:0-52131 GCF_044768035.1 Kitasatospora sp. NPDC101176
CGGGCCCCCCCCACCCGGGGGGGGGGTTGGGGGCGGGGGGGCCCCCCGGGGCGGGGGGGGGGCCCCCCCCCCGCCCCCCCGGGGGGGGGGGGGGGGGGGGCGGGCCCCCCCGCCCCCCCCGCCGATTCTCACAGCGAACACATATCCGACGGATAGGCTTTTCACGGCCGAAACGATCGAGGATGAGGCTATGTCCGCCCTACCACCCACCACTCCGCAGGCCCGCACCGGGCTGTCCCGACCCGACGGTTCCTCGCTGCGCGCGCTCGTCGTCGACGACGAGGCCGCCCTCGCCGAGCTGCTGGCCATGGCCCTGCGCTACGAGGGCTGGTCGGTGCGAACCGCCGGCGACGGCTCCACCGCCGTCCGCACCGCCCGCGACTTCCGACCCGACGTCGTCGTCCTGGACATCATGCTGCCCGACTTCGACGGCCTGGAGGTGCTCCAGCGCCTGCGGCGCGACACCCCGGACCTGCCGGTGCTGTTCCTGACCGCCAAGGACGCCGTCGAGGACCGGATCGTCGGCATCACCGCCGGCGGCGACGACTACGTGACGAAACCCTTCAGCCTCGAAGAGGTCGTCGCCCGGCTGCGCGGGCTCCTGCGCCGCTCCGGCGCGGCCGCCACCCGCGCCGACTCCGTCGTCACCGTCGGGGACCTCACCCTGGACGAGGACAGCCACGAGGTCACCCGCGACGGCGTGCCGATCGACCTCACCGCCACCGAGTTCGAACTGCTGCGCTTCCTGATGCACAACCCGCGCCGCGTCCTCAGCAAGGCGCGCATCCTCGACCGCGTCTGGTCCTACGACTTCGGCGGCCAGACCAACGTCGTCGAGCTCTACATCTCCTACCTGCGCCGCAAGATCGACGCCGGCCGGGAACCCATGATCCACACCCGCCGGGGCGCCGGCTACCTGATCAAACCCGCCGAGTCCCGGTGACCGCCGCGGAGCACCCCGCCCCCACCGACGACAACACCCGCCCCCGCCGACGCCTCTCCCTGCGCGCCCGCCTGCTGATCTCCTCGATCTCACTGATCGCCGTGGTGTGCGCGCTCATCGGCTCGGTCGCGGCCCTGGTCGTCCACCGGCAGCTGTACGGACAACTGGACCACCAGCTGGGCGACGCCCTCCGACGGGCCGTCTCCTCACCACCCGGCCCCCAGGGCGGGCAGGGGTTCGTCGGCACCAGCTTCCTCCTGGCCCCCGGACAGCCGCCAGCCACCCTGGGCGCCGTGCTCACCGACGGCCGGGTGCACACCAGCGGCATCACCTCGGGAGCGACCAGCCTCACCGTCAAACCGCTGACCACGGCACAGATCGCCGCACTGGAGGGCTTCGCCAAGACCCCCGAGCTGACCCCGAAGTCCCTGGACCTGCCCGGCGTCGGCACCTACCGCGTCGAACTGGCCCACAACGGAAGGACCGGCGACACGATCATCATGGGCCTGCCCACCGACCAGCAGCAGGACGTCATGGACGGCCTCGTCGCCGCCGAGATCTCCGTCTCCGCCGCCGTGCTGCTCGCCGCCGCACTCGCGAGCGTCCTGCTGACCGGCTCCGCGCTGCGGCCGCTGCGCCGCGTCGCGGCGACCGCCACCCGGGTCTCCGAACTGGAACTGCACCGCGGCGAAGTCGTCCTCCACGAGCGGGTGCAGGCCGCCGACACCGATCCGCGCACCGAGGTCGGCCAGGTCGGCGCCGCACTCAACCGGCTGCTCGGGCACGTCGCCTCGGCCCTGGAGGCACGCCACACCAGCGAGGCCCGGGTGCGCCAGTTCGTCGCCGACGCCAGCCACGAGCTGCGCACCCCGTTGGCCTCGATCCGCGGCTACGCCGAGCTCTCCCGGCGCGGGCACGAGGAGATCGGGCCGGACACCCGGCACGTCCTGGGCCGGATCGAGTCCGAGGCGGCCCGGATGAGCGTGCTCGTGGAGGACCTGCTGCTGCTCGCCCGCCTGGACGCCGGGCGCCCGCTGTCGATGGAGGCCCTCGACCTCGCGCCGCTGGTCGTGGACTGCGTCAGCGACGCCCGCGCGGCCGGGCCCGAACACCACTGGCGCCTCGACCTGCCGGACGATCCGGCCCTCGTCCTCGGCGACCAGGCGCGCCTGCACCAGGTGCTGGCCAACCTGCTGGCCAACGCCCGCAACCACACCCCGCCGGGGACCACCGTCATCGCCCGGGTCGCCCGGGCCGGCCCGTGGGTGCTCCTGCACGTGGCGGACGACGGGCCCGGCATCCCGCCCGAGCTGCAGCCGCACGTCTTCGAACGTTTCGCGCGCGGCGACGCCGCCCGGTCCCGTCACGCCGGCAGCACCGGCCTGGGACTGGCCATCGTCGACGCCGTCGTGGCCGCGCACGCCGGCGAGGTCGCGGTGCGCAGCGAGGCCGGTCGCACGGTCTTCACCGTCCGGCTGCCCGCCATCGGCTGAGACCGGCGGCACCCGACCCCTGCGGGGGTCGTCCCCACCGGCGGCCCGGGCCGCCCCCCATCCGTCCGCGAGCGCTGCGGGCCATCCTTGTCCACTCCTCTGTTCAGTGCATGACATCACCTGCCCCGGGTGGTGGCCCGGTCACCCATACACCGGTCCACCGCCCCGTCATCCAGGAGGACCCGTGTTCCCCAGCCACCAGTGGCACCGACCCGCCGCCGGTACCCGGCCCCCGGCCGGCACCCGCCTCGGCGCCCTGCGCGCACCCGCCGTCCTCGGCCTGGCCGCAGCCCTGAGCCTGGCCGCCGCCACCGCCCCCGCCTCCGCGGCCAACCTGCCCTGGGCGCCGAAGAGCTCGTCCCCCTGGTTCAACAGCCTGACGAGCATCAGCCTCCCGGACTGGATGAGCCACCTGCCCGCCGGCACCAAGCTGGGGCGGATGTCGATCCCCGGCACCCACGACACCCTCGCCATCCACGGCGGCCTCGCCCCCTGGTACTACGAGACCCAGGAGAACCACGGCGACAGCGCCGAAACCCTCACCGCCCAGCTCAACGCCGGCATCCGCGCCATCGACATCCGGGTCCGCGTCGTCAACGGCGGCACCGCCTTCGCCCTGCACCACAGCGACGTCTACCAGAACGCCAACTTCGACGACGTCCTCACCAAGGCCCGGACGTTCCTCACCGCGCACCCCGGCGAGACGATCATCATGAAACTCGCCGGGGAGTGCGGCTACGGCTCCGGCATCGGCTACTGCACGGACGACCCGTCCTCGACCACCGGAGCCGACCGCTCCCGCATCTTCCAGAGCTACCTCGCCCGCTACCCCGGCCTCTTCTGGGCCCCCTCGGCCACCGGCACCGGCACCGCCGCCACCCCCACCCTCGGCCAGGCCCGCGGCCACATCGTCCTGGCCCAGTTCGGCAACACCACCACCGGCTACGGCCTCACCGGCTACTCCAGCGGCAACATCCCCTGGACGGAATGCAACCTGGACACCAAGTGGGGCTACGTCAAGGCCCGCCTGGACCAGGTCGCGGCGGACACCGGCAACACGCTCAACTCCACCGGAACCTCGTCCAGCTGTCCCCCCTTCGGCGCCACCTACGTCGACATGGCCAACGGCTACCGCGGCGGAAAGGGCGAGAACCAGCGCCTCCAGGAGTACCTTGCCAGCACCACCGGCCACGCCGGCATCGTCGAGACCGACTGGCCGGGCGCCCGGCTGATCAACAGCATCATCACCCACAAGTCCTGACGCCCGAGCCCGGGCGGCGCGGTGCCCGTCACCGCGCCGCCCGGTGCGGCCCGGACCGGGCGGATCACGCCGCCCGTTCCCCGCCGCCCGGGCGCACCGCACAGGGCAGCTCGGCGGTGACCAGGAACCCGCCGTCCTCCAGCGGCCCGGTGGTCAGGGCGCCGCCCGCGAGCGTGACCCGCTCGCGCAGACCGACCAGCCCGTGCCCGCTGCTCGGGAAGCGATCCGCCGCCCGGCCGGCGGGCCGGGTGTTGCGCACGCTGACCTCCAGGACGTCCGGGCCGTGCCGCAACCGGACGGTGGCCCGGGCACCCGGGGCGTGCTTGTGCACGTTGGTGAGCGCCTCCTGCACCACCCGGTAGGCCGTCCGCTCCACCGCGGGCGACAGCTCACCCCGAACGCCCTCCACGGCCAGCAGCACCCCGGTGCCCGCCTCCCGGGAGGACCGCACCAGCTCGTCGAGGCGCTCCAGCGTCGGCTGGGGGGCCAGAGCGGCGTCCTCGGCGGAGTGCAGCAGCCCGAGCACCGCACGCAGCTCCTCCAACGCCGTCCGCCCCGTCCGCCGGATCAGCGCGGCCTGCTCGGCGACCGCCTCGCCCCCCGAGACCTCCAGCGCCCCCGCGTGCAGCACCATCAGACTCACCCGGTGCGCGACCACGTCGTGCATCTCCCCGGCGATCCGCGAACGCTCCGCCGTACGGGCCGCCGCCACCTCCACCGCACGGCTCGCCTCCGCCCGGGCCAGCTGCTCGCGCAGACTGGCCAGCAGCCCGCGGCGCGCAGCCAGCCACAGCCCCACCGCGACCGGCAGCGCCCCGCACGCGACCGTCCAGAACGCGATGTTCGTGGGAGCCAGACCGAGCGGGTCCGGCAGCACCAGGCGGGAGCCCAACGCGAGCACCCCGAACACCCGCAGCGCCACCGCGCGCCGGCGCGAGGCCGGCGGGTGCAGCGCCGAGTCGTACAGGACCAGCGCGATCACCCACGGCGCCGCCAGCAGCGTCCAGCAGGCCGCACCGACCACCAGGGCCGTCGCCGGCCGCCGCCGGCGCACCACCGCCGCCACCACCCCGCAGCACAGGAGCAGCAGCGCCCACGGCGCGCCACCGGGAAAACCGCGGACGGAACCCGTGATGCCGATGTCGACGGCCTCGTAGCCGAGCGCGACCAGCACCACGGCGGTCAGGACCCGGTCGGCGACCCCGGACACCCGGTCGGTACCGCAGACGGCGGGCGCGGAAGACAGCGGACGGTCACTCATGACGCCCAGGCTAGGCAGCCGCACCCCCCGCCCGGACCGGCCCCAGGTCTGCCCCACCCCCGACTTTCGTCGAGGGCACCCCGGCGCCCGACCACGACGAAGGTCGAGGAGAACGACGGCGCATCCGCCGATGCCCCGGCCCGCCGCCGGCCGGGAGGATCGACCGTGTGCCCAACGCCTCACCCCGGACGGAGAACCCCCGGTGATCGACGTCGTCAACCTCACCAAGTCCTACGGCGACCGCACGGTCGTCGACCGGCTGTCGTTCCGGGCCGAGCCCGGCGTCGTCACCGGATTCCTCGGCCCCAACGGCGCAGGGAAGTCCACCACCATGCGCATGATCCTCGGCCTGGACCGCCCCACCCGCGGAACCGCGACCGTCAACGGCCGCGCCTACGCCACATCGCCGGCCCCGATGAGCGAGATCGGCGCCCTCCTGGACGCCGGCGCCGTCTACGGCGCCCGCAGCGCCTCCGACCACCTGTGGTGCCTGGCCCGCGCCAACGGCATCGGCCGCAGAAGGGTCACCGAAGTCCTCCGCCAGGTCGGACTCGAGGACGCCGCACGCCGCCGCATCGGCCGCTTCTCCCTCGGCATGCGCCAGCGCCTGGGCATCGCCGCCGCCCTCCTGGGCGACCCGCCCGTGGTCATGCTCGACGAACCGGTCAACGGCCTCGACCCCGAAGGCATCATCTGGATGCGCACCCTCCTGCGCCGCCTCGCCACCGAAGGCCGCACCGTCCTGCTGTCCAGCCACCTGATGAGCGAGATGGAGCACACCGCCGACCACCTCGTCGTCATCGGCCAGGGCCGGCTCATCGCCGACACCACCGTGCGCGAACTCATCGACGGATCCCTCCAGACCTGCGTGCGGGCACGTTGCGCCGACCCGGACCGCCTCGCCGCCCTCCTCGCCCGCACCGGGGCAGAGGTCCACTGCGCACCCGACGGACTGCTGTCGATCACCGGCACGGACACCGACGAGGTCTCCGGCCTGGCCGCCGAACACGGCATCCCGCTGCGGGAACTGGCCGTCCACCGGCCCAGCCTCGAAGAGGTGTACCTCGAACTCACCCACCAGCACGCCGACTACACCGCCGCGCCCGCCGCCGCGTGACCGTGAGGAACCCACCAGCCATGACCAGCAGTCTGACCCTCACCCCCGTCCACACCCCCGTCGGCGAACTCGGCGCCGCACCGCGCCCGGCCACCTTCCTGGACGCCGTCGCCGGTGAATGGATCAAACTCCGCACCCAGCGCGGTCTCCTGATCACCCTCGTCATCGGCGTCGCCGTCACCATCGCGGTGGGCGCCGACAACAGCGCCGCCAACGCCCGCTCACTCGCCAAGGGCGGCTTCCTCCCCGGTTCGGACCCGACGTGGATCACCCAGGCCGGAATGAAGTTCGGCCTCCTCGCCTTCGCCATCGCCGGCACCCTGGCCGTCACCTCCGAATACGGCAGCGGCATGATCCGCACCTCGCTGACCGCCGTCCCCGCCCGCGGCCGCCTGCTGGCCGCCAAGGCCACCGTCCTCACCGCCGTCACCCTCGTCGCCGGGCTGATCGCCTCGGTCGCCTCCTTCGCCGTCGGGCGCTCCCTCATCGGCCCGGGCGTCCACCTCTCCCCGGGCGACCCGGGCGTGCTGCGCGCCCTGCTCGGCGGCGGCCTGTGTCTGGCCACCTGCGGCCTGCTCGCCCTCGGCCTGGGCTTCGTCCTGCGCAACGCCGTCGCCGCGGTCGGCGCGGTCTTCGCCCTCTACGTGGGCTCCCTCGCCGTCGGATCCGGCACCTACCTGCCCTTCGACGCGGGCCTGCGGATCACCAGGGCCGCCGAACCGCACGCCTGGAACGGCTACCTCGTCCTCCTCGTCTGGGCCGCCGCGGCCCTCGCCGCCGCCTACGTCCTCCTGAAGCGCCGCGACGCGTGACGGCCCGCCCCGGCCGCGCCGCGGAGGACCCGCCCCTCCCGGGCGGGTCCTCCGCCGTGCGTGCCCAGGCCGCTCACCGTGACCATGCGCCGTCGGACGGGAACCGTCGGTGTCGGGCGGCCCCCCGACCGCCCGGTGCCGTCCGTCCCTCGCCCGTCCGCCGCCCGGCCGGTCCGGTGGCTCCGTTCCACCGATCGGGGGAGGGCGTGGTGACGTCCGGGATCCGGGTGTCGTCGCAGGTCGGATCGGGTGTGAAGGCGTGGGTCGGGGAGTGGTGGCGGGGCGCCGGGACCGGGCGGGCGGGGCCGGGTGGGGGAGCGGCGGGTGGGGCCGCCGTTCGGACGGGCGGGTGTCCCGGCGGCACGGCCGTCTCCGGTTTCGTGGATGTCGAGGACGAGAGCGGGCCGGTCACCCCGGTCGCTCGGTGCCGACCGGGACACCGGTGGCCCGTCCTCGGACAGCCCCCGTCGGGTGCACCGCACCGGGCCGCGCCGCGGCCGCCGACGGGCCGGGCGTCCTCCCTCGTGAAAGGTCTCCACCGCATCATGTCCGTTCTGACCTCCCGACTGCGCACCGTGACGACCGTCCTGGGCCTGGGGGCCTCCGTGGCCGCCGGTGTGGCCATGGCGCCCTCCGCGTTCGCCGCCTCCTCCGCGCCCTCCGCTTCGCAGGTCGCCCAGGAGAAGGCCTACGCCCAGCAGATCGTCGGTGCCAAGTTCCCCGGCCAGGCGGGCCAGGTCCAGTCCTTCGACAACGTCATCCAGCGCGAGAGCACCTGGAACCCGAACGCGGTCAACGCCAGCTCCGGCGCAGCAGGCCTGGGCCAGCTGATGAAGGGCCCCGGCACCGGTGCCAGCTACCAGACCCAGCTCAACGCCGCCCTGGACTACATGGTCCAGCGCTACCACACCCCCGACGCCGCCTGGGCCCACGAGGTCGCCCAGGGCTGGTACTGACCGAAGTGCCTCCTCGGCCACCCCTTCACAAGGGCGGCCGGGTACGTGAACACGTGCCAGGGCCGCCGGCGTACTCGCCGGCGGCCCTGGCACGTGTTCACCCACGGGCCGGATCCCGCAGCAGTCCACTGGGATCGGCACTGTGGAAGTCCCTTAGAATTTCATATCACGTGTGCCGAGTGGCAAGCTGGCCGTCGCCGAACGATCCCGCATTACCCGAATGCTTGGAGGCGATATCGCTTGCCACGTTGTACAGGAAATGCCGGCAGCTGGGTTTCGCTACGTCGAGGCCTGCCCTGGCTCCCGCAGCTACGACCCGTGGGAGCGTCGTCCGCATCCTTCCACCACATCCGGCAATCCCCGCAGATCTTCCAAGGGCAATGACTGCCGCACTGATTTCGCCCGACGGGAAACCGCGGGATTCCATATCTTTCACCAGGCTGTCTGCTGTATAGATATTCCCCAGCATGTCTCCGAACGTTTTGAGTAGATCATCTGACACTCCTTCATCGTCTGGGTCCTTGAGGTCCGCCGGGCTCATATTCCAGCCATTTCGGGTGGCGATTCCGATTGCATGGTCGGACTCGTACGGAACCCCCAGGTTTCTTAGCTCTTGCGAGAACATGGTGATGGCATCTCGCATCTTTCCGCCCTGCTCTGCGTCCAGGACGATTGAATTCTCGGCCTTCTCCTGGCCAAGCGCGGCCAGCACCGTCGAGTTAAATCTAATCGTCTCTTTGTCGACCCTCGCCAGTAGACTCTCCCGCTCGGAGCTACCGGTGCCGCTCGCGCTCCAGTAGTCCAGTAGCTCCTCTTTGCACTTCTTGAACTCCTCCTCCCCCTCGGGGTTGCCGGTCGTGTAATACCGCCAGGCCGCCTTTTCCCAGTGGGCCATCCGAGAGTTAAAGGCAGAGGATTCGGCCTCGTCGATCTGCTGCTGCGTTTCGGCCGGTTCCGGGACGTAATTACTGTTGGACTCGAGCTCGAGAAGCCTTTTCTTTGCTTCCGCTACGTCCTCTTTTGCGTATTTTATCTGCATCTTGGTGCGTGCGTCGAGAAGGTCTTTCTCTGCCCGCTTGAGCCTCCTTTTCGCCGCGTCGATAGCTTCTTCCCTGGCCGCGGCGATATAGGCTTCGTCGGACTCGACCGCCCGGATTTGGGCGATATGGCCGTCGTCGGGCTCTCCTGCGCCGCCGGAGGATGATTCTGCCGCAGATTCACTGGAGGAGCGCTGGATCGAAATGGCTGGATCGGGCGCTTCGGGATGGGGTGTGCGAATCCCTACTGCCGCATGGTAGCTGTCCCAGCAAGAGTTGAGAATCGTTTCCAGGGTTTTGATTTTATTGTTCAGACTTGTCGCAGACCCCCCTTTCTTTCCTATTAGCGTTTCCTTGATGTCGCAAAGTTTATTGAAGAGGCCTTTCAGCTGCTCTTCCGATACCCATTCGGAGAAATCTGATTCGGGATTTTTTGCCGCCTTGGCCAGGTCGTTTCGGAGGGTTCTGAAGTCTTGTTCGAGATCTTCCAGTTTCTTCTTCGATTTTGCTAGTGCGTGCCCGTGGCCCATTTTGGTTCCTTTTCGATCGGGAGGGTTTGCAGGGGCTTCAAGCGTGCCCGTTTCGGGATTTTCGGGTTCGGTCAGACCCTGTTAGAAAGCGCATCCAGAAGGTTCTTGATCTCCTCCGCCGCGAGGGTCGAGGAATCGAGCGATTCGCTCATCACGGTGTAGTGACCATCGAGATCCTGCCGGTATTCCTGGTAGATGTGTTCCGCGTTCTTGTGCTGGTCCTCGTAGGGCAGCCGGCCGATCCCTGCAACTTCCTCCAGGATTCGCTCGGTGATCTCTTCGAAGATCTCATCACTGTCATCGTCTCCGGCCAGGCCCTCGCCGGCCAGCCAGCCGACGAAGTGACCTGCAACGGTTTGGGCGGCAGTCTTGTCTGCTTCCCACAGCGTGCTCAGGTAATTCCAGACGAGTGGTGTGGCTGATTCAGTGATAGCTGCCTGATATTCGAGGGCCCAGACATCGTTTCTCTCGATGCCCGTTTCCTCCAGAAAAGCGGATGAATCGAACGTCTGCAGGGCTTCGGCGGTCCTGTTCAGAAAGTCACCCAGCGCCGCCCAGCCCTCAGGGGAACCCGCCGCCTGGATGTCGTGGATGCTGTGGTCCAGTCGAAGACTCTCGGGAGAGTCGCTCTCGATGTCGGAAAGGAGGCGGAAGAGGGACTCCGACTCGCCGAACCGGTCCGCCAGTGTTTCCACATTGTCCCGAGCCTCCAGCCTGGCTAGTGCTCCCGCGAAGCCATACTCTTCTGGCGTCATTCCCTGTCCTCCGGATCCTTGGTACGGGGCGCTCCCCGTGCGGCCGTCTGAAAACCGGCACCGGTACTCGCAGCGATGGCCCGGCGCCGCAGCGGTGGCCCGGAATCGCGGCGGAAGCCGCGGCAGCGGTCGGCCACCCTGTGTGACCGTACTCGCTGGCGGCGGCAGGGCACATGGCCGAATGGGAATGCCATGGTGCAGCCGGAGATGCTGACGGGATCGTCCGATGCGAGGGCGGCCGAGCATCGTGCCCCTGGCGGGATCGGGCGCCGTGGACGGGTTGATTCGGGAGGTGCTCCGGTGTGCTGTGCGCGAAGGGCGGAAGTTGCGAACCGTGATCAACTTGGCTTTTCGGCAAACCAGTTCATGCCGCGTCTGCTTGTAGCGAGTGGATACCGCGGCGCGCTCCGGGCAACGACGACAGCCGTACAGGTCGCCGCGTGGTGGGCGCCGCAGTAGGTGGCGGATCGCCCGGGCCCGCCTCGGGATCGGCCGAGGGCTTGGCGCGTCTGCGAGCGGCCCGGACGTGTTCGAGCAGCTTGGCCCGGGTCCAGTCCGCCTTCCAGCGGGCGAACCGCTCGCGGACGGTCCGCCCACGGCCCGTACCGCTCCGGCAGGTCATGCCTCGGGCCCGGGTCCGCAGCCGCCACAACGCACCGTCAACCGCCTGCCGGCGATCACGCGACGGACTGCCACGCCCGTCCACCTACGGTGACAAGGGCTCTGTCCGCCCCCGTGCCGCGTCCGTCGACTCACCTCGACCTGCCGCACGATCAATTATCGGACACGCCTGGCAGGCCTTCCAGGAGACTGCCGGTCACCGGGGGAAGTAGTGGTCGACCAGGTCGTTGCGGAAGGTTCCGTCCGGGTCGAGCCGTTCCGTCAGCCTCGCGAAGTCGTGCCACCGGGCGTAGGAGCGCTCCAGGCGGTCGGGCCCTATGGCGGAGAGCTTTCCCCAGTGCGGGCGCGGGTCGAAGGAGGCCAGCACCCGTTCGACGTGGCCGATCGCGGTCCACACCGCGTCGTGGTTCTGGTTCCAGGTGAAGTGGATGGCGACGCTGGGCCGTTGGTGGCTTCCGCCGATCCAGCAGCTGTCCGCCGCGACCGTGCGGATCTCGGAGGCCTGGAGGGCGGGGGCGAGGTACTGGCGGACTCCGCGTACGGCCTCCAGCGCGGCTCCGGCGTCGGCCCGCGCCACGTAGTACTCCGACTGGAGCTCGGCACCGGTACTGGGGTTGAACTCGGCGCGGAAGTGCGGGAGCCGCTCGTGCCACGGGCCCGGCACTCCCAGCTGCTCCGTGCAGGTGTGGGCGGGCAGACCCGGCGCCGGATGGCGCGCGACCTCCAGTGGGCGGCCCATACCCGCGAAGTCCTCCATGTCGTCACCGACCCGCTGCTTGGACCACACCTGCAGACCGACGTACCAGTCGGTGAACACGCTGACGCTGTAGGCGGCGGCGAACACCTCGTCGAAGCGGTCGAGCAGGGATCTCCACGGCAGGCCGGTGTAGACGCGTTGGGCGACGTCGAAGGTCGGGACCAGGTCGAGTTCGAGGGCGGTGACGACGCCGAGCGCACCGATCGACAGGACCGCTCCGTCGAAGCCGGTGTCCCCCCGCGACAAGGAGGTCGGCTCCCCGTCCGCGGTCACCAGGTCGATCGACCGGACCGACCTGGCGATCGAGGCGTTGGTGTCACCCGAACCGTGGGTACCGGTGGCGCAGGCTCCGGCGAGGCTGATGTGCGGGAGCGAGCCCAGGTTGGGCAGCGCGAACCCGTGTTCCTGCAGCCGTGCGCTCAGCTCGGCGAACGTCGTCGCCGCACTGACGCGTGCGGTGCGGCGTTGCGGGTCGATCCGCACGAACCGAGGCATACGGTCGAGACTGATCTGGCAGCCGTCGGTGTCGGCGATGCGGTTGAAGGAGTGACCTGTTCCCACCGCGCGGACCCGGGCGTTGCCGGCGACGGTTTCCTGGAGCTCCTGGAGCGATCTGGGCCGGCGCATCGTCTCGGGGGTGAACGTGACGTTGCCCGCCCAGTTGGTGGCGGGTCCGGCAGCGGTGCGTGGTGCCATGGTGGCCTCCGGCAGGTGTTTCGACGGGGGTGGGGACGGCTGCTTCGGAGTGACGGGCCCGTTCGGCGGCCGCCCGCCCGGGTGCGCGGCTCAGTCCTCCTCGAACGTGTCGGGGTCCATCGGCCGGCCGGTGCCGTCGAGGGCGTCGGTGATCGCATCGCGCTCCGCCTCGGTGAGTTCGAGCCCGAAGACATCGATGTTGGCCGCGAGGCGGCCCGGGTCGGCCGACTTGGGGACGGGCACCACGCCGAGGTCCAGGTGCCACCGCAGGATGACCTGGGCCGCGCTGGTGCGGTGGCGGCGAGCGGTCTCGGTGACGACCGGCTCGCGGAGCAGGCTCCCGTCCTGGCCGAGCGGCCCCCAACTCTGGACCGTGATGCCCTGCCGGGCCGCGAAGGAGCGCCAGGACGGCCGGCTCATCCGGGGGTTCAGCTGGATCTGGTTGACCGACGGCTTGACGCCGGTCTCCCGGACCACCGCCTCGATGTGCGCGGGCGTGAAGTTGGAGACGCCGATGGCGCGCACCCGGCCCTGTGCGAGCAGCTCGGTGCACGCACGCCACGACTCCGTGTACTTGCCGCGCATGGGCAGCGGCCAGTGGATGAGGTAGAGGTCGAGGTGGTCGAGTCCGAGCCGGTCGAGGCTCGCGTCGAACGCGCGCATGGTCCGGTCGTAGCCGTGGTCGCGCCCGGCCAGCTTGGAGGTGACGAAGAACTCCTCCCGTGCGATCCCGCTGCGGCGCAGCCCTTCCCCCACTCCGCGTTCGTTCCCGTATCGCGCGGCGGTGTCGACCAGCCGGTAGCCGAGCCGGGCCGCCGTCGCGACGGTCTCGCAGGCCTCACGGTCGGACAGCGGCCAGGTGCCCAGTCCGATGCGCGGCATCTCCACGCCGTCGGCCAGCGGTACGGTGGGCGTGTTCGCGGTCATCTCCGGGCCTTCAGGCGGCGACGAGTTCGGGGCCCTGGTGGGCCGACCCTGCTTCGGCCAGTCGCGGTCGTCCAGCAGGTCCTTCATGACCCCGGCGGCCTGCTCGATCTCCTCGTCGGTGAGGTCGTTGACGAATGTGGTCGTCCCGATCCCGGTGAGCAGGGCCAAGTGCTGGCGGCCGTCCCGGTGGCGCACGGTGTCCGCGAAGCCGGCCTTGAGGAACTCGGCGTCGCAGAAGATCGGGTGGGACGGTGCCAGGCCGATGCCGCGCACCGTGTCGACGATCCGCACCAGGTCGTCCGCCGGCAGCAGACCGCGTCCGGTGGACAGGACCGCGCAGAACACGGAGCCCATGGCCACGGCCTCGCCGTGCAGCAGCAGCGGCCGGGCCGTCATCTCCACGCAGGGGGAGAAGGTGTGGCCGTAGTCCAGGATGCGGGCGAGGTCCGTCTCCCACAGGTCCTTCTGCAGTTCCTCCGCCATCCCCGCGATGGAGCGGCGCATCACCTCCCGGCCCGGCTGGAGGATCCGGTCGTCGGGGGCCGAGTCCTGGAGGCGGTCCGCGACCAGATCCGCCCCCTTCACCTCGAGGATCTCGAACAGCCGGGCGTCCTTGACCAGCGCCATCTTGACGGCCTCGCCCAGACCACTGCGCACCTGCCGCTCGGGCAGGGTGGCGATCAGGCTCCGGTCGATCACGGTGCGCGGCGGCGGGGCGAAGGTCCCGAGCCGGTTACGGAAACTCTCGTAATTGACACCGTTCTTGGCCGAGGTACTGCCGTCGATCTGGGAAAGGAGGGTCGTGGGGACCCGGACGTACGGAATGCCGCGGCGGTACAGGGCCGCGGCCATCCCCACCACGTCCTGCAGAGCTCCGCCACCGATCGCGATCGGCGGCGTGCTGACCCGTGAGGTGCCGATCTCGTTCAGCCGGCTCGCCACCTGGAGCACCTGGTCGATGGTCTTGTGGTCGTCGCCGGCCTTGACCAGCATGTACGCCACGTCGACGCCGCGCTGTTCGAAGTAGGAGCGCACCCGCTCGCCGAAGATGGTCTCGACGACCTCGTCCAGGATCACCAGCCGGGTGCCGGCGCAGGTGCCTCCGCCGGGTACGGCGGCGAGCGCGGGGTTCCCCGGGTCGAAGATGTCGGTCGTTTCGACGATCTCGAATTCGACGCGCTTCTCGGCGGTCATCGTCCAGGCGTACGAGACGTTCACGGCGCTTGCTCCCAACGGCAGTTGCTTGTCGTAACGCCAGCATCCCTCCGGTACCGGAGGAACGGGCTGCCCCCACGGATGACCGAAGGGACGATCCCCGCACGGTCGGGAGGACTGATCGGGCACCCCCGATCAGGGGAGCAAAGAGGGCCGCAGGCCTCGTCCGCCAAGACCCCGGGAGCGGCCGGGACCCGACCTACGGTGGAGGAACGACAGACCGCAGCTGAACGCCCACGGAGGCGGTCAGCGAAGCTGAGGCGGAATTTGATGAGTGAACCCATCCACCACATCGGCGTGCTCGTCCGGGATCTCGAAGCGGCGATCGACCGCTGGTCCCGGGCGACCGGCTACACGTTCAGCGAGGTCGGCCGGTACGTCACCGACGCCTACGTCGACCACAGCGAGGCCGACCCGCACCACCACGACGCCCGCATCGCCTTCTCCAAGGAAGGGCCGCCCCACATCGAGCTGATGGAGTTCACCGGCGAGGGCACGCATTCCCCGGCCCAGGGCGAGGGGATCCACCACCTCGGCTTCATGAACCACCCCGACGTCCTCGGCTGCAAGGAGCGGCTGGAGCGCGCGGGCGTGGCCGCGGACGGCATGGCCCTGGACGACGCGGGCGACATCCTCCTGTGGTTCACCGACAAGCGGGCCCTGGACGGGATCCGCCTGGAGTTCGTCAGCCCGGTGCCACAGCCGATCGTGATGGACGACGGACGCCCCGCCCACCGCGACGCCCACGGCTTCCCCAGCCTGTGGCCGACCGACTGAACCGGTGAACGATCATGGAAACGACCAGTGCCAACGTCTGGGTCGGTAAGGACCGCCTGGAGCGGACGTCGCTCCCGTTGCCGCCGCCGCCGCCCGGAGGCCTGCTGCTCGAGGTCACCGCGAACGGGATCTGCGGTTCCGACGCCCACTTCCTCTCCCAGGAGCCGACCCGGCCGTTCGTCCTGGGACACGAGATCGTCGGCCGGATCACCGCCTTCGACGGGGACCACGGCCGCCGTGACACCGCGGGGCGCCTCCTGAAGGAGGGCGACCGGGTGGCGCTGTTCCCCTGGGTGCCCTGCGGGCGCTGCTGGGGCTGCCGCCGCTTCGGACCCGGCGCGACGACCTGCACCGACGCCCGTCTCTACGGCATTCCCCCGGAGGCCATCGGCCTGGCCCCCGATCGATCCGGCCCCGCCGCGCAGACCCCCGCCCTGACCGGAGGATTCGGCCGACACCTGGTGGTGCACCCGGGAACCTGCCTGTGGCTCGTCCCCCCGGAGGTGTCCGACGAGGTCGCCTCCCTCCTCGACCCCCTCGCCGTCGCCATCCGCACCGTCAACGCGACCAAGACGCCCACCGGCACCTGGGACGAGGTGCTCACCGCCGACTCGACCGCCGTGGTCCTCGGACTGGGCGCGATCGGCCTGCTCACGGCCCTGGTCCTGCGCCAGGCCGGCGTGGGCACGGTCATCGCCGCCGGCGCCCGCCCCGCACGACTGGCCGCGGCCCGCACGATGGGGGTGGACCTGGTCCTGGACACCGGCGACCACGATCCGGCGGCCAGAGCGGCGGCAGTGCTCGACGCCACCGAAGGCCGCGGTGCGGACCTCGTCGTCGACGCGACGAACAGCCCCGTCGCCCTCTCGGAAGCACTGCGCCTGGTACGGCGCCTGGGCACCGTGGTCGAGGCGGGCAACATCGTGTCGGACGGAACGACGATCCCCGTCGACCCGGCGGCCGACATCTGCCAGCGCAACATCCGGCTGCTGGGGATGAGCTTCAACACCCCGCGCTCCTACTCCGAAGGCATCGCCATGCTGGCGCGGGCGGACCTCCCCTTCGCCTCGCTCGTCACCGCCACCTACCCGTTCGACCGGGCCGACGCGGCCATCCGCGACCTCGGCACGGACGTCGTGAAGCTCGTCCTGTCCGACGGGTAGGCCGCACCCCTCACCGAGAGAGCACACACCATGACCTCCAGCCCCCGCACCGTCCTCGTCACCGGCTCGACCGCAGGCATCGGCGAAGCCATCGCCGGCGCGTTCGCCCGGCAGGGGGACACCGTCGTCGTCAACGGCCGTGACCGCCGACGGGTCGACGAGGCGGTGGAACGCATCGGAGCCACCGCCACGGGGAAGATCGTCCCGGTCAGCGCCGACGTCTCCACCCGCGACGGCGTCCGCCGGATCCTGGACACCGTCCCGAACGTCGACGTCCTCGTCAACAACGCGGGGATCTACGGAGAGGCGGCCCCGTTCGAGATCACCGACGAGCAGTGGCAGACCTACTTCGACGTGAACGTCATGAGCGGGGTCCGCCTCACCCGGGCCTACGGGCCCGGGATGGCCGAACGGGGCTGGGGGCGGGTCGTGTTCATCAGCAGCGAGTGTGCCCTCGCCACCCCCGGCGAGATGGTCCACTACGGCATGACCAAGACCGCGCAGCTCGCCGCCGCCCGCGGGTTCGCGCAGGCACTGGCCGGCACCGGGGTCACCGTCAACTCCGTCCTGCCGGGCCCCACCCGGACGCCGGGGGCAGAGGACTTCCTGCGTGGCGCCTACGGCGGCGTTCCCTTCGAGGAGGCCGAACGCCGCTACATCGACGACTGCCGCCCCACGTCGCTGATCAAGCGGCTCAGTCGACCGGAGGAGGTGGCAAGCCTCGTACGGTACCTGGGATCTGACGAGGCATCCGCCATCACCGGCGCTGCGCTGCGGGTGGACGGCGGCGTGACGCCCACGATCATCTGACCCGGGGAGACAGTACCCGGCGGATTCCCGCGTGACAGGCCCCGGGGCGTTTCAGCGTCCCGGTGATCACTCGTCGCACGCCGCTGAGCCCGACCGTGCCGCTGAGCCCGACTGTGCCGCTGAGCCCGACCGCGCCCCCGCACGCGGGCGCCGGCGCCCGGGGGCCGCCCCGCTGCCGACCGGACCACCGGGGGGCCGGCGCCCATCCGGAGCCCGCCTGCCCCCACTCCTGCCAGGAGACGCGGACAGGCGGGCTCCGCGGCTTTCCGGCACCGCCGCAGCCCGGGCGGCGACCGCCCGGGCACCGGGACGGGAGCCCTTCGACCGGGCCCGAACTGTCGGTGGGTCACCCACCTGAACCACGCGACGGGCGGTGCCCCGGAATGGGTGTGAGAGTCGGTCGGTAACCGGCCCTCGCGCGTCGCAGGGGCCGGGGTCCCAGCACGCGCACGGCTTCCACCCGCCCGGGCCACCCCGGGCCGGGATCCGCCGTGACCTGTCCCAGAACGGCGGATCCCTTCGTGAAACTCCTGAAGCTCGCCGCCGCGTCCGTGGCCGGTGCGGCCCTGTGCGCGCTCGTGTCGCCGACGGCCCTGGCGGCGCGTCAGGGCGGCACCGTCCCGCCCTGGCCCCTGCCCTCACCCGGGAACGGATCCTGGCCGTTCCCGGGCAACCTGTGGAGCGGCTGGCCCCCGCTCTTCCCGTCGCCGTCGCCGTCGCCGTCGCCCGCCACGCCGACACCGGCGCCCTCCGCCGCTCCCTCGACCACCTCGCCCCGGCCACCGTCACGGCCCGCGCCGACCGGACCGACCGGGCTGTGGGAGCTGAGGTTCGCCGACGACTTCGACGGGACGGCGCTGGACCGGACGAAGTGGTCCTACCAGTCGGATGCGGAGGCCGACTGGTCCACCACCCCGTTGGGCACGGGGAACCCGGGCAACCAGCAGCTCGAGTTCGACCAGCCGGCGAACTGCGCCGTCGCCGGCGGCATGCTGGACATCACGGCCAAGCCGGACAGCGTCACCAGCGCCGCCGGGAAGCACTACGGGTGGTCCAGCTGCATGATCAACACGTCGCCCTCCTACGCCTTCACCTACGGCTACACCGAGGTACGGGCGAAGCTCCCGGCGCCCAAGGGCTTCTGGTCGGCGCTGTGGACGTGGTCCGCGCCCGGCGTCACCCTCCCGGCCCACGGTGAGACCGACGCCTTCGAGTCCTACTCCGACGACCACACGCGGCTCTACCTCAGCCAGCACAGTCCGAGCCGGGTCCAGCCGGAGGTCCCGTCCTGGTTCACTTGGCCCGGGGCCACCGGCTCCGCCCCGAACACCGCGGGCACGGTGCACCGGCCCGCGTTCGACCCGGCGGCGGACTTCCACACCTACGGCGTCGACATCGAGCCGTGGGGAACGGACTGGTGGATCGACGGCCGGAAGGTCCACCACACCGGCAGCGCTTCGAACGGGCCCGTCAACGTGCTCCTCAGCAACTTCGTCTATGCCAAGATCCCGCCCGAGCCCGGCAGCCAGGGGCACCTGGCGGTCGACTACGTGCGGGCCTGGCAACGGCCGGCCTCCTTCCCCGTGCACTGACGGGGGTGCCGATCCGGCGGGCGGGGGCCGCACCGCTTCGTCATTGGTCGTCGTCGACGGTGCGGGCGTCGAGCCAACCCAGCAGGATGGCGCGTTCGGCGAGGCTGAGCGGGTGCAGCGGGTCCGGGGTCGCGGCCCAGTGGCGTAAGCGCTGCATGGTCGTGACGTCCAGGTCCAGGTAGAGGTTCCAGTGGTCGCGGGAGTGGCAGTCCTGCCGGTGCTCCTGGCAGGTGTCGCAGTGGGTGAAGTAGGCGTCGATGAGGCGGTGGGCGGTCGGTTCGTCTGACACGGTGGGCTGGCGTCCTTGAGCTGTGGGCGTCACGGAGTGCGAGGGGGCGCACTTCCAGGGTGCCCGTCCGGGCGGCCGACCGGGCATGGCGAAGGTCCCGCAGTCGATGCCATGAGTCCCTGCCCCGGGCATGCCCCGGAGCAGGTCTCCCCATCGGTCAGCCGATTCATTGCCCCTATGGGCCTGGTCGCTGCTTGGGATTCCTTACATTATGGACTGAATAGTTCTTGGTGTAGAAGGAGGCGGTATCATCATGGAGATGTCGGACGATCTGAAATCCGGCGAATGGGGCCATCTATTCACTGCGGAAACCCTCGCGCTGCTATCCAGGTATGGGGCGCACGATGTTCCCGTGGGGATCATTCGTCGGCACTTCCTTCTCTATTGCATAGCCTACCTGGATATTGAGGACCCCGACTACGACGGCGAGGGGCCCGAGGGTGCCACGGGGGAGGAGGACCTGTATGACCGCGAGATTCCCGTAGTGAAGGTTTTGCGGGCGACGCCGTGGGGGGATCTCAGTGTGGCGTACGAGAATTACACCCAGGCTTTCTCGAAAGTCGTCGATGATCTCGACGAATACCGCTACATTGCCGATTATCTGGGCTCCCGGATCAAGAGCAGTGCGGCAGCCGACCTGCTTATCGGCGTGCTGAATTCTGATGATGACATTCCGGAGGTCGCCCAGGCGCTCCGGAATCATGGCACCAGGATCGAGGAGGTCGAAAGGATCCTCCACTCCCTGCAGTTGTCGTAGATCCTGCTCCTCCAGGAATCCGGCATCAACAGGCGCCACCGCGTTTGCACCCGCTGCTCGCTCTCTGCTCACGGCGGCGGAGGCCCGACCCGCCGGGAGGCCTTCCTCAGTCCTCGTCCCAGTGGTCGAGGACGAGTCGGCGGATGTGGGCCGGGTAGGCCTCGGCGAAGGAGCTGTGCGGCATGCGGCCCTGGCCGGGGGCGGGCTGGAGGCCGTCGTGGAGGACGACCGGCCCGGTCATGGCGGCCCGCTCGCTGTGGTGGTAGCAGTTGATCAGCGGGTGGATCGGGCCGTGCCACGCCTCGGCGCGGTCGGTGGGGTGGATGCGGGTGGCCAGGGCCCACATCAGGTCGGTGTCGTCGGCGGGGTCGATGTCGTCGTCGAGGACGAAAGCCTTGGCGTGGAGCCTGCCGGTCCGCGTCACGCCGTGCATGACCTCGCCGATGCGGTGGACGAACTCCTGGGAGTCGGTGTCCGGGAGCAGGTCCCGCCAGTTCGCCGGGACGGTGATCACCAGCCAGTGGGAGGCCGCGCGCAGGGGGGACCAGGCGGTGGTGACCGGCAGGCCGGCGGCGCGCAGGTCGTGCAGGACGTCGGCGGCGATGCCGACGCCGGTGACGGTGTGGAACTCGTCCACCGGGCGGCCCTCGGCGACGATCGGCCAGATCGGGGCGTCGCGGTGGGTGATGCACTCGACGGTGTAGACGGGCTGGTGGGAGGCCTCGTCGGGGACGTATCCGGCGAACTCGCCGAACGGCCCCTCGACGGCGGAGCGTTCCACGGACAGGTGGCCCTCGATGACGACCTCCGCGCCGGCGGGCACCTCGAGGTCCGACAGCTCGCACTTCACGACCTCGACCGGCTCGCCGTGCAGGGCGCCGATGAAGCCGGCCTCGTCGACGCCGTCGGGCAGCGGGATGCCGCCGACGAAGGGGATCGCCGGGTCACCGCCCTGGACGAGGGCGTAGGGCATGGGCTTGCCGATCTTCGCCCACTCCTGCCAGATGAGGCCGATGTGCTGGGGCGGGATCACCAGGCCGGTCATGCGCTTGCCGTCGATCATCATGATGCGGGCGATCGACCAGTTGGTCCACGAGCCGTCCGGGGTGCGGGCGACGATGATGCCCCAGGTGTTGAGGTACCGGCCGCCGTCCTGCTCGTGGACGCGGGGGATCGGGAAGCGGTCCAGCGTCGCGTCCTCACCGAGCAGGACGTTCTGTTTGCAGGGGGCCTGGTCGCGGGGCACCAGCCGGGGCGGCACCGGCGGCAGGTCCCGGGTCGCCGCCAGGGTGTTGACGAGCTGCGCGGCGGTCAGCTCCGGGGGCAGCCCGAGGGAGAGCGCGACCCGGGCGAGCGGTGTGCCGGGCGCGGAGCTCAGCGAGGCGGGTGCGCCCATCAGGCGGAAGCCGGGCTCGGCGCCGCCGACGTTCTCGAAGAGCGGTGCGGGGGCGGTGCGCTCGTAGGAGAGCCGGGTGATGGCCGCGGCCTCCAGGTCCCAGCTGACCTCGCGCCGTACGCGTTTGAGGTCGCCGATCGCCTCGAGTGCGGCGATGTGCTCACGGAGGTCCTTGTGGTGGTTCACGGGTGTGGTTCCTTCACTGGTTCGTCTGCAGGGCTCGCGGGCGCGTGGGGGCGGCGGCACGCATGCCCTCCCAACGCCGGGCCCGGGTGGAGTCGAGGCCGAACTGGTCGCAGATCCTCGCCACGATGTGGTCGACGACGTCGTCCACGGTGGCGGGGTGGTTGTAGAAGGCGGGCATGGGCGGCACGATGGCGGCGCCCATGCGGGCGAGGGCGAGCATGTTGTCGAGGTGGATCTCGCTCAGCGGGGTCTCGCGGGGGACGAGGACGAGCTTGCGGCGTTCCTTGAGCGTGACGTCCGCGGCGCGGGCCACCAGGCCGTCGGCGTACCCGGTGCGTATCCCGGCGAGGGTCTTCATGCTGCACGGGACGATCACCATCCCGTCGGCGGGGAACGATCCGGAGGCGATGGAGGCCCCCTGGTCGTCGGGGGAGTGGACGACGTCGGCCAGGGCCGCGACCTCACGGGTGCTCATCCCCGTCTCCAGTTCGACGGTGGCCCGCGCCCAGCGCGTCAGCACCAGGTGCGTCTCCACACCGTGATGGCGGCGCAGTTCCTGCAGGAGCCGGATTCCCAGGACGGAGCCGGTCGCTCCCGTCATTCCGACGATCAGGCGCACGTTCGTCTCCCCGTGTCTCTTCGGTGTTCTCTTCGGTCGGTCGGTGATCGGCGGGCGGGCCCCGGCGCGGGGTCGGCGGGCGGGGCCCTGCCGCGGTGTCGGGTCGTCGGCTCTTCAGACGGTCGTGTTGAGGGTGTCGTCGAGCCAGTCGTAGATGCGGGTTTGGGTGAGGCGCATGGCGCCGGGGTGGCAGTGGGCGCCGGCGCCTTCGTGGTTGGTGAAGTGCATGTGGGTCTTGGGGCAGGTGAGGTGGTCGTAGAGCTGTTCGGGCTGGCCGTGGAAGAACATGTCGTCTTCGGCGTCGCAGACGAGGGTGGGGCACTGGATCTGTTCGGCGATGCCGTGGGCGAGGGTGTAGTCGAGGTAGGAGGCGTTGAAGGCGCGGGGGGTGTCGACGCCCATGACGTACATGCCGTGGTTGATGGCCCAGCGGGCGATGGGGTCGGTGGCCATGAGCCGCTGGAGGGCGGCGTCGAGTTCGGGGGCGGACTCGGCGCGCAGGAGGTGTTCGGCTTCTTCGCGGGTGCCGGGGATGTTGCGGGTGGTGGTCTGGCCGAGGTCGTAGAGGCCGTCGACGGTGATGAGGGCGGCGAGGCGGTGTTCGAAGGCGGCGGCGCGGGGGGCGAGGATGCCGCCCATGCTGATGCCGAGCAGGGCGATGCGGTCGTCGTCGACGTCGGGCAGGGTCTGGGCGTAGTCGACGACGGGGGTGATGACGTTCTCCCAGTCGGGGCGGAAGGGCAGGTTCTGGTGGTGGCGGGGGCCGGGCATGCCGGGGCCGTCGAAGGTGAGGACGGTGTAGCCGCGCTCGACGCCGGCCATGGCGCCGAAGTAGTGGAGTTCCTCGGCGGTGCCGTCGAAGCCGTTGTGCATGATGAGGGTGGGGCGGGGGGTGGCGGTGTCGTCGACGCGGTAGAGGTAGCCGGGCAGGGTGGTGTCCTCGTAGGGGATCTGGACGGGTTCGATGATCGGGGTGAACAGGGCGGCGGCGGAGCGGAAGGTGTCGACGCTGCGGTCGTAGGCGTGGTCGTGGCGGGGGTCGCAGGGGTGGCCGTGGAGGAAGAACTCGGCGGAGCGGTAGTAGTTGGAGGCGCGCAGGAAGCCGTCGCGGGCGCTGACCCGGTGGCCGGCGGCCAGGGACTTCTCGGCCTGGCCGGCGACGCGGTCGGCGGTGGCCATCCACTCGGTGTACCAGCTGCCGTAGTCGCCCTCGGTGATGCGCTCGGCGGTGGAGACGACCTCGCCGAAGTCCGCGCCGCCGTAGGCGATGTGGCTCATCGAGCGCAGGGTCTCGTACCAGAACTGGATGTTGTTCGGGAACAGCAGGGGCTTCATGGGGGTCTCCTCGATCCGGAAGCACACATTTGTGCTTGCGAGGAAGACTGTAGGGCCTCGACCCGGCAGAAGCAAACATCTGTGCTTACGATGGGGTCATGACTCGAAACCAAGCGCCCGCCCGCGCCCGCAGAAGCCCCGAACAGGTCCGTGCGGCCGTCCACCAGGCCATCGTCGACCTGCTCTCCGACCCGGAGGGAGAAGACCTCACCATCCCCGCGATCGCCCACCGCGCCGGCGTCAACCACACCAGCGTCTACCGGCGCTGGGGCAGCCTCGACGCACTCCTGGCCGACATGGTCACCACCCGCCTCGAACGCGACTCACCCCTGAAGGACACCGGCAGCCTGCGCGGCGACCTCCTCGCCTGGGCCGAAGCCAGCGTCGCGAGCATCCGCACCGCCGAAGGCCGCGCCCTCGTGCGCGCCGTCATCCTCTCCATGCCGAACAACGCCCACGCCCGGGCCGACCGCGCGCAGCACTTCCAGCGGCGGATGCAGTCCATCGAACAGATCCGCCGGCGCGCCACGGACCGGGGCGAGGACCCGCCACCACTGGAGCAGATCCTCGACCAGCTCGTCGCACCGTTCTACATCCGGACGATCTTCGGCATCGACCCGCCGGACACCGGCTACCCCGAACTCCTCGTCGACCGACTGCTCGGCCCCGCGGGCGCACCGGGCCCCGGCGGTGGCTAGACCGTTCGTCGGCGAGCCCCGTCCGACACGGCCGGTCACCGGCACTTAAGGTGCACGGCTATCGTTGCGCACCGTCGCGCCCGCTGGGGGTGCCGTTCGAGGGGAGATCCCACGGTGTTCACGAGCGTTCTGTTGGTCGAGCAGCCGCTGTCCGCCATAGACGTCGACTTCGTGACGACCTTGCACGACGACGCCGTGTCGTTCGTCGTGCTGATGCAGCCGCGGGGGGCGGCGGACCGGCTCCTGCGGGTGATCGACGACATCGCGCTCGGGAAGCTCCAGGAGGCGGTCCACGAGGGCGACGAGCCGGAAGGCGAAGCCGCGCAGCGGCCGGCCGCCGCCGCGCTGGAGCACTCGCTCGCCGCGCTGCGGGCGGCGGGCTGCGAGGCGGTCGGCCAGGTCGTCGAGGGCCGGCCGCTGGATCTGCTGCGCTCGGTGGTCGACCGGGCGGGCGCGGACGAGGTGATCGTGCTGACCGCCCCGCACCTGGTGGAGGAGTTCTTCCACCGGGACTGGGCGAGCAGGGCCCAGCACACGGTGGGTGTCCCGGTGCTGAAGCTCTACGCGCACACCGAGGAGGCGACGGCGGGCGTCGAGTGACCCCTCCGGTGCCGCGCCCCCGCCCGGCGTGACAGGCCGGGGCCGGGGCGGACGGGGCCTGGGGTGGCCGCGAGCGGGGTTCCGGCCCCGCAGGTCATCCGTCTCCTTCACCGGGGGTGGAGCCCACCGCCGCGGCCGGTTTGACGGGGGCCGGCCGCGGCGGCGGGTGATCGTGGTGGCCGCTTCGGCGGCGGCCGGGCCGTCAGGCCGGCGTCAGCCCCCGGGGCGGGTGATCAGGCGGCCCAGGACGTTGCCGTGGCGCAGCCGGTGCAGGCCCGTGTTGAGGTCGGCGAACGCGATCTCCTCGACGACGGGCTTGATCCGCCCCTCCGCGATGAGGCCGAGCACCTGGCGGTACTCGTCCTTGCTCGCGCCGTAGGAGCCGCGCAGCTCCACGCTCTTGCGGACCAGGGTGCCGTGGGAGAAGGTCGTGTTCTTCGCCCCCAGCCCGACGACGACCACCCGGCCGAGGCGGCGTACGACGTCGATCGCGTCGGAGGTGGTGGAGCCGAGGCCCACGAAGTCGATGACGGCGTCGGGTTCGAGGTCCGCGAGTGCGGTGACCTCGGTGAAGCACTCCCGGGCCCCCGCCGCGCGGGCGGCGTCGAAGGTGTGGGGGTTGGTGTCCACCCCGTACACCGTCGCTCCGGCGATCGCACCGGTGCGGACCCCGTTGAGGCCGAGGCCGCCCAGGCCGATCACGGCGATCGTCTCGCCGGGCCTGACCCCGGCCGCGGTGCGGACCGCGTGGTAGGCGGTGGCCACCGAGTCGGCGGCGACGGCGGCGTGGGCGGTGGAGACGGCGTAGGGGATCCGGACCAAGGTGGAGGCGTGGACCGCGACGCGCTCGGCGTAGCCGCCGTCGATGCCGATCCCGGGCGTGATGCGGGACTGGACCTCGGGGTAGCCGATGATGGCGACGGCGACGCGGTCGCCCAGCGTGAAGTCCTCGACCCCGTCGCCGATGGCGGAGACGGTGCCGGCGATCTCGTGGCCGAGGGTGAAGGGCGGTTCCCAGGGGGGCGTCATGATGCCGTCGATCACGTGCAGGTCGGAATGGCAGAGCCCGGCGACCTCGACGTCCACGACCACCATGCCGGGTTCGGGCGTCGGGTCCGGCAGCTCCACGTACTCCAGTGCGGTGTCCTTCGCCACGTACCGGAAGGCCTTCATGATGTGCTCCAAGTTTCGTAGGTGCGCGGTGTCCTGCGGCTGAGGGCCGGTGTCGTGCGCCGGCCCCTGAGGGTGCGTCAGCGCTTGGCGTGGGCCATGGCGACGGGGTTGAAGTACTCGGTGCAGCGGGCGATCAGGCCCTCGCGCAGGTCGAAACGGAACACGTACACGTTGGGGTAGTCCGTGCCGGAGTTCAGGACGAACTCGCCGTGGCACTGGACGAAGACGGTCGAGCCGTCCGCGGAGACGGTGAACTCGCGCTGGGTGAAGGACATGGCCCGCATCGCCCCGAAGAGCTGTTTCATGTGGGCGAGGGTGGCGTCCTTCCCCCGGAACAGCGCTGCGTCCTCCAGGCGGCCTGAAGGGGCCATGGGGATGAGCTTGTCGCAGTCCTCGGTCATCAGGGTGGCGAGCCCGATGGGGTCCTTGTGCTCGATGGCGTCCAGCAGGGCGGAGACGACGGCCAGGGCGGTGTCCTGGTGGGCATCGGCTGTCAATGTCATGGAACTCCTTCGGATCGGGGCGGTGGGGGGTGCGCCGGGGCGCCGGCAGGGGTTCTGCCGGTATTTCGGCAGCATCGGACGGCCGACGGGATGCCGGTCGCGAATGATTGCCGGGGTGGGGGCGGCGAAGACCCGATCTTCAGCGAGGTGGCGATGTACGGTCAAGCTTTTGAGGCTTTCTCATATATATGAATCTGCAGACGGCTTGGACACCGCCGGCGTCGGCGGTCAGATCCCCACCCGCAGAGCCTCTGCCGTAGGGGAGCCGACGTAGAACGCCCGGCCGGGAAGACCCCGGCCGGGCGTTCTACGCGAACTCGTCACGGCCCGATCAGACCCCGCCGGAACCGGACGGGACGGAAGCCGGCTCCGTGCACTGCCGGAACGCCGCCTGCAGCTCCTCCAGGGTGAGGGTCGCCGCCAGACCCGCTCGTCGTTTGGCCTCGACCGCCCGGCCCACGGCGTGCTCGCGCCATCGCAGCACGCCGTGCGAGTGGGCCATGTGGCGAGCCGCCTCCTGGGTCTCGAACCCGGGATAGACGATCATGCACTGGCGGCACAGCCAGTAGTAGCTACCGGCGCCTTCCCCGCCCGCCGACGCCCGTCCCGTGCACACCGGACTGTCGACGCCGTCCCCGGGAACCGCGACCCGGTCGCACCAGATCGCCGTCCGGCAGACCGCGACCGCCCTCTCGCTCGCGTGGGGCAGACACGTCGTGCCCCTGTCCCCGGCCGGGGCCTCCGCGGTCCGTGCGGCTTCCTGCGGCATGAGGCCCTCCTCCTGGTTCCGGCTCCGCGCGCTCACCCAGGCTGCGATCACCGCGTTCGCCGGGGCAGAGACGATCGGGTGGAAGACCGGGCAGCCTCCCGCGTCCTTCCGGCCGGATCGGTCGGCGCGTCCGTCGACAACCGGTGCGAACCCCCCCCGGACGCTGCCCCGAGCCCCGCTCCGGCCGGTCGCCAGGCCTTCCCGTCACGCCTTCCCGCCTGCACGCCGCCGGTCGGCGCAGCGCGTTCCGCCCGGGGCGTGAACGGAGAAGCTCCCGGGAACCGGGCGGATGCAGGGACGACACAAGCGCTCGCACAATGACGCCACGGCACCGCAGCCGTACCCCTCCCGACAGTCGAGGCAGACCCATGAGCCGCTCTCATCCGCCCACGCGTGCCACCACCGGACCGGCCGGAAAACCGGTACCGGAACCGGTGCCCCCGGGGCCGATACCATCCGGGCCGAGACCGCAGAAGCCGGTGACGCCAGGACCGGTGCCCCGCTCGCCCGGCCCCCGCCGGCCCCCGCGATCCGGTGCGGCCCTGCTGTCCGGGCTCGCCCTGCTCGCCCCCGCCCTCGGCGCCGGAGTGCTCGGCGGCGCGGCTCCCGCCCGGGCCGACAGCCCGACCATCTCGGTCAGCTCCACCCGCGACGGCTGGGACGCCGCGGAACCGGGGTTGAGCCCGGCGAACGTCTCGGCCGCGGACTTCGGCCGGCGCTGGTCCACGGCCGTCGACGGCGCGGTGTACGCACAGCCCCTGGTGGCCGGTTCGACCGTGGTGGTGGCCACCGCGACCAACCACGTCTACGGCGTCAACGCGGCCGACGGCAAGATCCTGTGGCAGCGCGCCCTGGGCACTCCGGTGCCGTCGTCCACCGTCTGCCTCTCCCCGGGCACCGGCATCATCTCGACCCCCGTGTACGACAAGGCGACCGGCACGGTCTACCTGGTGGCGAAGTCCAAGGAGGGCGGTGCGCACTTCTCCGTGCACGCCCTGGACACCGCCACCGGCGCCGAACGCAGCGGCTGGCCCGTACCGGTCCAGGGCGACCCGGTCAACAGTCCCGGAGTCCCCCTCAACGCGGCCACCTCCGCCCAGCGTGCCGGACTGCTCCTGCTGGACGGCGCGGTCTACTTCGGCTTCGCCTCGGACTGCGGGGCCGGCACCTACGTCGGCCACGTCGGCGGAGTCAACACGACGAGCCGCAAACTGACGCTCTGGTCCACCGAGTCCGGGTCCAACTCGCAGAACGCGGGGGTCTGGATGAGCGGCGGCGGGCTGGTCTCGGACGGCCCCGGGCGGATCATCATCGCCACCGGAAACGGTGCCGGCACCGGATCCTCGCCGCCGAAGGGCCCCGGCAACCGGCCACAGGGACACTTCGGCGACTCGGTGGTGCGCCTCGGCGTCACCAGCGACGGAAGCATCGCCGCGCAGGACTTCTTCAGCCCGACCGACAACCGGCAGCTCGACCACGACGACCTCGACCTCGGCTCCGGCGGCCCGGCCGCCCTACCGTCCGGGTTCGGCACCGCCAAACACCCGCACCTGCTGGTGCAGGTCGGCAAGGACGGCCGGATCTTCCTGCTCGACCGCGACGACCTGGGCGGCATGGGGCAGGGCCCGAACGGCACCGACGCCGTGCTCGGAGTGACCGGCCCGTTCAAGGGCGTCTGGGGCCACCCGGGCGTCTGGGGCGGCGACGGCGGCTACGTCTACCTGGTCGAGAACAACGGCTCACTGCGCGCGCTCAAGTACTCGGTGGCCGGCTCCGGCAACCCGCAGCTGGTCAGCGCCGGCACGAGTGCCGAGGGCTTCGGCTACGCCTCCGGTTCCCCCGTCGTCACCTCGAACGGGACGGCAACCGGCTCGGCCCTGGTCTGGACGATCTACTCCGGCACCGGACCGGGCGGCGAGAACGGAGAACTGCGCGTCTACGACCCGGTGCCGGTCAACGGCAAGGTCAAGCTGCGCCGCAGCTTCGCCCTCGGCACCGTGACCAGGTTCTCCGTCCCCGCAACGGACGGCGGGCGGGTGTTCGCCGGAACGAAGGACGGCCACCTCGTCGCCTTCGGCCGTACAGGCAGCTGAACGATCCCCGGGCCCGACGCCGCCGTCACCCGTTCGAGCGTGATTGTCACGCGATCGCACGGTTCGGACCGACGGACGGGCCCGGCGGCTCGTAGTGTCCTGCCCCAAGGCCTGCCGGACGAGGCCCCACCCCACGAAGCCCCACCCCAGCCCCGTTCCCTCGAGGAGGGCAACTCCCGTGAAGTCCACATCCGTTCCCCCGCTCCCCGGCACCACCACCACGCCCGCACCGACCGCTCCCACACCTGCGGCCAAGCCCCTCTGGTCCCCGCCGGCGGTCCAGTGCCACCGCACCGGCGCCGAGGTGACCGCGTACGCCGCGCGGACCACCCGGTGACCCAGGCCAGTGCCACCGCCTCGACCCGGGAGGAGTTCGAGGCCCGGCTGCACGGCCTGCGGGGAAGGTACTGGGACACCCACCCGTTCCATCTGCGCCTGCACTCCGGCGGCTGCACACCGACGGAGCTGCGGCGCTGGGTCGCCAACCGCTGGTACTACCAGCTGTGCCTGACCCGGAAGAACGCGGCGATCATCGCCAACTGCCCGCTCCCGCAGGTCAGACGGGAATGGACGCGCCGACTCGGCTACCAGGACGGGCCACACGAGGGCGAGGGGGGACTGGCCGACTGGCTGGTCCTCGCCGAGGCCGTCGGCCTGGACCGCGCCGAGGTCCTCGACGAGCGGCACGTGGCGCGCGGCGTTCGCTTCGCCGTCGACGGCTACCTGCACTTCTGCCAGGCCCGATCATGGACCGAGGGCGTCGCGGCCGCACTCACCGAGATGTTCTCACCGGACCACATGGCCGAGCGGGTGATCGCCTGGCGGAAGCACTACGACTGGATCGACCCGGTCGGCTACGACTACTTCGAACACCGCATCCCCGACGCCCGCCGGGACAGCGAGCAAACCCTCGACCTGGTGCTGGAGCACTGCGTGACGGCAGACCAGCAGCAGGCCGCGGTGGCGGCACTCGCCTTCAAGTGCGAGGTGCTGCGGGCGATGCTCGACGCCGTGGACTACGGCCCGGAGAGCACCACCACCGGCGAGGAGAACACGGGTGCCGTCCGGGTGGCAACCGTGGAGCCCGCCGGGGCCCGCCGGTGAACGCCGCGCCCGTCGCGACGGTGCCCGGGCTGCGGCGCGGCGTGCGACTGACCTACGACCCGGTCCGCCGGCAGTCCGCCCTGCTCTACCCCGAGGGCGTGCTGCTGCTCAACGAAACCGCCGCCGCCGTGCTGCGGCACTGCGACGGACGGCGCGACGCCGCGCAGGTCACCGCCCGGCTCGGCGAGGAGTACGAGGGCGTGGACGCCCACCAGGTCCGCGCCCTGCTGACCGACCTCGCCCAGCGCCGACTGCTGGCCCTCGACGGCACCGGCAGCCCGGCCGAACCACACCCGGCCACCGGACTGCCCGGGGCCGCCTCCACCGGGCGCGGCCCCGCCCCGCTCGGTCTGATCGCCGAGCTGACCCACCGCTGCCCACTGCAGTGCCACTACTGCGCCAACCCCGTCGAACTCACCCGGCAGCGCGACGAGCTGGACACCGGACAGTGGCTCCGGGTGCTCGACCAGGCACGCGGTCTGGGCGTGCTCCAGGTCCACCTCACCGGCGGCGAGCCACTGCTCCGCCGCGACCTCACCACGATCGTCGCGCACGCCCGCGAGCTCGGCCTCTACACCAACCTGATCACCAGCGGACTGCCGCTGGACGGCCGGCGCGCCGCCGAACTCGCCGAGGCGGGCCTGGACCACGTCCAGCTGTCGGTCCAGGACGCCGACCCGGGCAACGCCGACGTCATCGCCGGACTGACCCGCCTCAACGGACCCACCGGACACGGGCGCAAACTCGCCGCGGCCGCGCTGCTCACCGCAATGGGACTGCCGCTGACCGTCAACGCCGTCCTGCACCGCGGCAACGTCGAGCGGCTCGGCGAGATCACCGACCTCGCGGCCGGGCTGGGCGCCGACCGGGTCGAGCTCGCGCACACCCAGTTCTACGGCTGGGCCTGGGTCAACCGGGCCCACCTCGCACCGAGCGACGCGCAGGTCCGGCAGGCCGAACGGGACGTCGCCGCCGCCCGCGCGCGGCACGGCGAGCGGATCGAGATCACCCACGTCGTCGCCGACCACCACAGCGGCACCGCCAAGCCGTGCATGAACGGCTGGGGGAACGAACAGCTGGTGGTCGCACCCGACGGCTCCGTACTGCCCTGTCTGGCCGCCGCCCAGCTGCCCGGGATGCCGCTGCCGAACGCGGTCACCGACGGCCTGGCCACGAGCTGGCACGACTCTCCCGCGTTCAACCGCTACCGCGGCACCGACTGGATGCCCGAGCCCTGCCGCAGCTGCGACCTGCGCGAGCAGGACTTCGGCGGATGCCGCTGCCAGGCCTTCCAGTTCACCGGCGACCCGGGAGCCACCGACCCGGCCTGCCGACTCTCCCCGGACCACCATCTGGTCCACGAGCCCGGCCCGCACACGCCGACCGGCCGGGCCCCGCTGCCTCGACGGTTCACCGCGCCCGTCCCGCCCGCCCCCGGTCCGGCGTGACAACCCCGTCCCGGCGACCCGTCCCCCGGAGCACCCCCTGAAGATCCGGATCCTCGGCACCGCCGCCGGCGGCGGACTGCCCCAGTGGAACTGCGGCTGCACCGGCTGCGAAACCGCCCGCCGCACCGGTGCCACCCGCAGCCAGGACTGCCTCGCGCTCAGCGCCGACGGCACCGCCTGGTACCTGGTCAACGCCTCCCCGGACCTGCGCTCCCAGCTGCTCACCACCCCCGAGCTGGCACCCCCGCCCGGCACCCGGGACACCCCGCTCCGCGGCGTCCTGCTGACCAGCGGCGAACTCGACCACACTCTCGGGCTGTTGACCCTGCGGGAGTCCGCCGGACTGACCGTGCACGCCACCGCACCGGTGCGGGCCGCACTCCACGACGCCTTCCCGGCGGGCCCGGTGCTCGCCCGGTACACCAGCGTGCACTGGCACACCGTGGCCCCGGGGGAACCGTTCGAGCTGGCCGGAGGGCTGGTGGCCGAGCCGCTGGCCCTCGGCGGCAAGCGCCCCCGGTACGCCGCCGACCTACCGGCCCTCCCGGCGGACGGACGTTCCCCGCAGCCGCCCGGTGACCGGACGGACTGGGTGATCGGCTACCGCTTCACGGAGGCCGAGGGCCGCGCCACCGCGGTCTACGCTCCCGGCCTCGCGGCCTGGACCCCCGCCGTCGACCGGGCGGTGGCCGGTGCGGACGTGGTGATCCTGGACGGCACGTTCGCCACCGACGACGAACTCGCCGCGCACACCGCCGGCGCCCGCACCTCGCGCGGCATGGGGCACCTGGCGGTCGCCGACTCGCTTCCCCACCTCGCGCGCAGGCCCGGCCCGCGCTACCTCTACACCCATCTCAACAACACCAACCCGCTCGCCCACCCGGGCTCTGCGCAGGCCCACGCGCTTGCACCGGCGCTGGCGGCGGCCGGCGCGGCCGTGGCCGAGGACGCGACGCTCCTGGAGCTGTGACGGGGCACCGGGAGGCCGGCCGCGGAGGCGGCTCAGCGCCGCTCAGTGCGGAAGTGCGCTGCCCGCCAGCCACTGCGACCAGGACAGGGTGAAGGCGGCGTAGCCGTTGTCCCCGCCGGTGTCGCCGCGCTGGGAGCCGGTGACGGTCACCGGGTCGCCCTGTTCGACGTAGTCGTAGAACCACTGTGCGTCCGCCATCGACAGGTGGACGCAGCCGTGGCTGCCTTCGCCGTGCCCCGGGGCCGGGTCGCCGGTGGAGTAGTGCACGTAGGTGCCCGAGTAGGTCAGGTGGACGTCCCAGGGCAGGGTCAGGTCGTAGAAGTCTGGGCTGTTCTTGTCACAGGTGATGCCGGCGCTGCAGGAGGTCATCCGCACCTCCTTCTGCTTGTCGATCACCGCCATCGTGCCGTCCCAGGAGGGGAAGGAGGCGCTGCCGGCGTCGATCGGCAGGGTGCGTACCAGCGAGCCGTTACGGAAGACCTGCATCTGGTGGCCAGGCACGGAGACCTTGGCCTCCACGTCGGCGCCGATGGTGAAGGTGTGGGTGTAGTCCTGGGTCCCGACGCGGCCGTTGCCGTCGGACACGCCGGTCATGGCGGCGACCACGCTCACCTTGGTGCCGGAGGCCCAGAAGTCCTGCGGACGCCAGTCCACCCGCCGGTCGCCGAACCAGTGCCAGGCTCCGGTGACCGCCGGCGCGGTCGTCACCTTCAACTGCTGCTCCACCGCCGCGCGGGCGGACGCCGCCACGGGGTGGGAGAAGACGATGGACACGGGCATGGCCACGCCCACGGTGCTGCCGTCCGCGGGCGTGATCGAGTCGATCTGCAGCGGCGGTGCGGACGGCTGTGACGGCGACGGGCTGCCACTCGTGCCGGCGCCCCCGTCGGCCCCGGCACTCGTACCCGGTTGCGGAGTCGCCGCGGTGGAGGCTCTTCCGGCTGAGGCGGTCCCGTCGCACCCGCTGGCTCCGGCGAGGACCACAGCCGTCAACAGCGCGAGTCCGGCGCCTTTCCGCTTCCAGCCGGCGCCTGTGCCACGCCGGCGGCGTCCGGTCGTCGCCCGGTGGTCGCGGGCGGGCCTCGGCGGTGCCGCGGGCAGCCCGGTGGTGCGGGTCGGGTGCAGGGCGGGGACGTCGGAGGGTAGCTCGCCCCCGGCGATCCGTGGGGCCTGCGGGACGCCGGCCCGCGTGCGGAGGGCGCCGGCGCCGCCGAGCCGAGGCCCGGTGCCGGTGCGGGAGCGGAATGCGATGGTGGGGAACCGTGCGGCCAGTGCGGCCAGGTCCGCCGCGTCCAGTCGGCCGAGGTGAACGGTGCAGGGGGGCAGGCCGGCCCCGGCGATCGCCGACAGCCAGCCGGAGACCTCGGAGACCGGGTCGCCGACGTCCGGCGGCAGGTTCAGCGTGAAACCCTCGAAGACCACGCCGGCCAGAGTCGGGGCGAGGCTGAGCAGGTCGCGGCGGGTGATGCCGTGCCGGTGCATGCCGGTCGTGCACTCCACCACCACCCGCCGCCCGGCCAGGGCGCGCAGCGCCTCCGGTGAACCGGCGGTGCGGATCACCCTCTCCCCGGGCAGGTCGGGTCCGTCCTCGCCGATCCGGTACGGGGCGAGCACCAGGACCTCGCCCGTGAAGCCGTCGGCCAGCACCTCGGCGGCCTCCTGCGCGGTGCCCACCGCCAGCGTGCCGAGGCCCAGCAGCGCCGCCTGCCGGGCCAGCCGAGGGGTGCAGATGCCGTTGCCGTCGACGACGGGGACCAGCTCGGGGAACTCGGTGAGCAGAGTGCGCCGGTGCAGCGGCCGGCGCTCGGTGTCCACGTACAACGACAGGCTCATGATGCCTTCCCATGTGGTGCGGTGACGGTCGTCCGGCACAGGGGTGCACGGGGCGCGCGGGTGCCGGGGGCCGAGTCGCGTGTGCCGCTGCACAGGTTGCTGTTCCTCGTCCTGACCGGAGAGAAGTGAGCCGTTTTCCGTCGGGCGGACCACCGACTGCCCCGTCCGAGGTCGTGCGGCCCGTGTCCTGTGTTCGGGGTCAAGGTCTGCCGACGCGCTCCACCGACCGGCAGTACGGCAGTCGGACGATCGGCAGGCCGGCGAGGAAACGGTTGATCAGGTCGGCGACCTCCACGCTGCGTTCGACGGGCAGCATGTGGTCGGCGTGGGCGAGCCGGGCGAACCAGCTGTCCGGGCAGGTCGCGGCCAGCTCCCGGCACAGTTCGGGGGTGGTGAAGTGGTCGTGCTCGCCGGTGGCGACCAGGACCGGGACGGTCGGCGGCCGGTCGGTCCGCAGCGGGGCGTGCCGCAGCAGACGCCTGGTGTTGGTGACGTGCTGCTCGACCTCCGAGGGGTGGAGGTTGAGCAGCCTGCGGCGCAGGAAGCGACGGACCCGCAGCGCGGAGGCGACCTGGTCGGTACGGTCGTGGTTCATCATCAGGGCCACCGAACCGTCCGCGAACTCCTCGGTCCTGCCCGCGACCAGGTGTTCCAGGGTGCGCTGGATGGCGGCGCGGGAGTGGTCGGGGATCGAGGTCATCGTGCCGACCAGGGCCATGCGGCGGACCCGGGCGGGGTGGCGCTGGGCGAGGTGGTAGGCGACGGCCGTACCGTACGAGCCGGCCACCACGTTGACCGAGGCCAGCCCCAGGTCGTCCAGGACGTGGCAGAGCGCGTCCGCCAGGAAGTCGGCCCCGTAGTGTTCGGGCAGTACCGCGCCGCGGCCCCAGCCGGGCAGGTCGACGGTGAGGACGTCGGCGACGGCCAGGAACTCCTGCTCCAGGCGCCCCCAGCTCTCCTTCGTCTGGAACGCACCTCCGACCAGCACGATCGTGGCCAGGGCCGGCGCCGGTGAGCGGACCAGCCGGGACTCGCACGGGTATCCGCGCCAGCTGTGCCCGCGTACGGCGGGGGAGCCCTGCTGCGGCGCGGTGCCGGTGAGCGGCGGGGCCTCGGCGCGGGGCGCGGACGCTGTCGACATGGATCTTCCTCCAGGCCCGGTCGGGTACGGGACGGCAGTGGTAGAGACCATGCTAGGAACGCCCGCGGTCGTCGCGGGTCGGCCGATCGGCCCACCGGGCAGGGGAGTCGGGCAGGGGCGACGTCGAACTCCAGCCCAGGACGGAGCCCCGGAGATCAGGCTCCTGACCCGCCCTGACCTCGGACCCTCGCCCCGCGCCCGGCCTCCGATCGACAACTTCTGTGAAGAATTTGAAGGTTGAGTGCGTACGCAGGGCTGTTCCCGAGGCCTTCGCCGTCCCTATACTCCCGTTGCCCGCCTACCGGATCCCGGCCCACGGGCACCACCCGTCGCGCCCGGCCCCACCCGGCCGCGCGCCCGTACGAGGGAGAACCGCTCATGGTCAAGCACTACCTCAAGTACGCCTTCAGCACCCTCACCGCCGCGATGTTCGCGCACATGGCCTGACCCGGTCGGCCCCGGCCAGGGCCGGGTGGCGATCACTCCGACCCTGGCCCGGGGAGCCCGCTTGTTCGCAACCGCAATCAGCCAACTGCGCTACGGTGCAGCGATTCTGACGAATCGTCGGATACGTCCGGGCGACCTGGAACGCCTCGCCCGGGACCTGGTCGCCACCATCGCCGAGTTCGGCGAGCCCGGCGAGGACTCCGCCCTGCTGCCCGGCCGCGCCGGGCACGTCGACCCGCAACTGCGCCGCGAGGTCGCCCGACGCAGCCTGCGCGCCACCGCCCGCGCCGCAGCCCGCCACACCGCCTACTACCGACGGCAGTTCGCCGCCTTTGACCTCGACCCGGACCGGCTGGAACCCGAGGACTGGTCACGCGTCCCCGTCACCCCCAAGGAAGCGCTGCGCTCCCTGCCCGCCGCCTTCGTCTCCGACAGCGCCACCCCCGCCCTGATGGCGCTCACCACCGGCACCAGCGGCACCCCCACCTCCGTCTGGTTCTCCCGCGCCGAACTGGACTGCACCATCGCGTTCAGCACCATCTCCGCCGTGCTCGGCCTCGGCCTGCGCCCCCGCCACACCGTCGCCTACGCCGGCTGCTCCCGCGCCACCCTGCCCCTGGTCAGCGCCGAGGAGTCGACCACCCGCACCGGCGCCGGCTTCGTCCAGCTCGGCACCGTCAGCCCCGCCCTCGCCCTCGACCGCCTCGCGTCCCCGCTCGGCCTGCCCGGCAAGGACCCCCAGATCACCCACCTGACCACCTCCGCCTCCTACCTGGCGGCCCTGGTCCAGGAAGCCGAACACCACAAGTGGCACAGCACCGACTTCGGCCTGCAGTCGATCAGCGTCGGCGGCGAGGTCCTCTCGGCCCCGCTGCGCCGCCGCGCCGAAGAGGCCTTCGGCGCCGCCGTGTCCTCCGCCTACCTGATGACCGAGACCCTGCCCTCCGGCGCCACCCCCTGCACCCAGGGGCACCTGCACCACACCACCGAGTTCGGCCACCTCGAAGTGCTCGACCCGCTCACCCTGGAACCGACCGCCCCCGGCGGCCTCGGCACCGTCGTGCACACCCCGTACGTGCCCTACCGCGAGTGCACCCTCCTGCTGCGCTACGCCACCGGCGACCTCGTACGCCTGCCGGCCGAGCCGCCGGGCTGCGAACTCGCCCACCTGCCCGCCACCTCGGGAATCCTCGGCCGCTGGAACGGCCCGCTCAGCACCACCGTCACCACCCGCGAGGTGCTCGACCTCGTCGAGGCCGAACCGGAGGTCCCGCTCCCGGCGCGCCATGCCCTCACCGAGGGCCCCGACGGCACCGCCCGCCTGCACCTGCTGGTCACCCGGCTGCCCGCGACCGCCCTGCTCGGGCGCCTGGAGGAGCGCGCCGGGGCCGCGGGCCTGCGGCTGTGCGACATCGTGCTGCACGAGGACCGCGCCACCATGCCGCCCACCACCCCCGTCCGCGCCGACCTGCGCGAGCACAGCTTCGAGACCGGCTCCGCGCAGGGCTCCGCGTCCAGTGCCGCCGCGGCCGCGCCCCGCACCGCGCCCCGCACCGAGGCCGGCACCGAGGCCGGCACCGGACGCGACCCCGATCCCACCGACGACCCCGCCCCCGGAGGCACCGCATGGGCGCCAGCCCCGCCGCACTCGCCGCGCTGAGCGCCGCCGTCGCCGTCGAGACCGCCGCCGCGGCCTGGTACCTCGCCCGCGTCCGGATGCCCCGGCCGCCGGTCGGCGTGTACACCGGCGGCGACGTCGCCGTGCTCTGCGCTGGCGTGGTCATCGCCCCGCTGCTGTACTCCGCGCTGCCCGGGGCGGCCGTCTCCGCCGTGTTCGGCCTCGTCTGCTGCCTGGCCGCGCAGTTCACCCTGGCCCCGCTGCTCGCCGCCGCCGGACTGCGGGCCACGCCGTGGTCCTGGACCGCCGCCCTCACCGCCACCGCGGCCACCGCCCTGGCCGCCCTCACCGGCCACCCCGGCGCGGCCAGGGCCGGCAGCGACGCGCTGATCGCCGTCGCCGTCGTCGGCGTCGCCAACCTGTGGACCCAGAGCGGCCTGCGCTCCGCCCACACCGCCGCGCTCGCCGCCGTCCTCACCGGCTACGACCTGGCAGCCACCACGCTCACCGACACCACCACCCGCTTCTTCGAGCAGGTCCAGGACCGCCCCTTCGCCCCGATGCTCGCCCTCACCGGCGGGCCCCACCCCGTCGCCGTCGGCCTCGGCGACCTGCTGCTGCTCGTCCTGTACCCGCTGGTCGCCGCCAAGGCCCACGGGCGCACCGCCGCGGCCTGCGCCGCCCTCGCCGGACTGCTGACCACCACAGCCGTGAGCACCTGCTTCGCCCTCGGCCTGCTGACCTCCGGATTCCCGCTGCTCACCGCGCTGGGCCCGCTGATCGTCGCCCAACACCTGTACTGGAGGCGCCGCTCGGGCGGCGAGCGCACCACCGCCCGGTGGCGCGAGGGGCTGCCCGGCCCGCGGCCCCGGCCCTCCCGGTCCGAACTCGCCGCCGCCCTCGACACCGCCGTGCCCGAGGGCACACCGCCGGGCAGCTGGCTCGCCCTCGCGGACGGCCGGGTCCTGGGCACCGGCCCCACGCCCGGCCGCGCCCGCCGCGAGGCCCGGGTCCGGGGCGAGGATGCGCCCACCACCGCCCGGATGGTCTGACCGGGTCCCGACCTGCCCGCCGCAGTGCCGCTGCACCCGACCCGCCGTCGAGCAGGGTCGTTCCGCGGGCCGGCCGCCTCTCCTACGGGTTGGTGGCGCCGTCGCCGGGGCTGCCGGGCGGTGCGTCCGGTGGTGGGGGCCGGTGCCGCTCGGGTGCGGGTGGCGGCGGGTCGGCGGGAAAGCGGACGCGGACGGTGAGCCCGCCCTCGGGGTTGCCCTCCAGGGCGAGGTGCGCGCGGTGGGCGACGGCGATGGCGTGGACGATGGACAGGCCCAGCCCCGACCCGCCGCCGGGGGAGCTGAGCCGTGGGTGCGACCCGCGGCGGAACGGTTCGAGGAGCTCGTCGATGGTGTCGGGGTCGAGGCTGGGACCGGTGTTGCGTACGAGGAGCGTCCGGTCGTCGAGCCGGACGTGGACGCCGCCGCCGGGATGGTTGTGCAGGACGGCGTTGGCCACGAGGTTGCGGACCAGGTGGGTGAGGAGGGCCGGATCGCCGTGCACGGCGGTGGGCCGGCCTTCCGTACGGATGGTGACCCGTGCCGTGCGGGCGGCGCCGGCGGCCGCGTCGGTCTCCCGGGCGGCGATCGCGGCGAGGTCGACCGGCTCGTGGTGGTCGAGGCCGTGCTGGCCGCTGGCGAGTACGAGCAGGCCGTCGATGAGCCGCTCACCGGCCCGGTTGGACTCCAGGAGCTCGGAGCGGACCTCGGCGAGCTCGGCGGGGTCCGGATCGTGCAGGCCGACCTGGATGAGGGTGCGCTGGACGGCGAGGGGGGTGCGCAGTTCGTGGGAGGCGTTGGCGACGAAGCGCCGCTGCGCGGTGAAGGCGGCCTGGAGGCGGTCGAGAAGCTCGTTGAAGGTGCCGGCGAGTGCGGTGATCTCGTCGCGGTGGGCGCCGGCGGTCAGGCGCCGGTGGAGGCTGGTCGCGCTGATCTCGCGGACCGTGGTGGTGATCTCGTCGACGGGGCGCAGCACGCGGGCGGTGGTCCACCAGCCGACCAGGGAGGCCAGCAGGGCGGCGATGACCAGGGCGACGACGGACCACAGGAGCTGCTGCTGGGCCGCGGCGTCGGTGATCTGCCGGCTGAGGGTGGTCAGGGTCGTCCCGTCGCCGCCGGGCAGCAGGGTGCCGCGGAAGGGAGCCTGTCCGGGGCCGACGGGCTGGGCCTGCGCCCAGGCCGCGGGGTGCTTGGCGAGGTCGGTGATCTCCAGGGCCCGGGCGGTGGTGCCCCGTTGGGTGAGGAAGTACACGGCGGTGAGTAGGAGGGCGCCCAGGCCGAGGAAGGCGGCGCCGAAGGCGACGGCGATGCGGGTGCGGATGCTGCGGGTCCTCAGCACAGCGCGTACCCGATGCCGGGGATGGTCTGGATCGGGTCGGGGGCGCCGAGCTTGCCGCGCAGCTTGCTCATGGTGACGCGGACCGCGCCGGTGAACGGGTCGGCGTGGGCGTCCCAGGCCCGTTCCAGGAGTGCCTCCGCGCTGACGGGGGCGCCGTCGGCCTCCAGGAGGATGCGCAGGACCGCGAACTCCTTCGGGGTCAGGGTCAGGGTGCGGCCCTCGCGCGTGACGTGGCGGCGCGCGGTGTCCACGGTGATGCCGGCGTGCTGCAGGCGCGGCGGCACGGCGGGTGCGGCGCGGCGGGACAACGCCTGGATCCGGGCGACGAGTTCGGGGAACTCGAACGGTTTGCACAGGTAGTCGTCCGCCCCCAGGCCCAGCCCGCGGACCCGGTCCTCCAGGGTGCCGGCCGCGGTCAGCATGAGGATCCGGGTACGGGCACCGGAGGCGGCCAGGGTGCGACACAGCGTGTCGCCGTGCACACCGGGCAGGTCGCGGTCCAGGACCAGGACGTCGTAGTCGGCCAGTTCGGCCAGCTCGCGGGCCTCTTCACCGTCGAGGACCACGTCCACCGCCATGCCCGCGTGCCGCAGTCCGCGGCCCACCATCCTCGCCAGGACCGGCTCGTCCTCCGCGACCAGAACCCGCATCACACGTCCTTCCGTACCGTCGCCCCCTGTTCGCGCCCATGGGGTGGACGGCAGCATCCAGTCTGTCCGCGCACCGGCGTGCCCGGAAGGCTCCGATCGACCCCCGGACCGGGGGACATCCCCGAGCCCGGGGGCTGTTCCACCGCCTGCTGGGTCGGTTGCTGGAACAGCCCCGTCCGTGCGGCCTCGCGGCGGTGGTGGCTCCGCCCCCTCCGAGGTGGAGCCACCGCGGGCCGACTGGTGGGGAGCGCCCTGCGGCTCAGCGCATCACTTCTGCACCGGAGTCGCGGGAGCGACACTGTCGGTGAAGGTCAGCTTGCCGTCCTTGCCGGTCTGGATCGGCCGGTTGGCCTGGCCGGACTTGGCCGCGGCATCGCCCTTGGGGACCGTGTGGCTGTAGCTCAGGTTGCCGTTCTTGTCGGTCTGGAGGGGGGTAACGCTCCGGCCGGACGGCTTTGCCGCGTTGTCCGGGGACTGTGCGGCGGCCGCCACACCGCACACCGCCAGCGTCGTGAGCGCCGCACCGCCCAGGACGGCGACGGCCTTGCGGTGGATCATGCGGGTGATGTTCATGATGAGCCCTTTCACTGTCGGCGGCCCCGTGGCCGCCTTCTGGTACCCAGCTCACCAAAGCCCGTGTTTCGGCAGCGTCTCCCCGGTCTTTAACCGTTCTTCATCCCGCCGGGTCGCCGGGCCGTGGGGCTCGCACGACCCGGTCCGGCGGCCGACGACGGGCCCGGCCGGAGTGCGGTGCCGCGAGAGCAGGGCCTTGTCCTCCGGCCCGACCGAGAGCACGGCCACGCCCGGTTCCCGTACTCCCTCGGAGGTAGAGCGCCACGAGGGGAGCCGGATTGGTGGCGGATGAGTCCCCACGGTCGGGCGATCAGTCCCCGAGGGACAGCGGTTCGGCGAGGCCCTGTCGTCGGGGGCCACCGGCCAGGGGGTGATCGGCGTCGGCGTGGACCACCGGGCCCGCACCGCACGCCTGACCCTCGACGCAGTCCTGCGCACCCCCACCGGGGCGTTGCCGCTGGGCGGACTCAACCACTGACCGTGCCCAGCGTCGGGCTCGAACAGAACACCTGCAGGGTGGTGCCCGCCCGGGGGTCCGCCAGGTCCTTCTGGCAGTCCGGCGCCGCCCAGCTGCTGCCGCCCCGGCGTCGACGCAGTCGCTCGACACGTCGCCGCCCAGGACTCCGCGGCTGACGATAACTGTCAGGCCCGGGCCAGTGCCGATTACGGGGCCAGACCGCTGGCTGGCCGTGCTCGCTGCAGGCACAGGACGAAGCAGGCGCCTTCCGGGTCGTCGGCGGCTGCCAGTGTGCCGTGGTGGTGGTGTGCGATCTCGCGGGCGATGGCCAGTCCCAGCCCGGCGCCGCCGGTTTCGCGCGTGCGGGAGTCGTCCAGCCGCGCGAACCGCTGGAAGATGAAATCCCTCTGGTCCATGGGGATCCGGGGACCGTCGTTGCTGATGGTCACAGATACCTCGGCGTCGGGCGCTTCGGTGGGCTGGGATGCGACCTGTACCTCGACACGGGTGCGTGCGTGGCGGCACGCGTTGTCCAAGAGGTTCCGCAGGGCGCGTTCGAGGTGATCGTGTCTGCCGCGGGCCGGGGCCGGGCCGTCGACGTGGCAGGTCAGGGTGAGTTCGTCGCCGTACCGATCCTCGTACTCGGTGATGAGTTCGGTGGCCAACTCGGCGAGGTCGACGCTGGCGGCGGGCAGGTCTTGGACGGTGGTGGCGTCCAGTCGCCCGAGCAGCAGCAGGTCCTCGGCGAGTGTCTGCAGGCGCCTGGCCTGTCGGGCGGCGGTGGCGATGGTCTCTCTCGGACTGCCGAGCTCGGGATGAGCGAGCGCGACCTCCAAACCACTCAGCAAGCCGGCCAGTGGGCTTCGAAGTTCGTGGGAGGCGTCGGCGACGAACCGGCGCTGGTCCGTGGCCGCGTGGTCGAGACGCTCCAGAGTGGCGTTGATGGTGGTGCCGAGCGCGGCGACCTCGTCCTGACTGTCCGGGACATCGAGACGTTCACGTGGGTCGGTGGCGCTCACCTCGGCCATGCGCAGCCGCATCGCCTCCACCGGGCGCAGGGCACGGCGGGTGGCGAGGTAGGCGACGACGGCGACCAGGGCGACGGCCAGAGGGACCGCGGGGAACAGGAGGCGGTCGACTGCCGCTGCGGCCCGCTGCGCGGGTCGGGGACTGATGGCCGTGTAGACCCGGTAGCGGGTGCCGTTGCCCGCAGTGGTTTGTCCCGCTTCCGGCGGCGGGCTGTGGCTCTGGTCAAGGACGAAGGTGGTGGCCTGCACAGTGATGGTGGTACCGAGCAGGGAGTTGTCCAGCGCCGTCCTTTGCAGCGGGAAGTAGTGTGGGTCGGTCTGCGGTGGAACGGTGTCGAGGCGGACGGTGTACTGCCGGTTGTAGTCCTGCATGTCATCGACTGGTCCGTGTCCTGGGAACGGAAGAGCCGGGTGGGGGCCTGTCAGGAACGGCCAGAGGGCCCCGGAGCCGCCGACGATGGTGTTGTCGCCCGTCACGATCGCGTAGGGCGCGTCTGTGTTGATCACCAGGTTGTCCACGCTGCCAGTGGACGTGATCTGCTGTCTGGTGGTGTAGGTCTGGGAGACGGCGGTGTCCCGGGTGGCCTGCATCTCCCGCTGGTAGGTGCGGTCGTGAACGAACCAGGCTCCGAGGGTGAAGATCACCGTTGCTGCCAGGGCCGCGCCGAGGGCGGAGCGGGCGCTGACAGACCTTGGTCGCCATCGCCTACCGGTGAGGTTCACGGTCGTCCACCAGGCGGTAGCCCAGGCTGCGTACGGTCTGCAGCGAGTGCCGGCCGAACGGGGTGTCGATCTTGCGCCTCAGAGCGCTGATTCTGGCTTCGACCAGATTCGGATCCGCCGCGTGATCGGGCCACGCGTGGTACAGAAGCTCGGATTTTCCGATCGGCTCACCCGGCCGACGGGCCAGCACCTGCGCGATCGCGAACTCCCGCGCCGTGAGGAGAACCGGCTGATCCGCACGGTGGCAGGTGCGAGTCGCCGGGTTGAGGACGAGGTCCCCCACGGCCAACTGCGTGGGGCCGAGGGCCGGACGCCGCAGCAGAGCGCGCAGTCGTGCGAGCAGGACCGGGTAGGAGAACGGTTTGGCGAGGTAGTCGTCGGCGCCGGTGTCGAGCGCCTCGGTCTGGTCCCAGTCCCCGTCCTTGGCCGTGAGGATGAGGACCGGTGTGTCGATGCGTTCTCGTCGAAGCGCGGCACAGACGCGGTAGCCGTTCATGGTCGGCAGCATGATGTCGAGCACGATCGCCGCGTAGTCCCCGGCGCGCGCCCGCAGTAGACCGTCCTGGCCGTCGTGGGCGAGATCGACCGTGTATCCCTCGGCCGAAAGGCCGCGGTGCAGGGTCGCCGCGAGGTCGGTTTCGTCCTCGATCACCAGAATCCGCATGCCTACCAGGGTGCCATGGTGTTTCTGCCCGCCCGTGCCCGATCAGGCATGGATTCCTGCCCGAACTGTGTGGTTGCCGGCGAATCTCCTGCCGATCTGATCAGTCGGTCAGGTTGAGTCAGCGAAGCATCAGGTGGCCTCCCGCATGCTCGGTCCTTCCGATCAGCAGGCGATCCGAGAGGCCGGGCCATGTCCATCTCCCCGCCGGTCACATCCGGCAACACGCGGGTAACGGCTCTGATCAGCCCTGGCCGATGGCTTTCTTCTGCAGACCGCATCGCACAGGCCGGAAACGGCAAGAAATTCTCCTGGGGATGCGCCGGGATCCTTTTCGTTCTCTATTCTGTGCTGTCGATCCGTCTGCAGCAGAAAATGCTGACGACGGGCTTCGACCTCGGGATATTCGAGCAGGAGGTCCGGTCCTACAGTCAGGGGCATGCGCCGACTTCAGGGCTCAAGGGGCCGGGCTTCAACCTCCTGGGCGACCACTTCTCCCCAATCACCGCGCTGATCGCACCGTTCTACAGGATCTTCCCCTCTTCTTTGACACTGCTGGTGGTGCAGGCCGCCCTGCTGGCAGTGGCTGCCGTTCCACTGAGCCGGTGGGCGCACGACATCGGTGGCCGGCAGGCGGCGCTGGTGGTCGGCTTCGGCTACGGCGCCTCCTGGGGGATCGCCTCGGCCGTCGGCTTCGACTTCCACGAGGTGTGCTTCGCCGTCCCGCTCCTGGCTTTCTCCGTCACGGCCCTGGGCCGGCGACGGTGGCGCGTCGCCGTGCTCTGGGCCCTGCCACTGTTGCTGGTCAAGGAAGACCTGGGACTCACTCTCGCAGCAATCGGCGGTTACGTCGCCTGGCGCGGCTCGTACCGCCTGGGTGCCGTCACCATCGCCGCGGGAATCGGCGGGACGCTGCTGGAGACCTTCGTCCTGATTCCGGCCTTCAATCCCGCAGGTCACTACTCATACTCGGGGAACCTCTCGGGCGTCGGGGGCCAAGGCGGCCTGGCCGGGCTCCTGCACCTGCCGTTGGACCTGGTCACTCCACAGACCAAGGTGGTCACCCTGGTCCTCCTGCTGGCACCGACCGCCTTCATGGCGGTCCGTTCCTCCCTACTGGCCCTGGCCGTTCCCACGCTCACCTGGCGGTTCCTTTCCGACAACCCGGCCTACTGGGGTACCCAATTCCACTACAGCGCCGTACTGATGCCGATCGTCTTCGCCGCGTTCGTACACGCCCTCGAGCGATCGGTGGCGGGCAAGCCGCTCCGCGAGCGTCGCGTGGTACGCACCGGCCTGTTCGCCGGCGCCTGCGTCACACTCGCACTCATCCCCGCCTTCCCGCTGTCCCAGCTCGCCACGGTCGACTTCTGGCAGACATCGCCACGCATCGCGGCCGCCCACCGGCTCCTTGACGAGATCCCCAGCGGGGCGAGTGTGGCGGCCTCAAACAGCCTCGTGCCCCAACTCACCAACCGGTGCACCGTGGCCCTCTTCGGAACCCCGAACCTCCAGCCGACCGACTGGATCATCGTCGACACCGACGGGGACCAGGCCGGCTTCCCCGTGCCCGCACAGGAGCAAGCCCGCCAAGTCGCGGCAGCCTACGAGGCCGGATACCACACCGCCGCACAAGACAACGGATTCCTCCTACTCCACCGCACAGCCTGAAACACCGGGGCACCAGCTTCACCGCTGCCTGCTGACCACGGCACCAAGCATCAAAGATCTTGACATCAACAGGGCATCGCCATCGGACAGCCGGCGAGCGGTCACGGAGGCGCCGCAGGCCGGGCGCTGCAGCCGTCCCGAAGCCCCGAGACGCCGTCGAACGACGGCTTCGGCGGTGAGGCGCGGCAGCCGTAGGAGACACCCCGGGCCCCATCCCGTACCGGTCGTTTCGGAGGTCCTGCCCTCGCGCACCGGCACCGTGCCGGCCCGTCGCCGCTCGCTGCAGCGTCCTGGCGGGTTCTGCGAGGTCGCCCGATCGGCGGCCTTGTGCAGGCGCGGTGGCGGGGACGCATCGGTGGCCCTGCGAAGGACCTGCGAAAGTACAGGAGAAGGACCTTGCCCTCGTCACCGAGTAGACACCTCCTCACGAGTACCGCCACCGCCCTGCTCTGCTGGTCCGTCACCATCGGAGCATGCCCGGCCGCGCACGCCGAGCAGGACGGACCACCGGCGGTGAGCCGTGTCCAGTCGGCCTTCACCGATGCCGCCGCGGAGTTCCACGTGCCGGCACCGGTCCTCCTCGCGGTCGGCTACCAGGAGTCCTGGTGGGAGTCCCACCGCGGGCAGCCCAGCGCCGGCGGCGGGTTCGGCCTGATGCAGCTCACCGACACCGACCCCGGCATGCGGCAGGCACGGCCGCCCGCCGAGCCGACGACGGAGGCGGGTGCCCGCGCGGCGTCCCACACGCTGGCGGCGGCCGCCGCACTGATCGGCGCCGATCCGCAGCAGGTCCTCGGCGACGACCGGCAGAACATCAGGGCCGGAGCGGCCCTGCTCGCCTCCTACCAGGAGCAGTTGACGGGCAGCCGCTCCGGCGACCCGGGGGCCTGGTACGGGGCGGTGGCCCGGTACAGCGAGGCCGGCCGGGAAAGCGGTGCACGGCTGTTCGCGGACGACGTCTTCGCCGTCATCCGGGACGGCGCGGCGCGGGTGCGCTCCGACGGCCAGCAGGTCGTCCTGGAACCCCTGCGCCAAGTGAACCCGGACACCCGTCAGCTGGCCGCCCTCGGTCTGCCGCAGGAGCAACAGGCGGCCCAGGGAACGGAGTGTCCGCCCACGCTGGACTGCCGGTTCGTGGCGGCCGCCGTGGGCAACTACCAGAGTGCCACGCGGCCGGAGAACGGCGTCCCGATCGACACCATCGTGATCCACGACGTCGAAGGATCCTACGACTCGGCCATCGCGACCTTCCAGAACCCCTCCAGCGGGGTCTCCGCCCACTACGTCGTCCGTTCCGGCGACGGGCAGGTCACGCAGATGCTCCCCACCGGAGCGATCGGCTTCCACGCCGGCAACTACTGGACCAACCTGCACGCGATCGGCATCGAGCACGAAGGCTTCGCCGCGCAGGGCGCGACCTGGTACACCCCGGCCATGTACCACTCCTCGGCCGCGCTCGTCCGGTACCTGGCCGACCGCTTCCACATCCCGCTCGACCGCCAGCACATCATCGGCCACGACAACGTCCCCGGCCCCTCCCGCAGCGCCGTCGCCGGGATGCACTGGGACCCGGGGCCCTACTGGGACTGGGACCGGTACATGCGACTGCTGCGGGGTGAGGAACCCGACACCATGTGGCGGAGCATGCCGCAGGTGGGCTCGGCCGTCACCATCGCCCCTCGCTTCGCCGACAACATCCAGACCGTCCGGGTCTGCGACCAGAGCGGTACCGCGGCGCCCTGCCCGACCCAGACCCAGCCGTCGAACTTCCTGTTCGTGCGCACCGGCCCCGGCGACACCGCGCCCCTGTTCCCGGACCCGGCCATCCACCCCGGCGCGTCCTCGGGCACCGACCTCATCGACGACTGGGGCGACACGATCGTCGCCGGGCAGCAGTTCGTGGTCGCCGACACCCAGGGGGACTGGACCGCGATCTGGTTCTCCGGCCAGAAGGTGTGGTTCCTCAACCCGCACGGAAGTCTCACCCGGCCGGCCCACCACGGAACGCGCATCGTACGCCCGAAGAACACCCTGGCCGCCATCCCCGTCTACGGAACCGCCTACCCCCAGCCCAACGAGTACCCCGCGGGCCTGAAGCCCTCCACCCAGGCACCCCTGGGCGTCTACACGCTCCCGCCAGGACAGGCCTACGTGACGACCGGCCCCGCCAGGCAGTCCGACGACTACTTCACCAAGCCTTCGGACACCGTCGTCACGGGCGCGGGCCGGTACCTGGCCGTCCAGCTCGACCACCGGATCGTCCTGGTGAACAGTGCCGACGTCGACATCGTCGACCCCGACTGCCCCTGAACAGCCCGCTCCGGTGAGGAGACGTGCCCGGCGGAGTGCCCCTGGAGGCACTCCGCCGGGCACGTCTCCGCCACCGGACGTCCTCAGTCGCACAATTCCGACAGCAGCCGGTAGTACATGATCCGTTCCGGGTCGGGCTCGACTCCGTAGGCTTCGAACAGCGGTTCTTCCCACCCCGGGCCGTAGTTCCACCGCGTACTCCACGTGGCGACGGCGAGGTCGGCCCATCGGTCGGCGACACCGAGGCTGCCGAGGTCGACGTGCCCGGTCCACGCACCGTCGTCTCCGACCAAGGTGTTGGGAGCGCAGGCGTCACCGTGACAGACCACCAGCCGATCGACCGGAGGGATGTCGTAGAGCACGCCGAGCGCCTCCTCGACCGTGCCGAAGTGCTGGAGGTCCTCGGGCAGAACCACCGGAGCGGCAGACCCCGCCGCTACCCGTGACCGTGCGCTCTCCAGTCGCGTTTCGGCCGACCAGCCGAAGGGGCAGTCGGCGACGGGCAGCGCGTCGTGCAGTGCCCGCAGTCCGGAGCCGATCGCGCGTACCGCGGTGCCGGGGTCGTGCTTCCAGCGGTCGTCCACCGCCGCGTGGCCGGGCAGGCCGTGCGTGATGATCCAGGACCCCGCCTCGTCGGCGCCCTCGGCACCACCGCGAACCTCGCTGCCCACCGCAGACGTGCCACCTCGGCCGCGAGATCGATACCGCTGCCGACCGGTGTCCACTTCACGAACTGCCGCTTCCCGCCCGAGCCGACCTGGAACGTCAACCCGCCGAGCTGGTTCTGCCATACGGCCCGCACCGGCCGTCCCTCCGCGAGATCGGTGACGACATGGGGCGGCTCGACAGGACCTCGGGGGATAGAAGCGATCATTCGCCTATTCTCGCCAAGCCGCCCTGATAGCGGCAAAACAATTTCCGACACCTCGGTCGGCAACCCACGCCGTCAGCCGCCATCCGAGCGCGGACCATCCGTGATGGGAGTGCACTCGCCAGTCTGGATCAGGGACACCGTGCGTTCAGCCCGCCGGACTCCTGATCCACGCAGCCTTTCTTCTGCACCGTTGCGACGGCGGTTTCGGGTGCTTCCAGGATCGGAAGGGCAGCCCGCGGTAAGAGGCACTGACCACAGACCGATGGGTTGGCCGATCGGACACACCGGGCTGCGGTACCCGCGAGCACAATCGAATGAGCGGTGTGCACGTCAGTACGCCAGCTGGTCAACCGACTGGAATCACCCGTTGGTCCGCATGTCCTGGAGAGTTCCTTGGAACCGTTCGATCTGAAGTCCCTGCTCGAAAATTCCGGCATGAAGATCCCGCCGTATGGGTTCACCTTCCCGACCTTCACCCAGTTCTGCGAAGGCGGGAACACGGAGTTCCAGAAACTGTTCGCGTCATATCTGGACGTCGTGAGCAGGGACAAGGCGTGGGTCTTCCGAGAGGGGATGAATGATCCCCGCAAATCCCGAAAGGCCCTGGAGCCGATCAAGGGCGACTACAAGGGATTCGCCAGGATGGTCCCCGTGGAGCTGGAGCGCATCCGTATCCAGAGTGACCCCGCCAGCCGGCTGGAGGAACGGCTGAAGGACGGAAGCGCCGCCTTCTCCGAGGTGCACACCCTCACGGTGAAGAGTATCGGCCGAGCCACCGAAACCCACGCGGCGGCCGTCAAGACGATCAACGCCATCAGCAGTTTCGGCGCCGCCATGGACGGGGTCAAAGCCTGGGATCAGCCACCGACCAATCTCAACCCCGCCAAGGGCCGCATCAGGGTCGGCCTGTTCCGTAAGGACCACGACGAGCACGTCGCCTCGCTCACCGAGGCGATCAGCAAGGCCCAGTCGGCCGCGGGGTTGCTGAGGTACCAGAGCGAGCGGTGCAAAGAGGTGGCCGACACGGTCAAGGACCCTTCCCGGGTGTCGAAGAGAAAGACCGGGGCCGAGGTCGAAAAGATCAAAGCCGCCTTCGGCCCGCTGCAGAAGTCCGACAGCGAGCTCGCGCAGTGCATGACGGAACTGGTCCAGGAGATGGACTCCTGCGGGAAGGCGTTCTACGAGTGGTGCAAGAACCACGACAACAGGGTCTTCGTCAGTGAGTACGCGGACAACCACGAGATCGAGGCGTCCGTGCGAGAGGTTCGGGACCGGGCACTCGACGTGGCGCTGGGAAGCGGTGGCGTGGCGGTCTCGGCCGCGACGGCGGGTCTTGGAGCGCTTCCTTGGGCAGGTGCCGCGGTGGGCGTCAAGCTCGCGGTGAAGGCGTACGACAACCTCCAGTTCGGGCTGGTCCGGCAGCGGGAACACGTCAGTACCCGCACGCCGGAGCGTCTCATCGAGAACGCGCAGAAGACCCGTGCCCGTGACAAGGACAGGCGGCGGCGCGATCGCAAGGGCCGGGCTGTCGTCAGCGTCGTGACGACCGGGCTCGAGGTCTTCTCGTTCGTCGGCGACTCGCTCATCCCGGGTGTCGGCACAGGCGCCGACGCCATGTCACAGACCATCGGCATGGTCTCCGACGCAACCACGGGCATACACGACTACGAGCTGCACGCGCTCGACGCTTCGGTCGGGTTCTCCCGTGCGGCGTCCCTGGCGATCGGCGGCGGTGCCGTTCCCGCGGGCGATGAAGGAGACGTCGCGGACATCGACGACGAGACGATGGCCCGCACCGCTCTGGAAGCAGTGTGGGTCCAGTGGGAATCGAATGCGGGCGAAGCCGTGCTCGCGGAGCTCCAGGGCATCAGCGGAGACGTCGGTGCGCAGATATGGGGTGTGCACGCGGACGAGGACACGGCACCCGAGTACGTCGGCGCCGACGAGGGCGCGTACGTCTACACCTTCCGCATCGAGCTGTTGAGCCATCTGACCCGCGAGCCGCTCCACTGTGCCATCGACCTCCGGTGCTTTGCAGACGGCGCGGCGGAGCCCGTCCTCGACACGCTGGTCCTCCTGGAGGACGCCTGGTACGCGAGTCCGTGGTACGACCCAGGTCTCCAGGGCTCGTGGAACGGCTACCTCCAGAACGGCGTCGCGGCCATGGACGGCTGGGCCCGGCAGTTCCTCTATGTCCTCGACCACCACGAGCACGGCGACAAGCTGTCCTCGAAGATCACCAGCGCCGGAAAGCTCATATCGCGTGACCGACTGAGCGGCCTCGGCATCCACGAAACGCTGCTCGACGAGTTCGACCGCCAGCGTTCAGGCATGGAGCACCACTGATCATGACCGTGACGATGAAGGGACAGGGGCAACTGTGAGCGACGTCGAGACGGCGATGCTGAACGCGAAGATCACCGAGGGAAGCGAGGCGCTGCAGGCACAGGAGTGGGGAACCGTGATCACCGTGATCACCGAGATCCTCACCAACAGTGACCTCCTGGCCTCGCTACCTACCCCCACGGTGCAGCCGCTGCAGTGCCTGTTGGCATCCGCCTGGAGCTTCACCGATGACGGGGCGGCGCTGGAGAACGCACGCACGGTGTTCGGCCAAGCCGGGGTCGGCACCGCCGAGGAGATGAGCGAGGCACTCAAACAGTTCGACGCGGACGAAGACCTCCTCAGCTACCTCACCGTCGACGTCTTCGAAGCCGAGGAACCCGAGGAGCAGGACGAGCACCCGGCCCTGGGCGAGAGCGACTGGGAAGACTTCTTCGACGACCCGGAACTGCAGGCCTACCTCAACGAGCGGGGTGAGACCTGACAGTAGTCTCCGGAAGCAGCCTTGCCCGGACGGCAGCAGCCGGTGGCCATACACGACCACCCTCCGACCCGGCACACCGCCCGTGTCCGGTGGCCGCGGCGCCACGGCCCGCACCGGTCACCACGCACGGCACGGGGAGGCCCACCGTCGTCGCCCCGGGGCGTGGGGGGCCCCCCCCCCCCCGGCCCCCCCCCCCCCGCCCCCCCCCCGGGCGCCACGAACTAGACGTGGGTGGGGAGGGGCCCCCCCGCCCCCGGCGGGGCCCCC
>NZ_JBIWPA010000024.1:52141-108769 GCF_044768035.1 Kitasatospora sp. NPDC101176
GGGGGGCGGGCGCCCGCCCCCCCCCCCCCCCCCCCGCCCCCCGGGGGGGGGGGCCCCCCCGCCGCCCCCCCCCCCGCCCCCCCGGCCCCCCCCCGCCCCCCCCCCCCGCCCCCGGGATCACGACCGGACGGTCACACGTAGATCTCGTTGGTGCAGTCGGTCCACCACGGCCGCGGCGGGGCCCAGCCCAGGTACTTGGTGCCGCAGATCTTGATGCTCTTGACCTGCAGGTACTTGGTCGCGTTGGACTTGCCGCGGTCCGCCCGCTGCTCCCCGCGGTCGTTGCCGAAGTTGTCCGTGATGCGCACGCTGCCCGTGTAGTAGGTGCCGTCGCCGGTGTAGATCCAGACCCAGCCGTCCGAGCAGTTGTCCACCTGGACCTGCACGTTGTCGAGCTTGTAGTACTTGGTGCAGCCGGCCGTGGCGGCGGTGCCCGCCGCGGCGGGGGAGACCGACAGGGCGCCCGCTGCGGCCACGGCCAGGCCCAGGACTCCGGCCGTCCTCGCCAGCTTGCCCGGCATCTTCTTCATGGTGACAACTCCAAGAGGTGCGGTCCGGGGCGTCCGCCCCCGGCTCACCCCCACTGTCCCGTGGCCGTCACACGCGCCGCATCCGTCATCTGACTGCACGCCACACGCTCCTGTGAGAACCGGTCGTGACGGTTCGTCCGTGCGTCACCACGGCGCCAGGCCCTGGCCCACCGAGGAGTGGGAGCGCCGGCCTCCCGACCGGTGCGCCGGGTTCGTCTGGCATCGTGTCCTGCCGCCCAGCCCGCCGTCCGGTCACACTCCGGAGGCCGGGCGGGCGCGCGGTGGCGGTCTACTCCCCGTCTCGGGCGGTTCGGTGGCAGGCCTCGAGGCGGTCGAGCGCGTCGAGAGCCCGGTCGAAGACGGCGGTGGCGGGCCACGGCGGGCCACGGCGGGCCACGGCGGGCCACGGCGGGGCTTCGGGGCTTCGGGGCTCCGGGACCAGGTCGGGCGGACGACCGCAGCCCGGTACGGGGCCCTGCCGGCCAGAGCGTGCTCGTCGTCGAGGCGTACGAGGACGTCGCCGCAGGCGCCGCACTCCAGCCACGCGGTGAGCGGGGTTCCGTGGAGCGGGTGGCCGGGGGCGATCTCCCGGCCGAGTTCGTGGGTGATGGCCGCGGCGCGCGGCGAGTTCTCGACCTCCCGCCACCACTGGTCGTCCGCCTCCGGGTCGGGGCACCAACGAAGTGCGGACCGGGCCGCGGCGGACACGTCGAACACGTCGGCCAGTGCGAGGAGGGTGGGCGGCGGTCCCGCCCGCGCGGGACGTCGGTGGGATGGAGAGCGGGCTACGACACCTTCGCGATCCAGTCGGTGAACTCGGAGACCCTGGTGTACACGCCGTAGTGGGCGGGCGCCGCTTCCGTGTGGCCGTAGAAGTCGGGGCGGGCACAGCCGTACCCCCAGGAGGTGATGCCGGTCAGGACCTGCCCTCCGGAGCCGTCACCGGTGGCCAGCGGGCCGCCCGAATCCCCTTGGCAGCTCTCTGCGCCGCCCTCCTTGAGGCCGGCGCAGATCATTCTGCCGGTGATGCCGTCGTCGCCGTAGGAGTCGCGGCAGGTGGTCTCGCCGACGATCGGGACCGTGGCGGTGCGCAACTCGGGGGTGTCTCCCCGCGGGGTGGGTGCGCCCCAGCCGGAGATCTCGGCGGTGATGCCCGTTGCGGGGGCGTCCCCTGGCCGTGGCAGCCGGATGGGGCGGGCGTGATCGTCCAGGGCCAGCGGCACGGCGGGGCGCACCACGGCGATGTCGCTGTCGTGGGTCCCGGGGTCGTAGTCGGGGTGGACCAGCCGGTCGGCGATCAGGGCGATGTGCCCGCCCGCCCGGTCGTCGTGGGAGCCGTAGCGGAAGGCGAGAACCGGTCCGTGCTCGCCGTCGACGCAGGCGGCCGAGGTGACGACGGCGGTCGCGCTGATGATGGACCCCTCGCAGGCCAGGCTGCCGTCGGGATGGAGGAAGGCGACGTTCTCCAGATCCTGGCCGGGACCGGCCGGGCTGCCCCCGGTGACCGCCAGAGCGGTCTGGAGGTGCCCGCACAGAACCAGCCCGGTGACGGCGGCTGCGACGCCAAGGCCGCGGCGCGCACTCGGTCGGAGGGGGAACCGGCGCACTCTGAGCTCCAGCTGGTCGTGCAGCCTGCCGCTGCCGGGGGTGTCGATGCGATACAACCAGTCACGACGGCGACGTGCGTGTGGGGGCGGTCGTCCGGGTGACGAGCGGATCCGTCGGAACGGCGAGGCCGGCAGGAAGGCGGCGCGCGTCGTCGGCCGCGGCGTCCGGCGGCGTGGCCCGGACCGGCCCGTGTGGGACGACCGCGTGGGAGGCCACCGTGGATCCGTCCGCCGACTGCGCAGTCCTCGCCGCCCGCGGCGTCCCGCCGGTCAGGCCCGGGGCGGATGTCGGCGTACGGGCCCCGGGATCACGGACGGGCTGCTCTGCGGGCGGCCCGGCGGCGGGTCAGGAAGGTGCCGATGAGCATGCCGACGAGGATCGTGACGGTCAGGACGACCCAGAGCGGCAGGGTGACGTCGGCGACCCACAGGGTGATGGTCACGGAGGCGGTGTTGACCGCGATGAACCAGACGGCCAGGACGGCGATGACGCCCATGGCGATGGTGCGCAGTCGTACCTCGCGGCCCTTGACCGTGAGACGCGACGGCTCGTGGTGCGTGTGGGCGTTCTGCGCCATGGCTTCAGTATCGTGCGATCCGCTCGATTCGTCCCCATGAGGTGTCGACGGACGGGCCCGGGGCCCGTCCGTCCGGCTCGCCGCGGCCGCCGGTCACGCGGGGACCGCGTCCTCGGGCGGGCGGCGTCTCCGGGCGAGGAGGGCTTCGAGCAGCCCGGTGAGGTGGGTGCCGAGGCCGAGGGCGCCGGTCGCGACGGCGGCCGGGGCGACCGTCCGTGCGGTGGTGTCGGGCGGTCCGGGAGGCGGCCCCAGCCGGGGATCGACCCAGCCGTCGGGATCCAGGGTGACGACGACCTGCTCGCCGGTCCGCGGCCGCCGGTCGCCCAGCTGCACGCCGTACCGCTGCCCGAGGGGGCCGGGCACCGCAGGCCGCCATCCCGGCTGAATCCGCACTGACCGCGGCGGAGTTCGCTTCAGCGGCTGCCGTCCGCTGCGGCGACGGGCCCGGGGGCTCGTCGCCGCAGCAGTGCAGGATCGTTCAGCTGCCGCTGCCGCTGCCGCTGCCGCTGCCGCTGCCCCGGCGGGCGCGGCTGCGGTGGGTCAGCAGGGCGCCGAGTCCCAGGGAGAGCAGGGCGCCGAGGCCGAGGGCGCCGGTGGTGCCGGTGCCGGCGTCGGCAAGGGTGTCGTGGGGGCCCGAGGAGGACAGGCTGTCGGCGCTGCTGCCGCCCATCGTGAAGTGGACCGGCTCGACGGACGTCTGCCCGCCGTCGTGGTGGGGCATCCCGGGGAAGCCGCTGCCACCGGGCATCCACGAGGGGGCGCCGTGGTCGGGCCGGCCGGGGAGGCTGCTGTGGCCGTGGCTCCACGGGAGGTCGCTGTGCTCGGGCGGACCGGAGTGGCCGCCCGCGTGGCCACCGGGATGGCCACCGGAGTGGCCGCCCGCGTGGTCGTCGTCGCAGTCGTCCCCGTGGTCGTGGTCGTGGCCGTGGTCGTGGTCCTGGCAGGGCTTGCACGCCGGGACGGTCACGGTGTTGCTGCCGGCGGTCACGGTGCTGCCGCCCGGGGTGGTGGCGGTGGCGGTCGCGTGGTCGGTGATCCGGCCGGCTCTGACGTCGTCGGCGGTCACGGTGTATTCGGCGGTGCAGGTGGTCGAGGCACCGGCCTCCAGGCTGGCGACGGGGCAGGTCACCTGGGGGGTTCCGGGTCCGGCGTCGTCGACGTGCAGGTCGGCGATGGATGTGGTGCCGGAGTTGGTGACCGTGAACGTGTAGTGGACGGTCTGTCCGGCGGCCGAGAACGCCGTCTCCTCGGCCGCCTTCACGATCGTGAGTCCGGCGTAGGGGACGGTGACCTGGTTGCTGGTGCCGGTGACGGTGCTGCCGCCCGGGGCGGTGCCGGTGGCCGTCGCCGTGTCGACGACCTTCCCGGCGTGCACGTCCGCGGCGGTGGTGGTGTACGTGGCGGTGCAGGTGGTGGACCCGCCCGCCGCGAGGGTCGCCGCGAGGCAGGTCACGGTCGGGGTGCCGGGGCCCTGGTCGGTGACCGAGACGTCCGCCAGCGGCTGGGAGCCGGTGTTGGTCACCAGGTAGCTGTAGTGCAGGACCTGTCCGGGGGCGGTGAAGTCCTGCTCGGTGACGGACTTCACGACGGTGACGCCGCGGGTGGGCGGGGTGACGGCGACGGTGGTGGTGCAGCCGCCCTGCGTGGCGCAGGTGCCGCCCTGACCGGTCGCGGTGGCGGTGTTCGTGAGTGAGCCGTTGCCGCTGTCGGGGGTGTTGACGGTGACCTTGTAGCTGACGGTCGCGGTGCCGCCCGGGCCGAGGAGGCCGGTGTAGGTGAGGGTGTTGCCGGTCACGGAGGCGTTGCCGGTGGTCGCGGTGACGGACCCGGGGACCAGGGTGGCGTCGTCGAGGACGGCGCTGAGGTCGTCGGTGAAGTCGGCGTTCGCCGCGACGGTGCCGGTGTTCGTCACGTTCACGGTGTAGGTGACCGTGGCGCCCTCGTCGACCGGGCCCGCGGGCGAGGCGCCCTTGGCGATGGTGTAGGCGGGGGTGGCGCAACTGCCGGAGTCCTGCGGGGCGGTGGCTCCGTAGAAGCCGGATCCGGTGGCGGCGACGGCCGTCACCGGCAGGGGGGACGTCGAGGCGGCGGTCGGGACGCTGTCGAGCCGGTTGATCGTCCCGTCCGATCCGAAGGCGTAGACCTTGCCGCCCGACTGCGCGGCGCCGAAGGTCTGCGGGACGGTTCCGATCTGGGTGACGGAGTTGTCCGGGTGGATCCGGAACACAGACGAGGGGGTACCGGAGGCGCCGTCCGGGGTGCCGAACGCGAGGACGTCGCCGTCGGTGAGGGTCAGGAAGTCGCCCGCGGAGACGATCCCCGGGGGGAACGCGTAGGGGGCCGGAGTGCTGGAGCCGGTGACCGGGTCGAGCCGGAAGATCTGGTTGGTGCTGAACGCCCCGACGATCAGCGTGCCGTCGGCGGCGGCCGTCAGGCCGTTGACGGACGTCGCGGTCGAGAGGGGCCCGGTCACCGGGACGGGGGCGCTCTCGGCTCCGGTGGCCGGGTCGATCGTGAACAGCATGGGTGCGGCGGGGAAGTTGATGCCGTACAGCTTCGACCCGTCGGGGCTGAAGGCGATGTCGCCGTAGTCACGGGTGAGCGGGGTGCTGAACAGGACGGTGCCGGTGGTGTCGTACTCGATGAGGGTGTGGGTCGCGCCGCCGGTGTTCGCCCACAGGGGGACGGAAGGGCAGTCGGCTCGCGTGGCCCTGGCAGTGGCGGCGGGCGCATGGGCCTCGGCGTGGGCGCTCTGGGCGAGGGCGAGCGTGGCTCCCGCGCCGCTGACTGCGAGTACCAGGCCTGTGGCGGCCGCGACGAGTGAGCGCTGCGGGGAAGGTCGGCTGGCGTGCGCCATGTGTCCTGTTCGCCTTTCTTTCGGGGGATCGGTTCGGGAAGGGGGTGGGCGGGCCGGGGCGGCCGGGGTACGAGGGGCTCGTGTCCGTCGTGGTGGCGGGGCGGCACAGGGGCCGGCCGTCCTGGGTGCACGGTGGATGCGGGGTTTCACCGTGTGGTGCCAGGACGGCTGACGGGCCGGGTGGGATCTGTTCCTGCGTCGAGGAAACGTCCATCCGCCTTTCTGATCCACTGACAGACAGCGGGACATGCGTTGCCGAGAATTAGTCGGACTAAAACATGAAGAGACCATTTGGGTCAGTGCACTATCGATTCCCCGAGTGCCGGATTCAGGCCTTTCCCGTGCCGCGACTTCCACCCGGAGCCACGTCCGCCTCGCCGTCGATCGTCCTCGGCCGTCCCCCGTGGCCGTGGGTCACCCGCCCCGTCGACGACCCGGCTCCGGTCGTCGGCAGGCTCGCTGGTCCTGACGACCGTTCACGGGCACCGGCGTGGCCGGGCAGGGCATCGGGGTATCCCTCTCCTGCCGGTCGTCCCGGCCCTCAGGAGGTGCTCCACGTCATGAACTCCGCGTACAGGCCCGTGGCCGTTCCGGCGCTGTACTGCCCGTTCCCGTTCCGTACCTCGCCCGTCACGGACCAGATCGACCAGGGTGGGGCGGAGTGGATGGAGCGGTTCGCCCTGGCCGCCGCCGGGCGCCGGCTGGAGTACTTCCGGCGGGCGCACGTCGGCCGGTTCGTGGGCTGGGGCGTGCCGGACGGCCTGCCGGGCCCGCTCCAGATCGCGACGAACTACTGCAACTGGCTGTTCGCCTTCGACGACGCCGTCTGCGACGAGCGGCTCGGAGGCGCCTCCCCGGGTGGTCTGGCCATCTACCTGACCCGGATGGCGCGCATGCTGGAGACGCCCAGTGTGCCGATGCTCCGGGACGACCGATGGGCGATGTCCCTGCTGGACATCCGGCGGGAACTGGCCTCCCACGCGACCCCGGCCCAGGTCTACCGCTGGGTGGACCAGGTGCAGGACTACTTCACCGGCCTGGTCTGGGAGGCGGCCATCCGCGAGAGCGGCAGGACGGCGAGCGTGAACGACTACATCATGATGTGGCAGAAGAGCAGCGCCACGCTCTCCGCCCTCGCCTTCATCGAGGTCGCCGGCGGATACGTCCTGACCGCGGAGGAAGTCCACGAGCCGCGCGTCCACGCACTGCAGGACATCGCCGCCGCCCTGGTCGGCTGGTGCAACGACATCGTCTCGTACAACAAGGAAGCCTTCCGGGCGCAGCACTTCGGGTTCCCCGGGATCCAGAACCTCGTCCCGGTGCTGGCCCACGAGCTGGGCTGCACGCTGGACGACGCCGCCCGCCGGGCCGTCGCCATGCACGACGCGGCCATGTACCGGATGGCCGGGCTGAGCGAACAGGTGCGCCGCGACGCCGGGCCCGCGCTCGGCCGCTACGTCGACGGTCTGTGCGCGTGGGTGCGCGGGAGCCTCGGATGGCACCTGACCACCGAGCGCTACGCGGACCCCAACAACCCGGACGATCCCGTGGCCAGGCGCGTCGCGATGCCGACGGTCGTGACGTCACCCACGGCGCCGATCGACACCGCTCCTCTGCGGATCCCCGCGGTCGCCTGGTGGTGGGACTGCTGAGCGAACCGCCCGCCTTCGAACGTCAGCGGTACGAGGTGCGTGTGACCTGAGGCCGGACTGCGCGAGGGCGTGCCCGAAAGGCCCGGCGGAGGCTCCCCTCCGCCGCGCCCTCTCGTGCACGATCTAGATCAACAGGACCCGTAGCGTGGCCGTTCCAGACGACGTACTCGCAGACAGGTGACCTCGACGTGAAACTCAGGAACGCGGCGATCCTCGGTTCCGCCTCGCTGACCGCGGCTCTCGTGATATCGCCCGAGGCGTTCGCGGCCTCGCCGGCCGGTTCCGGAAATCCGGCCGATTCCTACCGGGGGTTCACGATCGAGAACCTCACGTCCGTGGACATGACCCCGAAGGGCAGGGACGACGGGAAGGGCCTCGTGTTCGATGACAAGACGCCGATCAAGTCCCGTGACGCCAGGGGTGCGAAAGTCGTCGAGAGGGAGGGCCTCGACAACTGGGCGCACGTGATGTTCGCGCTGGGCTCCGGGGGCACGGCGCAGGGAATCCAGGTGACCCTCAGGTCGCAGGGGCCGCACGGCGAACCCCAGGCCTCCTGTCAGCCGGACAACGGCACGAAGGTCTGGTGTGACGTCTCCGGGACCACGGTCCGGGTCCTCGACCCGGGAACCAGGCCGTTCACCATCCAGAACCTCACGGGTGACGACATGACCCTGGGAGACGTGGAGGAGGGGAAGGGCATCGTCCTTCCGTCGTCTTCCACCATCCGTCCGGGGGCATCCATGAGCGCCGCGGTCTCCGAGAAGCAGGGCGTCGACAACTGGACGAGTGCCACGTTCACATTCCCCGGCAAGACCGGTGGCAAGGACAGGAAGCTGAAGATCACGCTCAGGGCCCAGGGCCCGCACAAGGACCCCCAGGTGGCCTGCAAGGTGACCAGCGGCAACCCCCAGACCCGGTGCGACCCCGAGGGAACCACGATGAAGGTGATTCACGAGAAGCCCGAGGACGTCAACGTCACGGACAGCGCCACGCAGAACCGGCTCATCGGTGCCCTCTGCCAGGAGGGTCTGAACGCGAGCTGCGATTACAAGGCCACGAAGACGGGCGACGGGCCCGCTGTGGAGGTTCCGGTCTCGGATGAGAAGAAGAACTGCGGGACCGATCCCGTGACGGACTCGGTCGACTGGAACCACACCGCCCGCTACAACCAGTCAGGATCGGTGCCGTTCGACGACGGGAAGGGCAACCTCACCTATCTGGGGAACAAGGTCAAGGCGGCCGTGGGCGGCGTCTGGCAGACGGGGTACGAGTTCAAGGGGAAGAACACCCGGGACATTCCGCCGGGAAGCACCGGGAAGCTGGTGGCCGAGCTTCCGATGAAGCAGGTCACCGGGGACTACACCCTGAAGGTGGGTGACAGTACGTACCGGATCAAGAACGCCACCGCCGACTTCCCGAACCCCGCCGGCCAGGTGAAGGTCACGACCTCGACCAGCCCGGACCCGACCTGCGGTCCGTTCAGGCAGAGCATCGCCAAGAAGGACGGCGACACCGTCGCCTTCACCTTCGACCCGGCCGACACGAAGGGCACCACGCTGGTCGACGTGCACTGGGTCGTGAAGGGCGGGTCCGAGAAGCAGCAGGACTTCAGGATGAACCGCCAGCCGAACGGTTCCTGGACGATCACGAAGCAGCTCTCGGGGCCCGACTTCGAGTACTGGTTCACCTACGGTGACGAGAAGCTCGTCAAGGACACCGACCGCTTCGACGGCAGCGGCAAGCCCCTCAGCGGCGCCTCCGAGTAACGCCGCGACGTGCTCTCCCGGCCGTACACCGAGGCCGGGCACCGAAAGGGGGCGGCCCCACCCGGCCAGGGCCGCGAAGGCGAGGTTGGGCGTGGCCCGGGCGGAACGGTTCGCCCGGCAGAGAGTCGGGAGGTGCCGGGGAGGCGGGTTCGCCCCTCTCCGGCGCTCTCCGAGGCCGCTGCGGGCATGCTAGAGATCTTCACGACCCCGCCATAAGCGGCGTCTGGCCTGCCGTTGCGCGGCGGACGGCGGCTCCGTGCCCGCTGGCCGCGCCCTGTCCGCAGTTGACCGGCGATGCCGGCGGCCGGTCCGCAGGTCTGCCTCCTCGTCTGCCCGATCGGTGATCGCGGGAACGGGCGTCGACGGCGAGGATGGATGAACCGGAATTCTCCCGGGTGAGCCCCGACCTGGTCCCGCGGGGACGGCTGAGTCCCCGACCCGAGGATCACTGACCTGATGTCACCGACGACCGTAGCTCCGCGAGAGCAGCCGGGCGATCCCCGGTGCACCCGGGCGGGCGTGCCCGGCGTGGTGCCGCCCGAGTCCGCAAGCGCCGGGCGCCCGCGCCTGTACGCGCTCGACGGCATGCGCCTGATGGCCGCCCTCGGCGTGCTCTGCTGGCACTGGCTCGGTTCCCGGAGCCTCCCCGGGGTCTGGCACGGCGACACCGCCGGGCTGATGCCGCTCGGACACCTGATCGGCGCCTACAGCTGGACCGGTGTGCAGCTGTTCTTCCTGATCAGCGGCTTCGTGATCTGCCTGTCGTGCTGGGGCCGCCCGCTCGGGGACTTCGTGACCTCGCGGGTGGTCCGGCTCTTCCCGGCCTACTGGTTCGCGGTGCTGGCCACCTCCGCCGTGCTCTGGATCCTCCCGGCGGTCTGGTGCGGCCACACCCCCCGTCCGACCCCGAGCCGGATCCTGACCAATCTGACGATGGCCAACACGCCGCTGGGCGTGGACGACATCGACCCGGTGTACTGGTCGCTCTGGGCGGAGCTGCGCTTCTACGTGCTGTTCGGCGTGCTGCTGTGCTGGGGCCTGACCTACCGGCGGGTGGTCGCCTTCCTGGGCGTCTGGGCCTTCCTGGGCACCATCGCGCCCTCGGCGGACCTCCCGCTGCTCGGCCTCCTCGTCCAGCCCGACTACTGCTGGTACTTCATCGCCGGCGTCGCGTTCTTCCTGATGCACCGGTTCGGACCGAACCTCCTGCTCTGGAGCCTGGTGGGCTACGGCTACCTGATGGCGCAGGACCGGATGCGCGGGATCATCGGCGGTTACGAGTACGACACCCACCACCACCTGTCCTGGTACCTGACCATGGCGTACGTGACGGCCTCCTACGTCCTGGTCGCCGCCGTCGCGCTCGGCCGGCTCGACCGGGTGCGCTGGAAGTGGCTGACCGCCGCCGGTGCGCTCACCTACCCGCTCTACCTGCTGCACCAGGAGATCGGATTCGAGATCATCACCCGGCTCCGTCCCCACCTGGCGCCGTACCCGACGTTCTTCCTGGTCCTCGCGGTCATGCTGGTGCTCGCCCACCTGGTGCACCGGTTCGTCGAGCGCCCTCTGGCCCCACGGATGAGGCGCATGCTCGACGCCTCCTTCCGGGAGATCCGGCGTTCCGCCCAGCCGCCGGCCCCGGGCCGACCCGGGGGAGGCCGGCCATGACCGTGCGCGCCGCGGCCGAGACCGAGACGGCAGCCGGGAGCGTGGAGCGCGAAGCCGTCCGGCAGGCTCCGGCCGCCGGCGGTGCGGCCTTCGTCGCCCGCACCGTCTGGCTCTGGCCCGCGCTGGTGACGCTGGCACTCGGCGTCCGGGGCAGCTGGCGCCCGGAGCTGTGGCGCGACGAGGTGGCCACCTGGAGCGCGGCCACCCGCAGTACCGGCGGGCTGCTGGACATGCTGCAGCACGTCGACGCCGTCTCCGGCACCTACTACCTGCTGATGCACTTCTGGATCTCGGGCTTCGGCGACTCACCGACGCTCTTCCGGCTGCCGTCCGCACTGGCGATGGCGGCGGCCGCGGCCTTGGTGGTGCTGGCCGGGCGCAAACTCTTCGGCACCTGGCCCGGCTTCTTCGGCGGGATGCTCTTCGCGGTCCTCCCCAGCGTCTCGCGGTTCGCCCAGGAGGGGCGCGGCTACGCCTTCGCCGTGATGTCGGTGGCCGCGGCGACGTGGCTGCTGCTGCGCGCCCTGGAGCGCCCGACCGCGCCGCGCTGGCTGCCGTACGCACTGGCGGTCGTGTCCGTCGGGTTGTTCCACGTGGTCGCGTTGACCGTGCTGGTGCCGCACGCGGTCGTCGTGCTGATGCGCTGGTGGCGGTGGCGCCGCCACCGGCTGCTGATCGCCTTCTCGGTCTCGGTCCCGGTCGCACTGCTGGCGTTGGTCCCGGTGATCGTGCTCGGGCGCCGACAGGCCGGACGGCAGATCTCCTGGCTGCACTCCCCGAACCTGCAGGACTTCGTCGAGACCTGGCACGGCATGTTCGGCTCGGCGCTGGTCAGCGGCTGCATGCTCGGCCTGTGCGCACTGCCCGCGGCCTGGCCCCGGGGCCGCCGGCCGGCACTGGAGATCGGCCTGGTCGCCGGCGTTCCGCTCGTCCTGATCTGGGCGATCTCGCAGGCGCAGACCTCGTACTTCCTGGACCGCTACCTGCTCTTCACCCTGCCCGCCTGGGCCGTGCTCGCCGGCGCCGGCCTGACCGCGCTGCGACCGCGGGCGCTGATCGCGGTCGGCCTGGCCGGCACCGCCCTGCTGGGCCTGCAGGACCAGCAGGCGGTGCGCACCGCGACCTCGCACGACTGGTCGGACCCGAAGGGCGCGGCCCGGATCATCGCCGACGGCTACCGGCCGGGCGACGGCATCGTGCCGGTCCGCGGCGGCGCGGCGTACATGATGCTCGACCACGCGCTGGAGTACTACCTGCCGCGGGACATCCACCCCAGGGACGTCTTCGTCCAGCGCAGCGCGGCGGCGAAGCAGGACCTGTACGCCGACGAGTGCGTCCTGCCCGCCGCCTGCGCGGCCGGCGTCGACCGGATCTGGGTGGTCACCTACGGCTCGCCAGACGACCCGTACAAGCAGCTGCCCGACGACGAGGTCAAGGTGCTGACCTCGGAGTTCACCCGGGCGAAGACCGACTCCGTCCGAGGACTGACGGTCACCCTGCTGGAGCGCAAGCCAGCCAAGGCGTAGCGTCTTTTGCCATCCCCGGCCCGGCCGGCGCCTCTCACCGCCGCTCGCGGACGCGGGATTCCTGGGGATCGCCCTGACGACGGTCGGCGGTCTGGTCCCTCCGGGCAAGAAGGGCCGAGCGCTCGACGCGTTGCTGTCGGGCACGACAGCTGCTGTCCTTCCACACCCCGGTCGGCGGGGCCGCCGCCAGCGGCGAGGTGCCGCTGGCCCACGGCACCGCGAGCTGCTCGATGCGACGATCCGTCGCCGACTGACCGGGCTCATCTCGGCCCGGGACGCGCAGACGGCTGAGCAGGTGGCGTGGGCGTGTGCCGTCACGTCACGCCGGCTTGGTGGCCCTGCACCAGGTGCACCGGTACCCGTCGTACCGTTTGCCGGAGTCCACGCCGAGGTCCTCGTTGATGAACTCCAGGGGGCCCCAGCTGTGGCGCAGTTCGGTCTCGCGGCCGCGGCACTTGCGGCAGCGTCTGAACCAGAGGCAGTGCTCCGCCTCGGGGGTTCCCCTGGCGCCCAGGACGATCCCGTAGAGCGTGAAGCTGCCGTCGTACTGCTCCCAGTAGCCCCAGTCGTGTCCGTTGCAGAAGGCCTTGTTGAACGCGTTGCCGAGCGGCATGGAAGTCCCTTTCCCCAGGGGGAACTCGAGGAGCGAGGCACCCGCGGTATCCCCGCGGGAGGAGATCGACATGCCCGCGGGGCGGTCCGGGGCTCCGGGGCTGCCGGACGTCCCGGGTCCGTCGGGTCGCGGCGCGCCGTTACGATGGTCCGGTCATGATCACATTGAAGGTGCTCGGCTCGTTCCGGGTCGAGGTCGACGGCCGCCCGGTCGACACGGGTGGCCGGCTCGCCCGGATGGTCCTGGTCCAACTGCTGCTCGCCGGTGGGGCCGTCGTGCCCACGGAGCAGATGATCGAGCGGTTGTGGCCGACCCGCGTCCCCTCGAGCGCACAGACCTCGCTGCACGCCTACGTCGCACGGCTGCGGCGCGTCCTCGAACCGCAACGGGCGCCCCGGACACCCGCCCGGATCCTGGTCAGCGCGCCCTACGGCTACGCCCTCGCCGTGCCGCGGGACGCGGTGGACGCCTGGGTGTTCGAGCAGCGGGTCGCGCAGTGCGCGGGGGCCGGCACGCCTGCACGTCCCGCCGCCGAGGGCCTGGCCGAGGCGCTCGCCTCGTGGGGCGGCCAGCCGTACGCGGAGTTCCTGGACGAGCCCTGGACCGCCGGTGAACGCGCGCGTCTGGAGGAGGTGCACCGCACCGCCCGCGAGCGGCTCGCCGCGGCCCGGCTGGGCAGCGGACAGGCCGCGCAGGCCCTCACCGACACGCTCGCGCTGACGCGGGAACAGCCGCTGCACGAGGAGGGCTGGCGGCTGCTGGCCCTGGCGCTGTGGGCCCGCGACCGCCGGGGCGACGCCCTGGCCGCGCTGCGCCGGGCCCGGCGCACCCTCGGGGACGAACTCGGTGTCGACCCCGGCCCCGCGCTCCTGGAACTGGAACAGGCCCTCCTGCATCAGCGCCTGGACGTCCTGCGGCTGGCGACCGGGGAACCCGCCGTACCCGCCGTACCCGCGGAAGCCCCCACCGCGGTGGACGATCCGCCGGCGAGCGCCGGCTCCCTCACGCCGACCGCTCCGACGTCCACCACCCTCACGCCGACCGCCCTCACGCCGGACCGGCTCCTGGGCCGCGACGGCGAACTGGCCGGGCTCGCCGCCGCGGCCGACCGGGCCCGCCGCGGCCGGGCCCAGGTGGTCCTGGTCTCCGGCGAACCCGGCATCGGCAAGTCGAGCCTCCTGGACGCGGCCGTGCGCCAACTGCCCCGGCAGGGCTGGCTGGCCGCGTCCGGGCAGTGCCCGGAGACCGAGGGCGCCCCGCCCGGCCGGGCCTGGTTCGACATGCTCCCGGGCCTGGCCCAGGCCGCGCCACCGGGCCGGTACGCCGACGAACTCGCTCCGCTCCTGGCCCCGGGCGGCACGGACGACACCGGGCAGCCGGACGGCAGCCCGGCCCGCCGCTTCCGCCTGCACCGGGCGCTGCTCGGCTGGCTCCGCGACACGGCCCGGCGGCGGCCCCTGCTGATCGTGCTGGACGACCTGCACCGGGGCGACCGGGAGAGCGTCGAGCTCTTCCTGCTCTGCGCCGAGCACCTGCGCGACGTACCGCTGCTCCTGGTGGGCTCCTACCGCACCGGCGAGGGCGACCTCACCGGCGCCCTGGCACGCCTGGCCGCCTGCTCACCCGTGCGCATGGCGCTCGGCGGACTGTCGGACGCCCAGGCGAAGGAACTGCTGCACCGCACCGCGACCGGCATGAGCGAACGGGCCGCGGCGGCCCTGGCCGAACGGGCCGGCGGGAACCCCTTCCACCTGCACGAGAGCTCGCTCCTGCTGGCCGGCGAGGGCGAGCAGCAGGCGCTGGCCCGCGTCCCGCAGGGAGTCCAGGACGTCCTGCGGCGCCGGCTCGCCCTGCTCGCCCCGACCGTCACCGCCGGACTGCGGCTGGCCGCCGTCGCCGGCCGAGAGGCCCAGGTCGCCCTGCTCCTGCAGGCCGCGGACAGCGACCCCGAGCAACTCCTCGACGCCCTGGACGCGGGAGTCACCGCAGGACTGCTCACCGAGCCGCGCCCGGGCACGGTCCGGTTCAGCCACGCCCTCGTCAGGGACGCCCTGGAGGCCGACCTCACGCGCCTGCGGCTGGCCCGGATGCACTCCCGACTGGGCCGGGGCCTGATCGCCCTCGGCTCGGACGACGTCGCCGCCACCGCCCACCACCTCCTGCAGGCGGCCCCGGTGGTGACCGCCGACGCCGCGCCCGCCGTCCACCACGCCCGACTGGCCGGCGAACAGGCGGTGCGCCGCTACGCCCCGCAGAACGCCGAGGCCCTCCTGAACGCGGCCCTCGCAATCCTCGCCGACCACCCGGCCGCCTTCGCCGACCAGGACGCCGCCCTGGTGCGGGTGCTGCTGCTGGGCCAGCTGGTCGACTGCCGGATCCGGATGGGAGCCGTGGTACCCGCCCGCGAGGCACAACAGCAGGCCGTCCAGGTCGCCCGCACCCAGGGCCGCGCCGACCTGCTGACCGCCGCCTACACGACGTGGACCGAACCGACGCCGTGGCGCGTGCGCGCCTACGCCGCGTCCGACCCGGAGGCCGTCGCGGAACTCGACGCGCTGCTGCGCGGCCCGGAACCGACCGACCGGCAGCGGTGCCTGCTCCTCGACCAGCTCGCCGACGCGCTCGACGACACCGACCCCCGGGCCGTGGCCGTCGCGCGCCGGGCCGTCGAACTCGCCCGCGGCCTGGACGACCCCCGCCTGCGCGGCCTGACGCTCACCTCCCTGCTGCGCCGGGTCGACGGCGAACTCGAACCCGACGCCTACCAGGAGCTCTACGCGGAACTCGCCGAGGTCGCCGCCGCCCAGGAGAGCCCCGAGTACTCCTGGATGAGCGCCTACACCGCCGCCCGGATCGCCGCCACCCGCAACGACCCGGCGGAGATGGAACGCTGCCTGCAGCGGGCCGACGGGATCGCCCGCACGTACGGGCTCCAGGGCGCGTACGCGGTGGCCCGGCTGCGCCACCCGATGCTCGCCATGGCCCGGGGGCGCTTCGACGAGGCCGAGCAGGCCCTGGGCGCGGCCGTCGCCGAGCTGCGCGAGCGCGGGGCGGTGGACCTCAGCGGCCTGGCGGGCCTGGCCGTCGGGTGCATCCGGCTGCAGCAGGGCCGGCTCGCCGAGGTGCTGCCCGTGCTGCTGGCGGTGTGGGAGCAGTACCAGCCGCACAACGAGGCCCTCACCGCCCTCGCGCTGCTGGCCGCGGGCCGCCCCGACCAGGCCCGGGAGGTCTTCGGCCGGCGGGTGCCGCTGCGCCGCGACTTCGCCTACCCCGTGCTCGCGGGGCTGCGGGGCGCGGCCGCCGTCGCCTTCGACGACCGGGAGGCCGCCGCCGAGGTCTACCGGGACCTGCTGCCCCTCCAGGGGCTCGCCGGCGGCGCCGGCAGCCTCAGCCTGGTCTTCCGGCCCGTCGCCCAGACCCTGGGCGACCTGGCCGGCTTCCTGGGCCGCCCGGAGCAGGCCCGGCACCACTACCGCGAGGCCGCGCGGGTGGCGGCCGCCTGGGACTCCGCGCACTGGGCGGACGCCGCCCGCACGGCCCTGGCCGGGCTGCCCCCGGAGCCCGCGTAGCGACCCCTCAGGACAGGGCCTGCCGGGCCGGGGAGGAGACGGCGGGTTCGGCCAGTTCGGCCAGGAACGCCGCCGCCAGGTCGAGGAACTCCCCGGGCGAGTCGGTGGTGAGCTGGAGGTCCACCAGCACCTCGTCGGTCTCCGTCTCGCACATCCCCCGCAGGTGGTCGCAGATCTGGCGCACCGTCCCCCGGTGGTGGGTCTCCTCCGGCCCCGCCTCGACGGCGGTGACCTCGGGGTTCACCCGCAACACCCGGCGCAGCCCGGCCGGGTCCCGCCCCGCCCGCTCCGCCGCCTCGGCGGCCACCGCCCACAGGCCGTGGAAGTACGGCAGCGGCATCGAGGCGGACAGCCAGCCGTCCGCGCGCCGGCCGACCCGCTCCAGGGCGGGCGGGGTGAACCCGCCCAGCAGGACCGGCGGCCGCGGGCCCTGGACGGGCTTGGGCAGGACGGTCGACCCGGGGACGGTCCACAGCGCGCCGGTGTGGACGACCGGGTCCGAGCACCAGACCGCGTCGAGGACGTCCAGGGTCTCCTCCAGCCGTGCGCCGCGCCCCCGCCAGGGCACCCCCGCGGCCTCGTACTCCTCGCGCATCCAGCCCAGCCCGAGCCCCACGTCCAGGCGTCCGTGGCTGATCAGGTCGAGCGTCGTCAGGGCGCGGGCGAGCACGACGGGCGGCTGCCACAGGGCGTTGAGCGTGCTGCTGCCCAGCCGCACCCGCCCGGTCGCCGCGGCCGCCACCCCCAGGGTGAGCAGCGGGTCGAGGTGGGTGGCGTACCGGGCGGGCATCGCCCGGCCGCCCGGGTAGCCGTCGGGCGGGGTGAGCGGAGCGAGCAGCCGGTCGGCCACCCAGAGGCTGTGGCAGCCCAGCTCCTCGAGCGCCGCGCACATCGCGGCGGTGCGGTCGGGATCGGCGAACGGGCCGAACTGGGGGACGGAGAATCCGATGCGCATCGGTGACGCTTCCTCGATCGGTACGGGCGGGGGCGGGCCGTCGGCGCCGGGCCACTGACACCGGGCCGTCGGCGCCGGCCCCCGGGGCAGGCGGACAGGGGCGGCCGGGGGCGGCCGGACGGCGGGACGCGTCAGGCGGCCGCGCGCGGACCGCGGACCCGGTCGGTCTCCCGGCGGTACTGCCGCTGCCCGAGCAGCTTCCACAGCACCCGCGCCGGGACGGGCAGCCGCGCGAGGAACTCCCGGCGCTCCGCGGGCGAGGTGTCCTCCAGGATGGCCCCCAGGGCGATCATCAGCCGGTTCCGGGGCGTCTCGGCGAGGCCCCGCTCGCCCACGGCGTGCCACTGCTCCTCGTTCACGTGGAGCGCGACCAGCGGCATCACCTCCCGCTCCTCCTCGTCGAGGTGGGCGCACAGCTGCCGGTGGTGCCTGCGCAGCGCCTCGGTGAGCTCGTCGCGGTCCTCGGCCAGGGCCCGCCCCTGCCACCGCTCCACCAGCCGCCGGACCTCGGCGATCCCGTCGGAGAGCTCCCGGTGCTGCGCCTCCATCGCCAGCACCTGCTCGGCGTCGAGGTCCAGGTGGGGCAGCAGGACCGGCCAGAGCATCTCGTCCTCGCCGGTGTGGTGGGCGTGCAGGCCGATGGAGTACAGCCGCCAGTGCTCGGCGAGGACCCGGGCGCGTTCGGTGTCGCCGGGCCGCACGTCCTGGACGAGTTCGGCCAGCAGGCGCGACTCGCGGCGGAACACCTGGTGGATCATCGCCATCTCGCGGGTGTAGGGGTGGAGGGGGGAGTGGGAGTCGTTGCTCGAAGTCATGACATCCAGTCTCCGAAGCCCCGTTGCAGGCCACTTGCAGCCGACTTGCTCGCCCCGCCGTCCCCCGCCGTCGTCCGCCGTACCCCGCCGCCGTACCCCGTACCCCGCCGTCCGCTATCCGAGCTCGAGCATCGCCCCGGTGACCTCGCCGACCGCCGCGGCGGGGAGCGCGGTGGCGGCCTCGTCGAGGACGAGCAGCCGGGCCCCGGGGATCTCGCGCGCGAGCGCCTCGCCGTTGCCGACGGGGAAGAACCGGTCGCGGCGCCCGTGGACGACGAGGGTCGGGACCGCGACGCCGGGCAGGCGCTCGCGCCAGCGGGGCGTGCAGTCCAGCCGGGAGAACACCACGCCCAGCTGGTTGGCCAGCTGGACCGGGGGAGCGGTGCCGGGCGTGCGGTCCCAGACGCGTGCGGCGACGGCCCGGGCGGCGGCGGGGTCGTCGCCGAGGACCTGCGCGCCAGCGGCGGCGAACTCCGCCACCGCCGCGCGGTCGGCCCAGTCGGGCGCCGGGCGCGCGAACAGCCGGCCCATCGTCTCCCCGTCGTGGTCGGGCAGGTCGTCGTCGGGCGGGCCCGGGGCGACCGGGCGGGTGCCGACCAGGGTGAGCGCGCGGAACGCGCCCGGGTGGTCGAGCACGGCCACCTGGGCGACCATCCCGCCGACGCCGATCCCCCCGAGGTGCGCGGGCGCCCCGCCGAGCGCGCCGGCCAGGGCCGCGGCGTCGGCGGCCAGGTCGCGCAGGGTGTAGGCGGGTGCCTGAGGGTCCGCCGTCGTGGACTCCCCGCTGTCCCGCAGGTCGTAGCGCACCGCCCGGCGCCCGCCGGCGGCCAGGCGCTCACAGAGCGCGTCGGGCCAGGAGAGCATCGTCGGCCCGCCCGCGAGCAGGACGAGCGGCGCGTCGTGGTCACCGAAGGACTCGACGCCCAGGGCGGTCCCGTCGACGTCGACGGTGGTCATCGTGGTCATCGCGATCACCTGCCCTCGTCGGACCCGAGACCGCGGTCGGGCAGGCTCATGTCGCCCGTCCCGGGCGTGCCGTCGGCGAGCCCGTAGCGCAGGTACACGGTGCCCTGCGGGCCGGCCACCGGCGGTTCGAGGAGCGTGACGTTCGTGGGCACCGCGCCCCCGTCGAACACCTTCTTCCCGACGCCGAGCACGATCGGGTGCACCCAGAGGTCGAGGCGGTCGAAGAGCTTCTCCCGCAGCAGGGACTGCACCAGGTCCAGGCTCCCGACGACCTTCACGTTCTCGTGCCGCTCCCGGATCTCCCGCACCGCGGCGGCCAGGTCCGGGCCGAGCTGCACGGACCCGGCCCACGGCAGCTCGGGCGTGCCGCGGGAGGCCACGTACTTCGGGACGCGGTTGAAGAGCTCGGCGATCTCGCCGTCCTTCTGGTGCGGCCAGTAGGAGGCGAAGATGTCGTACGTCCGCCGGCCGAGCAGGAGGGCGTCGGTGCCCTCGTACGCGGCGAGGATCTGCGCCCCGGTGGTCTCGTTCAGCAGGGGTGCCTGCCAGCCGCCGAACGGGAACCCCGCCGGGTCCTCGTCCGGCCCGCCGGGCGCCTGCCCGACGAGGTCGAGGGTCGCGAACATTTCGATCTGGATGAGGCCCATGTCTGTACTCCCGGTGCGTCGGTCTACCCCGTCGAGATGTAGACCTGCCGGAGCCGGAAAACTCATCGCCGCGCCGCGGACCGGTTCCCGAAGTGTGCCGCGACCCGCTCTCCGGGGGCGTCGGGCCCCACCCTTGTAGCCCCGCGCAGGCGCTCCTACCCGCGCGCGGCGGGCTCCAGCACGAAGACGGGGATCTCCCGGTCGGTCTTCTGCTGGTACTCGGCGTACGGCGGGTACGCGGCGACCGCGCGCTCCCACCACTCGGCCTTCTCCTGCCCGGTGACCTCCCGGGCCGTCATGTCCTGGCGCACGGGCCCGTCCTGGAGCTCCACGTGCGGGTCGGACGTGACGTTGAAGTACCAGAGTGGGTGGTGCGGGGAGCCGCCCTTCGAGGCCACGGCCGCGTACCGCCCCTCGTGCTCCACGCGCATCACCGGGGTCTTGCGGATCCTGCCGCTCCTCGCGCCGCGCGTGGTGAGGATGACGACGGGCAGGCCCGTGTCCCGGAGCGTCAGCCCCTGCGTGCCGCCCGAACCCTCGTACAGCTCGACCTGCTCGCGCACCCACTGCGCCGGACTCGGCTCGTACTCGCCTTCGAGAGGCATCGCATCACCCCGTCGTCACGTCATGAAGTGCGGTGTCCCGCCGTGGCCAGGTGGCCTGCACGGTGCCTCCGACCAGTGCGAACGCGGATCGTCGAGGCCCGTGCCCCCCACTCCTGCCGCAGGCACCTCCCAGCTGGGGGAGCATATCGGCCGCCCCCGGGCGCGGAGCGCTCCCGCACGGCCCCGCGCGTGTCCGGGCCCCGCGCATGTCCGGGCGCGGCCGGGGACCGGGGCGCCGGGCGGCCCGGGTCAGCTCCGCCAGAAGCAGAGCACCACGGCGCCTGCCATGACCAGCGCGGTCAGCAGCGGCGCCCCCATCCGGCCGTGCGGCCCGGACGTGACGGCGAGCATCGAGACGACCGGCACCGTGAAGCCCAGACCCACCATCAGCACGAGCACCACACCCGTCGGTGCGCCGGCGACCGTCGCCCCGAACACCACCGTGAACATCAGCACCAGCCACAGCGACGCGGTCACCAGCAGCCAGGCCGCCCGCGCGGTCCACCGGGCCGTCCGGTCGTCGGCGTAGAAGTCGGCGCGGGTCGTCGTCCAGAACCTCAGCAGGGGCCGGTCACGCCGGGCGGAGATCAGCATGGCGCCAGTCTGGCGTGCCCCGGGCCGTCACGGCACCCCCCGGGCCGCCGGATCTCCCGGCCCCCGCCCGAGTAGCATGTGGCGCCACGGCCGAAGGGGGCGCGACCATGGGGGACGACGCGACGCAGTCCGCGGGCTTCGGGTGCGCGGCGTGCTGCGCCGAGGACGCCGAGGTGGCGCGGGCGCACCACCGGAGCCACACCGGGGTCCGGGTCGAGACGATGATCCGGGACGACTCGCACTTCATCGTCTCCGTCCAGCGCTGCGCCCTCTGTTCGCAGGCCTTCGTGAGCGTCTTCACCGAGTACGTGGACTGGGCCGCCTCACAGGACGCGCAGTACCGCACGGTGCTGCCGATCACCGACGCCGAGGCGGACGACCTGGCGGCGGGGCGGTTGGGCCCGCACCGGGTCGGGGCCCTCGGCCACGGCCGCCGCCACCTGCAGAGCGACTGGCCGAGCGAGGCCGACGAGCCCTCCGTGTCCTGGGACAGCGGCGTCTTCGAGGTCCGCGAGGGGTACTGACCCGGACGGGCCCCTGCCGCCCCCGGGCCCCGTGCCGGCCCTGTCGGTCGTGGACAGTACGGTTGCGGCGAGCACCATCGGAACGCACGCACGGGGGCACACATGACCGTTCACCGGCCGGGACTGCCGCAGGACCTCCCGCCGGCCGAGGAGCTGTGGGCGCGCTGGGCGCTGCTCGCCGCCCTCCAGGCGACCACCGCGGACGAGGAACGCCCGCCGCGCCACCGCACCGGCCGGTGGATCGATGACAAGGGCCTGCACTGGGACGACTGCGGCTGCACCTGGTGGGTCATGTCCCAGCGGGGCGACGGCCGGTTCGTGCTCTACGGCGAGGACGAGTCGAGCGGCGTCAAGTGGCACGAGCCGGCGATCGACGTGCTGGCGGGCGGCCCCGAGTGGCTGCCCCACGAGGAACTGCGGGACCTGATCCAGTCGTACGAGATCGGCTGCGTCTACTGGTACGAGAACGGCGCCTGGGCCCGGGCACCGTACCCGGACGGCCTCCGCGACGACGGCCTGGACTGCGGCATGAGCTCCTTCATCGACCGCGGCGAAGTCCTGGGCGAACTGACGGACCACCTGGACGACACGGCCGACACGGCCGACGGGCCGGACGCGCAGGGCCTCCTGGCCGACGCGGAGGCCTACCGGCTGGACCCGCACCGGCTGCTGGAACGGCTGGCCCCGACCAACGCCGACGACGACCCGCTGGACGGGCCGGCCATCGCCCGCGCGCTGACCCGCGCAGGCCTGACCGGGGAGGTCGCGGCGACCGCCACCACCCCCTGACGAAAGGACGCACCGCAGCCCACCGAGGGGGCGGGCCCCGGCGATCCGTGCCACCGGCGCCGACGTGCATACTTGCCGGACGATCAACGGCACGCAGAGGGTGGATGACGCGGTGAAACTGGCTGAAGCGCTCGCACAGCGCGCGGCCGCGGTGCGGCAGGTGGAGCAGTTGCGCTCGCGCGTCGTCGGCAGCGCCCGCTACCAGGAGGGCGAGGAGCCGGCCGAGAACGCGGCCGAGGTCCTGGCCCAGGCCGGGGAGGTACTGGACGAGCTGGAACGGCTGATCCGCCTGATCAACCGGACCAACTCCACCACGCTCGTCGAAGGCGGCGGCACGCTGACCGACGCCCTCGCCCGCCGGGACGTCCTGCGGCTGCGCCACTCGGTGCTCACCGCGGCCGCCGACGCCGCCTCCGGACGCGACCAGCGCGGTGCCGTACGGCAGTTGCGGTCCGAACTCAGGATCCTCTCCGCCCTGCCGGTCGCCGAACTCCGCGCCCGGGCGGACCTCCTCGCCAAGGAGATCCGCGAGGTGGACACCCTGATCCAGCGCACCAACTGGGAGATCGACCTGGTCGAGGACTGACCCCGCAGACCGGGTGTGGGACAGCAGGTAGTCGCCACGGAGGCGTGCACACACCGAGGCCGGCGGTCAAACCGGTCCTGGCGCGTGAAGAGCAACGCAGGGGTTCGATTCCCCACCAACAGTGCAGCTCAGCACCGCGCACAGGTGACGGCACACGCCGCACAGCTCACCACCATGTGCAGATCCGGACGACGAGGGCGGGAACGGGGCGCCCACACCCGGGTGCGAGGGCCGTGCACACCGCACGGCCCTCGCACCCACTCCACCCGGGGGCCGACGTGCCGTCAGGCCCCGGGTGCCCGCCCACAGGGGCCCGGCGGGCAAATCCGGTGGAGACGGTTCCGCCCGCCCGGCTAGCCTCGCGCCGTGGTCGATCAGGAGCAGTACGAGCGGTACAGGGAAGACGCGACGGTGCTGGCGGCGGTCGGGGAACACGTCCACCTCCAGGTCGGCCGGGTCACCGTGCGACTGCCCGGGGACCTGGCCCGGGCCGCCGTGGACGCCTGGGAACGCGACGAGGAGCCCTCGGGCGGCCCCGGCGAGGAGAGCCGCGAGCAGTCCGAGCTACGGGACCAGGCCGGCACCCTCGCGCTGATCGGCCTCGCGATCTCGGAGTCCGGCCGCTGGGACGACGACGAGGTCACCGTCGACCTGCACGTCCACAGCGCGGGCGCGGCCTGGCTCACCTACGCCGACTCCGCGGGCACGTCCTTCCGGGTACTGGAGTAGCCGGCTCCGTTCAGCAAGGCGGCACGACCTCGTCGGCGAGGCCGCGCGCTCTCCCCTACGGCTCCAGACGGGGGTCGTCGATGTCGACGGCGACGATCCCGGGCGGATAGAGCTCCGGATCGGCCGTAAGGATCAGGTGCTGCTGCGGACGCACCGGGGTGGGCAGACTCGTGGCGATCGCGTGCGCCACGTCCTGGCCCCCGTACCCGTCGCGGACCATCGCCGCCACCACCATGGCGGTGCTCGCGTCCAACGGCTCGAACTCCAGAGAGGGCAGCGCCAGCACCGCCTGCGCGGCACCCTCGTCCTTGATCTCGGCCTCCACCAGGCAGAGCACCGGTACCAGCAGATGCTGGAACGGGCTCTGCATCGCGGAGTCCACGATCCGGTCCAGACGCGGGTGGCCGGCGGCCAGCGCGGACAGGGCGCTCGAATCCAGAATGATCACGCGCTGCGCCTCGGGGCGACCTTCGCACGGGCATCGGCCGCAGCGATGTCGTAGACCCGCTGCAGCAGGTTCGGGCCCTCGTCCAGCTCCGTGTCGGAGAGCGTCATCCCGAAGTGCTCCCGCAGCAGCCGACGGCCCTCGGCAACGCGCTCCGCGATCTGCTCTGCGGTGGGCTGCGCCTCCACCAGCCGGGCCACTTGGGCGCCGATCGTGGTGCCGCTGGCCGCCGCGAGAGCGGCGAGCCGGTCACGCGTCTCAGGGGAAACCTTGATCGTCGCATCAGCCATACTACGATCGTACACCGCTGGTGTACCAATGGTGTACCGATTGGCGGGCCCGGTCAACCGCACTGTCGCCTGGGCTGGACGTGGCCGGGGCCGCGGCGGCGACCTGAGTGTGGTGTCGGTCCTCGGCCTGGTCAAACTCGGAGAACTCGGCCCACGCAGTTGTCGGCCGGGCCCGGCGCTACACGCCGGTGGCGCCGTCGACGCGTTCGCGGACCAGGTCGGCGTGGCCGTTGTGGCGGGCGTACTCCTCGATCATGTGGACGTAGATCCAGCGAAGGCTGACGTCCTGCTCCATGAAGCGGCCCGTGTCGGTCAGGGCGTGCTCGGCGCAGTGCGCACGGGCGCGGGCGATCTCCGCGTGCCAGACGGCGAGGGCGTCGCTCAGGGCGGTGCCCTCAGCGACCTCGAAGCCACCGTCGGGGCCGTCCGGGTCGGCCTTCGGGTGGATGGGCGGAGCCTGCTCCCCGGCGAACACGCGACGGAACCAGTTCCGCTCCACCTCCGCCATGTGCTGGACCAGCCCGGTCAGCGTGAAGCCGGACGGCGGCACGGAGGCCGTGGCGGCCTGCTCGTCGTCCAGCCCCTCGCACTTCATGGCCAGGGTGGTGCGGTGGAAGTCGAGCCAGCTCTCGAGCGTCGTGCGCTCGTCGGCGTTCAGCGGCGGCATGGGGCGGTCGATGGCGTTCATCGGTCGATGATCGCAGGCTCCGCGGTCGGCGACGGACGGGGCGTCACCCCGGGGCGGGCGTCGCATGATCCGGCACTAGCCTGGCGCGGTGACGAGTCGAAATCGAACCTCCCGTACCGGCGCGGCCGCCCTCGTGGCTGCCGGCCTCGTGTTCCTCACCGCCTGCGGTGGCGGTGGCGGCACCGCAGGCAGTGGCGCCAGTGCCACCGCCGGCAGTGGCAGCAGCAGTAGTGCCGGCAAGGCGAAGGAGGTCGGCTGGTACCGCACGGTCGGCGACCTCTGCGCGGCGGTGGGCGATCCCGGTCTGCCGGGGCAGCTGAGGAGCTCGATACCGGTGACGAGCGAGGGGATCGCGGACGACCCGTCCTCGACGCTCAGCTGCAGCTACGACGGCGGCCCGGCGACGGAGGACTGGCGGGTGACCATCGACGCGACGGTCTTCGAGGCGGCCCGCGGCTGCCACTGGATGGAGGTCGAGGCGGACATCGCCAAGTCCCCGCTCGGCGGGCCCAAGCCCACCGAGACGCGCAAGTTCGCGATGAACGACGGCGGGGGCCTCGGCCAGGAGGGCTACCAGTCCTCGGTCCGGCACCCGCTCACCGACACCGTCCCCGGGCCGGTCGACCAACTGAGCTTCAAGTCGGCTTTCTGCGACGGGAACCTGAACCTGGCGGTCGACGTCGACTACGGCGCCGGCTCGGGCATGTCCGCCGACTACCCGGGCGCGCTCGACAAGGCGGAGGAGGCGGCGCGCAAGAAGGCCGCCGAACTGCTCAAGCGGGGGCGGGAGAAGCTGTACGAGCGGGCGATGAGCCCGCAGCCGACGGCTTCGTGACGGCGACGGCCTTCTGACGGGCGGCCGCCCGGCCGGGCGTCCCCACGCGCGCCCCCCGGGCGGCATGTCCCGCCGTGATCGCGCACCCTCCCACGCGACAATGACGATCCGACCAGCCCATCCCGATCCCTCGGGGTGCGGCCGGCCACCGGCCCTGCGGAGAGGACGGCTTCGATGAGCGGCGGCGGCGCCTGGACCGCGGCGGCCGTGGCGGCCGTCACCGGCGGCTACGGGCTCTTCTCCCGCAGACTCGCCTCGACACCCCTGTCGGCGCCGATGCTGTTCACCGGCCTCGGCGTGCTCATCGGCCCCGCCGGCCTGGACGTCATCCACCCGGAACGCGACGCCGGCGCGGTGCGCACGCTGGTCGAGGCCGCGCTGACCCTGGTCCTCTTCGCCGACGCGATGACCGTGCGCCGGCGGGACCTGCGCACCGGAGGCTTCCTGCCGCTGCGCCTGCTGGCCCTCGGCCTGCCGCTCACGATCGGGGCCGGCTGGCTGCTGGCCTGGCCCCTGCTGCCAGGCCTCACCGGCGGGGAGCTCGCGCTGCTCGCCGCGATCCTCGCGCCCACCGACGCGGCGCTCGGCAAGGCTGCCATGACCAGCCCCGCGGTGCCGCCGCTCGTCCGGGAGGGCCTGAACGTCGAGAGCGGCCTGAACGACGGGCTGGTGCTGCCGTTCTTCGTCCTGTTCCTCGCCGCGATCCCCGGCACGGCCACCTCCGCGGAGGGGGCGGACGGGGTCCTCTGGCGGACCCTGCTGCTCAGCACCGCCGTGGGCCTGGCCGTCGGCCTGACGGGCGGGCGGCTGCTGCCCTGGTCACAGGCCCGGGGCTGGGTGACCGGCGAGTGGCGGCAGGTGTTCGTCCTGGCCGTCGCCGTCGGCGCCTACACGGTGGCGACGGCGGCGGACGGCAGCGGGTTCATCGCCGCCTGGACGGCCGGCTTCGCGTTCGCCCTCGGACTGCGCCAGGCCCCGCCGCTCCCCGCGGACGGATCCGGCGGGCGGGCCGCCGACCTGACCGAGTACCTGGGCGGGCTGCTCGCGACGCTGAGCTTCCTGGTCTTCGGCGCGGTGCTGCTCGGCCCGGCCCTGGAAGAGCTGGACTGGCGGGTCGTCACGTACGCGGTGCTCAGCCTGACGGTCGTGCGGATGGTGCCGGTGGTCCTCGCGCTCGCCGGCACGGGCTTCCGGTGGCCCACCGCGGCCTACATCGGCTGGTTCGGGCCGCGCGGCCTGGCCTCCGTGGTCTTCGGGCTCCTCGTGGTCGAGGAGCACGTGCCCGGCATCCACCGGCTCGGTCTCGTCGCCGCGGCCACCGTCGGCCTCAGCGTGGTCGCCCACGGCATGTCGGCCCCGTTCCTCGCCGCCCGCTACGGCACCTGGTACCGGGCGGAGAAGGCCCGCACCCCCGAACTCCGCGAGGCCCTGGTCCCGCCAGAAGCGACCGGGCCCGCCCACCCCGCCCGCCGGCGCCTGAGCTGACCCGGCACCAGCACGAGCACGAGCACCAGCACCAGCACCCGCACCAGCACCCGCAGGACCCGGGTCGCGAAGCCGTACCGCGACCGTCACCGCCCGGGCTTGAGTCTCCCGCAGGGGGAGACGGGAGAGTTACGGGCATGGACGGCGACACGCTCTTCACGATCGGTGACCTGGCCCGGCGGACCGGGCTGACGGTCAAGACCATCCGGTTCTACTCCGACACCGGAGTCGTGCCGCCGACGGACCGCAGCCCGGCCGGCTACCGGCTCTACGACATCGACGCGCTCGCCCGCCTGGACCTGGTGCGCACCCTGCGCGACCTGGGACTCGACCTCGCCCTCATCCGCCAGGTCGTGGACCGGGAGGTCTCGGTGCCCGAGGTCGCCGCCATCCACGCCGATGCCCTGGAGGTGCAGATCCGCACCCTCCGACTGCGCCGCGCCGTCCTGCGCGCGGTGGCCAAGCGGGGCTCCACTCCCGAGGAAACGGACCTCATGCACAAGCTCGCCAAGCTCTCCGACCACGAACGCCGACGCCTGGTCACCGACTTCATCGACGAGGCCTTCGGCGGGCTCGACGCCAACGCCGACCTCGTCGACATGCTGCGCGCGGCCATGCCCGAACTGCCGGACGATCCCGAACCCGAACAGGTCGAGGCCTGGGTGGAACTCGCCGAGCTCACCCAGGATCCCGGCTTCCGTGCCGCCGTGCGCCGCATGGCCGAGTACCAGGCGGCCGAACGCGCCCGCGGCGATGCCACCGGGCTGCACCACGACCTCACCGAGGCCGTCCGCGACGGCGTCGGCCGCGCGCTCGACGCCGGCATCGCCCCGGCCTCGGCCGAGGCCGTACCCGTCGTCGACGCGCTGACCGCCCGCTACGCGCAGACCTTCGGCCGCGCCGACGACGCGGAGCTGCGCCACTGGCTGCTGACCCGCCTGGAGATCGCCGGCGATCCCCGCACGGAGCGCTACTGGCACTTGCTGGCCGTCATCAACGGATGGCCCGTCCCGCCCAGCCTGGCACCGGTGTTCACCTGGTTCACGCACGCCCTGCGCGCCCGCACCGGGCCGTAGTCCAGCGCCGGCCCGCCGCCCCGCCGTCCCCGGGCCTTCGCGGCTCCGATCACGTCGCGACGGCCCGGGGGCGCCCGACGAGGACGCCGTCCTCGGACCCGGGTACCGGTGGGCAGCCCACCGGCTCCCTCGCGCCGGTGCGGGCCACCGGCCGCGCAGTAGTCTGCCGGTCGCCGGCGCCGGGGCGCCACGCAACCGGCAGGCACCCGAACGGACAACGGATTCGACGGTGGGGGACGGGATGTTGACCGGGATCGTGATCGACGCGCTGGACGTCGCGCGCATGGACCGCTTCCGGCAGGAGGCGACGCAGGGCCGCACGGACGGCCTGCGGCTGTGCGTCGTCCCGACCCCGAAGCCGAAGACGGCGCACAAGAACCTGCTCCACCTCGACCTCGCCCGGGGCCCGGACTGGGAGGCCGAGGTCGCGCGCCTGCTCGCCCTCGGGGCGACACGGGCCGACATCGGCCAGGGGGACGTCCCGTGGGACGTGCTGGCCGACCCCAACACACGTGACTACCAGTTCTGTGCAGCTTAGCCGCAGGTCAGCACCAACGACAGAGCCCCGCCCGGCGCTTGGCCGAACGGGACGTCTTGATGTCTGACCACCCGCCAGGGCGGTGCACGGCCTTGACCCACGGGCCCGCGTGCGTCAGATCGGCAGGTCCCACCCGGGGCCGTCCTCGGCGCCGAGCCACACCCGCTGACCGGCAGCCGAGACCGTGATCCCGAACCGTTCCTGGTGCGGCTCGTTGGCAGCCTGCCAGCGCTGCACCGCCCGTTCCACCCGATCCCACAGACGGACGGGACCACGCTGGACAACGGTCCACCCACCGTCAGGGTTGGGCCTCGTCCGAGCCTGCGAACCGGTGGACACGTCCCAGAGGATCTGTTCCGCCCCCGCCCCCATGCGTTCGGCCGAGGGCGCCGCGAGCTGCGCGACCCAACCGCCGGTCCAGTCGTCGAGCTTCGCGGGGTCGATCTGGCTCGGACGCTCCTCCCCGGGCAGCAGGGCCAGGGTCGGGCGGGGCGGCCGGTCGTGCGGCCGGGCGATCATGAAACTGGTGTACCCGGGCAGGAACCGCCCCGTGGCCTCACCGGGGCCGGTCACGTCGAGCAGCGCAAGGGCGTTGGCGTAGCTCCACCCGGAGAGCGTGGCCAGGATCTTCCCGCCTGGCTTCACCTGGTGCAGCCAGGGCAGGGGAATGTACCGGACCGAGCACGTCGCAATAAGCCTGTCGTACGGCCCGCCTTGCGGGTCGCCGCGCAGCCCGTCACCGATGATCAGCCGGGGCGCGAACCCGGCCGCCTTGAGCGCCGTCGCAGCGGCCCCGCCGACCACCGGGTCGTACTCGATGCTGGTCAGGTTGGCGTCCCCGAGGCGGTGCGCGCCGAGGGCGGTCGAGTACCCGGTTCCGGTGCCGATCTCCAACACCCGTTGACCGGCTTCCGCGCCGAGCTGCTGCCACATCCGCAGCACCAGCGACGGCAGGGTGGACGACGACGACGGGGCGCCGGTCACGGCGTCCTCGGCCACGTCGTCGGGCCTGATCCGGCCGTCGAGTTGGGTGATCAGCGTCTCGTCGGAGTACACGCCCTCCAGCCACCCTGGATCGCCCTCCCGGACAGGCCGGTAACTGGTGGGGACGCTGCCCGCCACCGGCAGGAAGTAGGACCCCGTGAACAGCTCGCGGGGAACCATGGTGGCCGCGCTGCGCCACTCGGGTTCGGTCAGGGTGCCGTCCTCGGCGAGCCTGTCCGCCAGGGCGCTGCGAAGCTGAGCCGATGCGCTCACGTGTCGGGGCCTTTCTCCAGTTGGTCGGTTAGAGCTTGCGCGATGGCGGCGGTGGTCTGCGCCGGCTGCCACGCCCATTGGCCGTTCGGGTTGCACTCAAGGAAGTACCAGTCACCCGCAGGGGTCACAGCGAAGTCGAACGCCCCGTAATGCAAACGGAGTTCGGCGAGATAGGCCGCGACCGCACGTGTGACCGGCGCGGGTACCTCGATCGGTGTGCACGTCATCAGGTCTTGACGGTAACGCCAGTCGAGATCGGGACTGTCGATCCGGACCCCGAACAGTCGGTCGCCCACGGCGGTCACCCGCACGTCGAACGCCTTGGCTACCTTGGCTTGGAACATGTGGGGACAGACGGACACGGTGTCGGTGATCTCGGCCGCGCGCACCTCCCGGACCCACACGCTGTGTGGGTGGCCGTCCACGCGGTAGGGCGTGTTCCACACGGGTTTGTAGACCACTCCGCCGGACTGATGTGTGGCGAACGTCCGCGCCTCGTGCGGGTCGTCGGTGATCACTGTGCTGGGCACCAGGAACCCGCAGCGCTGCGCGGTCGATAGCTGCGCGGGTTTGAACTCGGCGGCCCGGTTGTTCCAGGGGTGATTGACGTAGTGCGCGCCAGGCAGCGACGCGAGGATGCCCCCCGCGCCCCACAGGGCCTGTTCTGCGGCGAACCGGCGGTCTTGGCCGGTCATCTCCGGCGGTCCCTCGTAAGGCGATGGCCTGCGCACCCACACGGAGCGAATCCGTGTGGTGTCGATCTCCCGGCTCGCCGTGCGCAGGGTGCCCCGCTGGTCGCCCGTACGGTACGTGGCGGTCAGCGAGGCACCCGCGTGCAGGTCGGTGCCGGGGTCGAGACGGACCACGGGAACCCCGCGCTCGGCGAGAAGCCGCAGCACCACGTCCGCAGTCACGTCGTAGGAGTTGGTCAGCACCAGTACCGACCTGCTGTCACGCATCAGCCGGAACTCTGGTCCTGGTCGTACGACTCGGTGCTGTCCGCGTCGGTCGCGCCACCCGGGCCAGACCCGTCACCCGGGGTGGTCGTGGTGGGCGTCAGGCCGCTCGTGCTGGTGCCGTGGCCGCCCAACTCGACCGTCCGGCCGTGCTCGTCCACGATCACCGCAATCTGGGTTTCGGGGTCGATCACGGGCGTGTACTGCGGAACGGTGATGGTCGCTGCGTACGGCCCCATCCGCTGGGTGCCCCACGGTGCGGGCGTCTGCGTCATCTGTGCTGTACCTCCGTCTCCTGCGAACATCGAAGTTCAACACCTCGACCGTGAAGCCGAGTTGCCTATCCCACCTCGGCCGAGTCGCCCTGTCCAGGGCCGAACTGGTCGGGGTGGCCGTGCCCCGCTCCGGGCTTGGGGGGTTGATCTTCCCGGAGCGGGAGTTGGGCCCCGTCCCGGCGGGGGTGTTGACCCTTCCCAGCGCAGGCACCGCCGGGAGCCGAGCGGTCGGACTACTGCCGAGCGGTGGTGCCCCATCTCGACCGGGGCCAGGCATGCCGAGCGCGGTGGGTGCGCTCGGTCGCCGACTTGTCCCGCTTGGCCATCGCGGCAACTGCCTTGCTGTGCAGGATCGATATGCAGTCGCCGCAGGCAAGCAGCCCGGCCGAGACTCCGCCGGCTGCGGTCACCGGGCCGAGCCAGAGCACGCGGACCGAGGTGCGCCCGCAGTAGAGCCAGCAGTCCCCGGCGGCCCACGGGTTCCCGTCGTTCTCCTCGGGCGGTTCCGGCAGGCGTCCCGCGCCGATCTCGGCCAGCGTGGGCAGCGCCTCGGCCGCGAGGGTCACGGCGGGTCTCCGGGACGGACATGGCGAACCGTGACCCGCAACCGGGACCGTCGGGCGGCACGTCTTCGGCGCCACCACATTTCCCAGTCCCCGCCGTAGACGATGCCGAGCATGGCGACGGCCGGGGCGAAGAACCACCAGACCCAACGGCGCCCGTCCTGCGGGTCGAGCTTGGCGAGGGCGACCAGCAAAGCGGCGGGCCCGAGGGCGACCGCCACGGTCAGGGCGCAGGCAGCAAGGGTCGTGCGGCTCACGCCGGTTCCTCCTCGGGTACCAGCACCATCGGGACCGAGGCGGCGTCCAGGCTGTACGACCGGTGGTCCTGGTTGAGCCACGTGTGGGTGCGCGCCCACTCCGCCACGGCCCCCACGTCCGCACTCGGCCGGGACGTCTCGCCGCACATGGTGCCGTCCTCGTCCTCGGACACGCAGGACAGGACGTAGCGCGCCGGAACGGCCCGAGGGTCATCCGGGCGAAACTTCCAGCTCCCGAACCGCGTAACGATCCGGTTCGTCTCCTGGCAGTCCGTGTGCGTCAGCACCGAGGGGAGTTCCCTGGTCGGCAAGCTGCTCATTCGGCCTCCAAACTGCTGAATGCCCGTCACATCCCATGGACGGTACGGGCACTCAAGGCGGCCGAGAGGCACAGTTTGTGCCCCTAACTATCAGTCAGGCGGCAAGTCCGGTAGCGGTTGCAAGGTCACGGGCGGCGGGTCGAACAGACGGCGGGCCGTCCAGCAGGCCCCGTACCAAGTCATGGGTTTCGTGGTTCCACCGGGCAGTATCGGGCGCTGCCTCCACTGCGTCGGTGAGCAGCGACGCCACCCAATCCGGTTCGCCCCGCAGGGCGTATGCCCGTGCGACCTCGATCAAGTGCCGTGCCCGCCTCGGCCGTGCAGGAAGCTCTGCCGGTGCCAGCCGGTCAGCCCACCGCAAGGCGGTACCGGCCTGTCGCAGCTCAACAGCGACTGTCACAGCGTGCACCGGGACTACCCGTGCAGATGCGGAGGTTGGCGAGTGCCAGAAGTCAGCCGGAAGGGTCCTGGCGACCTCCTCGGCTCGATCGAACCAGCCCCAAGCCTCGCCCGACTCTCCCGCGCGAGCGTGCGTAATGGCCGCGTGGAACGCCATATCTGCCCATGCCGCAGCAAGCGGCGGAGAATCACCCCGGGCCGGTCCCAGCAGCCGCAGAGCCTCCTCCGTGAGCGTCTGGGCGCTGTCCCATTGCCCAGACTTCCGGAAAGCCTCCACCAGGAACCAACAAGCCTGCGCAACGGCGACGGCATCACCGGACGCTCGGGCGGTCGCCAAGGAGCGCTCGGCCACGCGCCAGACCAGGTTTCCATCCCCCTGGTAGGCGGCGAACATCTGGACAAGATTCAGAGCCGAGGCATACAGCACCTCAGCGCGCCGACGATCCGGGCAGTCAGGGTGCGATGCGGCGGCCGAGGCAGCCGATACCAGCGCCGGGAGCAGGTCCCCAAGAGCCGTACGGTGGTCGCCCCGGGAGTCCCGAGCTTGCCAAGCCGCAGCCACCTGAGCCGCAACGTGATTGACGCTCGGGACCGGGCCATCCGCCAGGCCCAGCGGCGCCGAGTCAACGGCCCGCCGGACCACCGACAGCGCCGGATGCTCCGCCCCAGAGAACAATGCTCGGGGCATCGACACGTCCCCCGTCAGGGCCGACAGGTCTTCGATGCCCAAGTGTTCTGCGATCTTGACGAGCATGGGCAGCCTCGGCGGTAGGAGGCGGCCGTTCTCAACTGCCTTCAACCATCCTTCTGAACGGCCTACCAGCCCGGCCAGCACGGCACGGGACTTGCCCGCGCGCTCCCTGAAAAGCTTGATGCGCTGACCAACGGACAGCGCCGGATCGACAGCCATAGCCATGGGGTAAGAGTAGGACCAGCGCTGCCGGGCTAACACCGGCTCGAACCGAGCACGTGGGGAGGGGCGAGTGACGGCAGGGCAGCAAGCGGGAACGCAAGAAGGCCCCCGCCCCAACCACCCGACGAGGGCGGAAGGGACGGGGGCGTTCACGGACGGTGGGACTCTCGCCAATCGGGCTCGGCGAGAACAGCGCGCGGGACGGCAGCGGCGACCCGGGCGTCCCCGGCCCGCGCTGGCAGTCGGTCGAGTCCCACGACTGGGGCACCCGGCTGCGCCGCAGGCCCACCAGCACGGTCTCGTTGGTGATCGGGCCGCCCGCGGCGCCGAAGGTCCGGCGGAACAGGCTCCGCCCGGAGGTCGGCCACCCCGACCGGGAGCCGGGCGAGTTCCTGGACGCCGGCGGGAACGAGTTCCACGTCACGCGCTGACCCCTCCCGGACGCCGCCCGCCCGTCGAGCCCCGCCCGCCCGGGCCCGTCGACCCCGGCGCTGGACCCTCCCCCCGTGGGAGGGTCCACGATGGCGGCGTGCGAGACGAACTCCTCACCATCGGGCGCTTCGCGCGCCTGTGCCGCCTCAGCGTGAAGCAACTACGGCACTACGACGACACAGGGCTGCTGGCTCCCGTCCACGTGGACGCGGGCTCCGGCTACCGCTACTACGCGCCCGAACAGGCCCGTGACGCCCTGACCATCGCCCTGCTGCGCGAGATGGACCTTCCCCTGGCCGTGATCGCCCGGGCCCTGGCCGCCGGGCCGGAGCACCGGGCGCGGATCCTGCGCGCCGAGCGGGACCGGCTGGCCGAGCGGATCGGCAGGGACCAGGCCCGGCTGAAGACCCTGGAGCGGCTGGCGCAGGGCGGTCTGCCCGACTACGAGGTGACCGTGGGCACGGAGCCGGAGCGGCGGCTGGCGGTGCTGCGGGCGACCTGCGCCCCTGCCGGGATCGGGGCCGGGGTCGGGGAGTGCGTGGGCCGGCTGCTGCCCGCGCTCGGCGGGGCGGCGGCCGCGTGGGAGCCGCCGCTGTGGGGGCTGTACCCGCTGGACCTGGACGAGCGGGTGGAGATCGCCGTCGGAGCACAGGTTCCGCGCGGGGAAACCGTGCCCGGCCTGGACATCGTGGTGCTGCCCGGCGGACTCGTCGCCGAGACCACGCACACCGGGCCCTACGCGCACCTGCGGCTGGCCTACAACGCGCTCCTCGCCGCCGTCCACGAGCGCGGGCTGCGCCCGCAGGCGCCCGTGCGCGAGGCGTATCTCGTCGGCCCGGCGGAAGCACCGGAGGAAGAACTGACGACCCGGCTGGTCGTCCCCGTCCAGGAGGGCGCATGACCACGGTCGCGGGCATCGACGCCCGCGGTACGCAGCACTGCGAGTCGTCGGCCCTGGGGGTGCTGCTGCGGCACCAGGGAGTCGACCTGTCCGAGCCGATGCTGTTCGGCCTCGGCTCCGGCCTGTCGTTCGTCTACTGGGACGCCAGGAACGCGGACTTCCCGTTCCTCGGGGGACGGGTCAGGCCGTTCGACCTCACCAGGAACCTGGCCGCCGGACTCGGGCTGGACCTCCTGGTGCAGGAGACGACCTCGCCGCGCAGGGCGTGGCGGAACGTGGCGTCCGCCGTCGACTCCGGCCGCCCCGTCGGACTCCAGCTCGACAGCTACCACCTGGACTACTTCGACACGAAGGTCCACTTCGGCGGCCACGTCGTCGCCATGTACGGCTACGACGACCACGACGCCCACCTGGTGGACACCGACCAGCAGGGCGGAGCCGTCTCCTGCGGCCTGAGCAGCCTCGCCCGGGCCCGGGCCGAGCGCGGCCCGATGACCGCCCGGCACCGCTCCTTCACCCTCACCGTCGTGCGGGACCTGCCCGCCCCGCACGCACGGATCGTCCCCGCCATCACCGCCTGCGCCGGCGCCTTCCTCGACCCGCCCATCGCCAACCTCGGTCACCGCGGCATCGAGAAGGCCGGCAAGCTGGTCCGCACCTGGCTCCAGCGCACCGACGACCCCCGGCGGGACCTGCCGCGGGCCGCTCTGCTGATGGAGCGGGCCGGCACCGGCGGCGCCCTGTTCCGCAACCTCTACCGCGACTTCCTCGCCGAGTGCACCGGCCTGCTCGACAGCGTCCACCTGCGCACCGGCCACGCGCTGTACGCCGAGGCGGCCGTCCTGTGGACGCGGACGGCGGCACTGATCGAGGAGGCCGGCGAGTCGGGCGACGCCCGGTGCCTGGCCGAGGCCGGCTCGGTCCTCGACGACCTCGCGCGCGTGGAGCGCGAGGCCATGCGGGCGCTGATCCGCCTGGAGGCATGAGGTCCCGGGCGTGCCGCGTCAGCGGCCCACGCCGGCTCGGTGCGTCCGAGCGGCGCGGGCCGCGTTCGCCGTGGCCGGAGCCGCAGGGGCGTGGCTCACCAGCGGTACCAGCGGTGGCGGCTGCCGGAGGGGTGCGTGCCGCGGGCGACGAAGCCGACGAGCCAGATCACCAGGACGACGACGGCTGCCCACCAGAGGACCTTCAGGGCGAAGCCCGCGCCGAAGAGGATCAGGGCCAGGAGCAGGACCAGCAGAAGGGGGACCACGGTGACCTCCAGAGTGAGTGTGGCCACGCAACTGCCCCGCCGGCGGCGACATATTCACCGGCATGTTTCGCACATGCCGGGGCACCCGGGTCGTTGCAACGACCACGAAGCAGCCGTACCGAGGAGGGCGTCATGAGCACGGGTGACAAGATCGGGAACGTCGGGGAGAAGATCAAGGGCGTGGCCAAGGAAGGCGCGGGCAAGCTCACGGGCAACGAGCGGCTGGAGGCCGAGGGCAAGGCCGACCAGGTCAAGGGCGACATCAAGCAGGCTGGCGAGCACGTCAAGGACGCCCTCAAGCACTGACCCCGACGCCTGTCGTACCCCGTGGTGCGGGCCCGTCACCGGACGGTCCCGCACCGCACCACGTTCCGGCCCGAAGACCCCGGCGGCGTCTCCGCCGCGACAACCGCGACCTCACCCGGAGAGCAGGGTCTCGCCCAGGGCAGGTGGCGCGGTGTCCGCCGTCCGGCCGCCGACGGGCGGGGGAGCGGCCGACCGGGCCGCCCGCATCACCCCGCCGGCCCGGCCCCGGCGGCCTCCGGGGCCCCGAGGCCCACCGCCAGCGTCAGTTCGAGGACCCGGTGCGGCGAGGCGAGATCCGGGAACAGCCCCCGCAGCTGCGACATCCGGTACCGGACGGTCTGGGGGTGGACGAACAGCGCCGCCGCCACCTCGTCCCGCCGGCCCTGGTGCAGCAGCCACGCCCGCAGGGTCTCCTCCAGCCGCGCCGCGGTCGCGGCGGGCAGGGTCCGCAGCGGTGCGAGGGCCCGGGCGCGCAGGTCCGCGAACGCGTCCGCGTCGGCGCTCAGCACCAGCTCGGGCAGGTGGTCCTCGGTGTCGCGGATGTCGGGGGAGAGGGAGCGCGCGCGTACGGCCCGTGCGTACGAGGCGGACGCCCGGGCCCACGGCCGGGCCGGGCCGACCACGGCGGTGCGGTCGGTCAGCTGCCGCAGGAGGTGCGGCCGGTCGGCGTCGGGGACGAGCAGCACACCAGTGGCGTCCGGCAGGTCGTCGAGGACGAGGGTGCCCGGGTCGAGCACGCGGTAGGCGGGCCGGGTCTGGGCGGCGGGCAGCAGGACCGCCGTCAGCGAGACCGGAGGCTGCCACCCGGCCCGCTGGACGGAGGCCAGCAGCACGTCCGGGCCCGCGCCGGCGAGCAGGTCGCGGGCCAGGTGTTCCAGATGGCGCTCCTGGGCCCGGCCCCGGGCGGCCAGTTCGTCGGCGTGGCCCGCCGCGCTCGCGGCGGAGAGCTCGTCGATGTAGGCGAAGGTCAGCTCGGCGAACTTGGCGACCTCGGCGGCGGGCAGACCGGCCGGTACGGCACCCGCTGCCAGGCACCGCCAGGCCACCCGGGCGCCGACCCGGTAGGCGCTGAGCAGGGCGTCCATCGAACGGCCGTCGCGCACCTCGCCGCGGCCCAGTTCGTAGGCCGCGTCACCGGCGTCGCCGCCCGTGGCGTTCCCGCTCGCGAGGTCCAGGTAGTTCCCGAGGGCGGTGCGGACGGCCCGGCGGATGGTGGCGCCCATGCGGCCCGACAGGGCGTTGGCGTACGAAGGGACCTCGTCGATGATCGCCTGGACGACCTCGTCGGCGGTGCTCCTCAGCGTGGCCCGCAGCGCGGTGACCGTCGTCTCGTCCAGGGCCAGTCCACTGGCCCTCCGGATGGCATGGCTCACGTTCTTGTTCCCTGCGAACAATTCGGCCGAACAGATTTACGTCCTACGGTCAGGACTTTACGCCCTGAGGCGCAGCAAGCTGGGAACCATGACGAGTACAGCCCTCCGCAGCAGGGCGTGGAAACTGCTGGAGATGGTCACGACGCCGCTGCTGCCGTCGGACTACCTCGACCTGGTCAGCCCGCTGCGGGCCGGCGCCGACCTGCGGGGGCGCATCGAAGCCGTGCACCCCGAGACGGGTGACTGCGCGACCGTCGTGATCAGGCCGGGACGGGGCTGGCGCGGCCACACGGCCGGCCAGTACGTGCGCATCGGGGTCGACGTCGACGGGAGGCGCCTGTGGCGTTCCTACTCGATCACCTCGCCGACGAACCGGCGGGACGGCCGCGTCACCATCACCGTGAAGGCGATCCCGGGCGGCAAGGTCAGCAACCACCTGGTCCGCAGGGCGGCGCCGGGCACCCTGATCCAGCTCGACCAGCCGGCCGGTGACTTCGTGCTGCCGCCGACCAGGCCCGCCAAGGTGCTCTACCTGACGGCGGGCAGCGGCATCACGCCCGTGATGGGCATGCTGCGCGACGCCGAGTTCGACGACGTCGTCATGGTCCACTGCGCGCCGCAGCCGCACGACGTGATCTTCCGCGACGAACTGCACGGCCTGGTCGCGGACGGGAAGCTGCGCCTCACCGAGGTGCACACCGGCACCGACGGCCGGCTCGACATCGCCCGGCTCGACGAGCTCGTGCCCGACTGGGCCGAGCGCGAGACCTGGGCCTGCGGGCCCGCGGGCCTGCTCGACGCCGCGGAGGAGCGCTGGAGCGAGCACGGCGTCCGGGAGCGCCTGCACACCGAACGCTTCCGCCCCGCCGCCTCCGTCGTCGTGGGCGACGGCAGTGACGGCGGTGAGGTCACGTTCAGCGCCACCGGCAGGACCGTCGAGGCAGACGGCGCCACGCCGCTGCTGGACGTCGGCGAGGAGGCCGGCGTGCTCATGCCCTCCGGGTGCCGCATGGGCGTCTGCTTCGGCTGCGTCACGCCGCTCAAGGCGGGCGCCGTCCGCGACCTGCGCACCGGCGAGATCACCGAGGCCGAGCCGGGCGTCCTCATCCAGACCTGCGTGTCCGCGGCAGCGGGTGCCTGCGACATCGAACGGTAGGAGCACCTTGACCGCCATCGACCCCACCGCCCACCTGAGCGCGGAGCAGATCGAGGAGCTCGGCCGCGAGCTGGACGCGATCCGCGACGAGGTGATCGCCGACCGCGGCGAGAAGGACGCCGCCTACATCCGCAAGGTCATCTCGGCGCAGCGCAAGCTCGAAATGGCCAGCCGGGGCGTCCTGCTGTTCTCGATCTTCCCGCCCGCCTGGCTGATCGGCACCGCAGGCCTGTCCGTGGCGAAGATCATGGACAACATGGAGATCGGCCACAACGTCCTGCACGGCCAGTGGGACTGGATGCGGGACCCGAAGATCCACTCCACCACCTGGGAGTGGGACCACGTCTCGCCGTCCGACCAGTGGAAGCACTCGCACAACGAGCTGCACCACACCTACACCAACGTGATCGGCAAGGACAACGACCTCGGCTACGGCATCATGCGCGTCGACGAGGACCAGAAGTGGCACCCCTTCCACCTCGGCCAGCCGCTGTGGAACTTCCTCAACGCCTGCTTCTTCGAGTACGGCATCGCGGCGTACGACCTGGAGCTCGGCAAGAACCTGAGCAAGCGCCGCCGCAGGAACCCGGAGTTCCGCGCGCGGGCCAGGGCCGTGGGCCGCAAGATCCGCAAGCAGGTGCTCAAGGACTACGTGATCCACCCGCTGCTGTCGGGCCCGTCGTTCCCCACCACGCTCGCCGCCACGTTCACCGCGAACCTGGTCCGCAACATCTGGTCCCACTCGGTGATCATGTGCGGGCACTTCCCGGAGGGCGTCAAGGTCTTCGAGCGCCGGTCGATCGAGGGCGAGACGCGCGGCCAGTGGTACCTGCGCCAGATGATGGGCTCGGCGAACATCAGCGGCAGCAGGGCCATGCACTTCATGACCGGCAACCTGTCGCACCAGATCGAGCACCACCTGTTCCCGGACCTGCCGAGCAACCGGTACGCCGAGGTCGCGGTGAAGGTGCGCGCACTGTTCGAGAAGTACGAGCTGGAGTACGTCACCGGGCCGCTGCCCAAGCAGGTGCTCTCCGCGTGGCACAAGGTCTTCCGGCTCTCCCTGCCGAACAGGAAGCAGCCCGCGGCCGGGACGCCGCAGCGCGAGCGGGAGCTCGTCGCGGTCTGATTCCCGACCTCCCGACCTCCCGGCCGTTGGGCCGCCCGGCCGCTGGGCCGAGGCGGAACGGTCGGCACGTCCCATACCGAACGGCCCCGCTGCCGAGACCGGCCGCGGGGCCGTTCGGCACCCGTGCCGAGGGGGACCCCGGCGGTGCCGGCGCCGCGCTACCGGCCGGCCGCCTCCAGCACCTGCGTGACCAGGGCGGTGTCGGCCTTGGGGATCACGATCACGTGCTGCGCGTCGCCCGCCGCCAGGTCCAGGCGCGCCATCTTCGGGAGCGGGGACTTCTGCTCCGACGGCGACAGGCGGAACGGACCCGTCAGGGCGACGTCCTCGCCGGTGCGCCGGTTGCGCCAGGTCACCCGGTCGGCCGCCAGGTAGAGGTGGCCGGAGGCCGTGTGCGGGACGGTGCGGCCCTTGCCGACCGACAGCATCCTGACCGTGCCCAGCGTCGGGCTCGAACAGAACACCTGCAGGGTGGTGCCCGCCCGGAGGTCGGCCAGGTCCTTCTCCGTGCTCAGCCGCCGGATGCCGAACAGTGAGAGCAGGGTGTCGGAGAGGGTTCTGGTGCCCGCGGAGCGGCGGATGGTGCTTGTCATGGCGCAGATCCTCTCAGGGGCGACCGGAAGGCTCGTGACCAGGGCCTTTCCTCACGCCGGCGGCCCCGGGCAGCCCGTGTGCCGGGAGCCGGGCCGGCACGCTGCGCACCGTGTCCGAAGGGCCACGGAGCGGCGCCCCTGAGGTTCGACCACCCGACCGTGCGGGTACGTACCGATTGTTCGGCGGCTTCGACAGCCGGACGTCCAGGCAGCTGAACAGCTCCCCGAGGGGGTGGCCATGGCCACGCTGATCGCCTTGTTCGCGAGCCTCGCCGTCATCGTGACCGGCCTCGCGGTCTACCTGCACCGGCGGCCCGACGGCCGGACCGAGACCGTCGAAGGGCTGTTGGTCGAACAGGAGCGCACGGCCCGCCTGCGGGCCGCCCGCTCCTCCTACAGCTCGATCGCCATGCACAGCACCCACGGTCTGACCGTCGACGAGCTGGAACGGTACCGCAGGTAGGGCCCGGCCCCTCTCCCGGTCCCTCGCCGCCGGGACGGGCGGTGAGAGACCGGACGGAGGGGCCGGGCCCGGGGCGGTGCGCCCGTGTCCCGAGGGTCAGGCGCTGCGTCGGCGGCGGGCGATGAGCGCGATGCCGCCGGCGAGCAGCGAGGCCGCGCCCAGCGAGACCTTCAGCGTGCCGTCCGAGCCGGTGCGGGCGAGCTCGCCGGCGGCCGTCTGGATCGTGTCGGAGGAGGCCGCGGCCCCGGTGGTCCCGGCGGTCTCGGTGGTCCCGTTGGAGCCGGACCCGCCGACCGTGCCGCCGGCGGAGCCCGTGTCGGACTTCGTGTCGGAGGCGCTGGTCAGACCGGCCGCGGCGACGGTGCTGTTGCCGCTGTTGCCGCTGTTGCCGGCAGCGCCGACAGTGCCGCCTGCGCCGGAGTCGGCCGTGCTGCCGGAGTCGTCCGTGGGGAAGCCCGCGGTGAGGTCGAGCGAGAAGCTCCGCGGGCCGACGCTCGCGGGTGCGCCCTGCCCGCCCTCGAAGACGACCTCCGCGTCGACGTGGGTGGTGCCGACGGGGGCGAGGGAGGTGAAGGCGAGGCGGACGTGCCGGGTGACGGAGGCGCCGGCCGCCAGGTCCCGGTCCTCGGTGAGGTAGTAGGTGACCGGGCCGCCGTTCTGGCGGCTGGGCACACCGAAGACGTTCTGCCAGCTGCCGTCCGCCTGCTGGACCTGGAGCGCGCTGTTCCGGTCCGCCAGTACGGCGGGGCGGACGTTGTCGTAGCGGGAGGCGCTGGCGTTGGCCACGGTCACGTCGAACTCGACCGGGTCGCCGTCGGTGACGGCGGTGGCGGGGGCGTTCCTGACCGATACGTCGAGGGCCTTCAGGGCGACCTCCGCGGTGCTCTCGGCGACGGTGTACTGCCCCGTCTGCTCGAGGACGGAGGAGGAGAGCTTGATGGTGCCGCTCGCGCCGGCCCAGTCGTTGTTGACGGGAGCGGACAGGCGCAGCCGGAACGTCTTCGTCGCGCCCGCGGGGACGGTCACACGGGCGTATCCGCCCTTGAAGTGGAACCCGTCGTTCTGCTGCCGGAAGGTCGTCAGCACCGGCTTCCAGGCGCCCTCGTCGTCGAGGAGGTCCATGGCGATGCGGCCCTCGCCGCGGGCGTACTGGTTGCTGGCGTCGAACTCCAGGTTGTAGGTCGCCTGGGTGTTGCCCGGGTTGGTGACCGTCTGGGTGAACTCGACCGGCCCGCCGGCGTTGCCGATCGAGGCGGGTGCCTGGAGCGACAGGGTGGGCGCTGCGCTGACGACGTTGATCAGGAGGTACTGGGGGCCGACGGTGACGGGGGAGTAGCCGCTGCCGATGTCGAGCTTCGCCCACGGGTGGATGTAGCCGGTGCCGGTCGGGGCGTCGGCGGTGAAGGCGAGCCGGACGTGCTTGGTGAAGGTCTCGCCCGGTGCCATGGTCCGGTCGTCGGAGAGGTGGTAGGTGACCCGGTCGGCGACGGTCGGGTTGCTGCCGGGGACGCCGGTGATGTTCTGCCAGCTGCCGTCGGCCTTCCGGACCTGGAGGGTGGTGTGCTGGTCGGCCTCGATGACCTTGTCGACGTTGGTGTAGGCGGAGGCGCTGCGGTTGGCGATGGCGACGTCGAACTCGACCGGGTCGCCGCCGGCGACGGCGGTGGTCGGCGCGTTCTGGACCTGCAGGGTGATGGCCCTGGCCGCGACCTCCTTGGTGCTCTCGGCCAGGACGGCACCGGCCTCGTCGAGCACTGCGGAGCGGAGCGTGACGGTGGAGTCGGTGTTGGACCAGTAGGTCGCGAGCTCGGTGGTCAGGCGCAGCCGGATCGTCGTGGTGGCGCCGGCGGCGACGGTCAGGCCGGGGACCGTGTCGGTGACGGGCTTCCAGGTGCCGTCCGCGTCGCGGTAGTCGACCTTGATGGCGTTCACCGAGACGGGGCCCGCGCCGCTGGTGGTGATCTTCAGCTTGTAGGTGGCCGCGGTGCTGCCCGGGTTGGTGACGGTCTCGGTGAACTCGACCGGCTGGCCGCCGCGGCCGACCGACGCCGGCGGGGTGACGGTCAGCGACGGCTTGTCGTCGGTGGTGGCCTTGGCGGCGGCCTTGGCCGTCGGCTTCGCGGCGGGGGTGGTGGTGGCGGTGGGGGCCGGGGTGGCGGCCGTCGGCTTCGTGGTCGGGGCGGCCGCGGTCGGGGCAGCGGCGGTGACGGCAGGGGTGGCGGTGGTGCTCACGGCCGGGGCCGGGGCGTCGGCGGCGTAGGCGGCCGGGGAGGCCACCACGGCGCCGGTGGCGAGCAGCGCGCCGAGGGTGGCGGCGGTGAGGACGGCGGAGCGGGAACGACGTGCGCGCACAATGGACATTCTGAATACCCCCCGGGGTGTTTTCATCGGCAGACGTGTGTCGCTGCTCGATGGGTTGCGATGAGTGCGGTGGCAGGATCCGAGGCCCGGGAGTCCGTGCTCCCCGTGTGCCTGCGGTCCGCCGCGGCGGGCTTCCCCGCCGCTCACTCACATAGACGTGCGGGGCCCGTGGGGGTTGCAGGTGAGATCGAAACTTTTTCGACGACTTCGAGGAGCCTGCCTGAAACCCCGTCTGACCAGCTGTTTCAGCGGTCGGGTCGTCGAGTGGTCGGTTCTGCCGGTGACCACCCGCCGGTCGGTGACCGGAGAAGTGGCCCGACGCCGTCACCCGCCCGGCGCCCCCGGTGGCGCGTCCGGGCAGCCTTGGCATCGTCGGCGGGACGGCCGAACTGGTCCAGACGCTGTCCTGCAGCTGGAACTGGACGGGCAAGGGCGCCGACGGCATATCCGGTGCGGCCGGCGATGGGGCCTGCTGCGCGACCGCGGAGGAAGCCGCGGCCCCTGCGGGCGCATTCCTCGAGGAGCACGCCGATGGCGCCGTCGACCGGCCCTGAGCGGCTGGCGTCGTTCCGACCTTGAGGGGCGCCGGTCGAACGGGAGTCCCGGTCGAACGGGAGTCCCGGGCGAACGGGAGTCCCGATCGGGTGCTGCGGCGGCCGTGGCAGGCCTGATGCCGGGCGCGGCGGCCGTGCCACAAGCCATGGCGGCCGCGCCCAGCGGTGGGCAGGGCCGCAGAGCGGCCGCAGTACGTGACGAATCCGTGCCCGGGTGACGAGGTGGCGGGCCGGGAGCCCCGTGCCAACCGGACCGGCGCCCTCGCGCCGTGCTCAGCGGAAGGCGGCGGCGTTGCGGGCGGCCCAGGCGGCGAAGGGGCGCGGCGGGCGGCCGAGCACCTGCTCGACGGCCGGGCTCACCCGCTGTTCGGCCTCGGTCGGGGCGCCGAGGATGTCGAGGGTGTCGTCGGCCAGCTCCACCGGCATGGTGCGGGCCATCGCCGTCCGGGCCTCGTCGCGGGTGAGTTCGTGGAAGCGCAGGGGCGCGCCCAGGGCGGCGGCCAGGGCCTGCGCCTGCTGGCGCGGGGTGATCACCCCCGGGCCGGTCAGGTCGTACACGCCGCCGTTGTGCTCCTCCTCCAGCAGGCACGCCGCCGCGACATCGGCGATGTCCGCCGGGTCGACGACGGGCGCGCCGACGTCGCCGAACGGTGCCACGACCGTCCGCCGCGTCCGGACGGACTCGGCCCACCAGAGCACGTTGGAGGCGAAGCCGCCCGGTCGCAGGACCGCCCACTCCGGGGCGGACTCCCGGACCACGTCCTCCAGCGCCTTCATCGCCACCCTGGTCGGGCCGAACGGCCTGGTGGACACGCCCTGCGTGGAGAGCAGGACGATCCGTCGGACCCCGGCCGCCACCGCCCGTCCGACGAGGTCGGCCGGGGCCGTCCCGGGGCCGTGCAGGTCCCCCGAGAGCAGCAGGAACAGCGCCTGCGCCCCGGCGAGCGCGGGTTCCAGGGCGTCCGGCCCGGACGGCCCGGCCAGGTCGGCCACCACGTGCCGGACGCCGTCCGGCACGGCCGCCGCGTGCCGCGACACCGCCGTCACCGGCTTCCCCGCCGCGGCCAGCGCCTGCGTCAGCGGCCGGCCGATGTTGCCGGTGGCCCCGGTCACCACGATCATGATCTGCTCCTCGCTCGAACGTCCGTGTTGCTCTGCGGTGTTGATGCCGACGCTGACGCTAGGACGAGGGGCTTACCGATCGTAAGGACATACCTGAAGGTAAGCTCCGGACATGACGGAAGGTCTGCAGCCAGGACGCGGTGACACCGCCAAGCGGTATGAGGTGTTTCACACCGACTGCGCCGCACGCGACACGGTCGACCACGTGACCAGCCGGTGGGGCGTCTGGGTGCTGATCGCACTGCAGTCCGACGACCTGCGCTTCCACGAACTGCGCGACGGCATCCGCGGCATCAGCGAGAAGATGCTCGCCCAGACGCTGCGCGCGCTGGTCCAGGACGGCCTGCTGTGGCGGAAGGTCGAGCCCACGACGCCGCCCCAGGTCACCTACGGACTCACCGACTTCGGCCGGGACGTCGGCGAACCGCTCCTCGACCTGTTCGACCGGATCACCCGCCGCCTGCCCCCGCCCGCCGCCTCGCGGGCCGAGCCCTAGTCGGGACGCCCGCTGGGACGCCCCCCGGATGGCCCCGGACCCTGTGGTCCGGAGCTGCAGGATGGATTTGAACGTGTTCAACCTTGGGGGGTCGGGGCCGTGGGATACCGAAGCGCGTCCGTTCGAACAGGCGTGGCGGTGCTGGTCGCCCGGCTGTCGGTCGCGGTGCTCGCATGCACGTCCATCGCCCCGCTCGTTGGGGGCTGCAGGATCAGGCCCCGCGGGTGCGGTCCAGGTGGTGGGTGAGGGCGGCCGCGAATTCGGCGGGGTGGCTGAGGTGGGGTGCGTGGCCGGCGCCGGTGATGGTGTGGACGGTGGCGGCGGGCAGCCGTCGGGCGAGGAGCTCGGTGATCCGGCGCACGGCGGGCGGGCCGTCGGTGCCCACGGTGAGGGTGATCGGGACGGGGCTCGCGGCCAGTGCGGTGAGGTCCAGCGCGTAGTGGTCGGGGTCGCGGAACTGGTCCAGGAACGTATGGGCGTTGGCCGCGAGCATGGCGCGCTGCGGTTCGTCGAACAGGTCCCGCCAGCGCTCGCCGAAGGCGACCTGCTCCGCGAAGAGGGCGACGGCCTCCTCGGTGCGGCCCGCCTCGATGTGCTCGGCCACCGTGACGACGTGGGTCCGGGCCGCGTCGCGCATCGGTTCGCCGACCGGGTCGCCGGTGAGCAGGGGGAAGGCGGGCGGCTCGTGGACCAGCACGCCGCGGACCAGCTCCGGGTGGCGGGCGGCGGCCATGAGCGAGACGAGGGCGCCGTAGGAGTGGCCGACCACGTGGGCGCTGCCGCCGGAGACCTCGGTGATCACCGAGACCAGGTCGCCGACGTGCTCGTGGATGACGCTCCGGCCCGGCGCGCCGCTGCCGGAGTGGCCACGGCGGTCGTAGCGGACGGCCGTGACGCCGGGCGGGAGCAGCGGGACGACGCCGTCCCAGCTGGTGTGGTCGTCGAAGGAGCCGTGGACGAACACCACCGGCGTCGTGGCCTGGTCCGCGTGCCAGCTCAGCTCGGCGCCGCCGGTCCGGAGACACCCGGCGCGGTGAACGGTGGTGGTGGCCGGGGGAGTTGCCCGGGTTGCGAGATCCATGCCGGGAAGGGAATCATGTCGCCTGTCAGAGCGTCAATCATTGACCCTCTAGTGATCTCGGGGAGTGGATGGTGAAGGTCGGGTCGAGCTCGCGCGTCGAGCGGATCGCGGAGACCGTGCTGGCGGAGATCGCCGCCGGACGCTGGAAGGTGGGCGAACGCATTCCGCCGGAGCCGGTGCTGATGGAACTCCTCGGCGTGGCCAGGAACACGATGCGCGAGGCGGTCCGGGCGCTCGCCCACGCCGGCGTGCTGGAGATCCGGCACGGGGACGGCGTCTACGTGCGGGCGCGCACCGACACGGAAGGCATCCTGCGGCGGCGCTTCGGCGCGGTGGACCTGCGCGAGATCCTCGCCGCGCGTCGGGCCCTGGAGGTGGAAGCGGCGCGGGCGGCGGCCGAACGCCGCACGCCCGAGGACCTCGACCGGCTCGCCGACGCCTGGCACCGGCTCCACGGCGCCGGCGAGGGGGAGGGGGAGGTCGACCGGGTCGCCGCCGGGGTCGCCTTCCACCGCGCGGTGCTGGAGGCCTCGCACAACGTCGTCCTGATCGAGCTGTACCAGGGGCTGGTCAGTGCGGTGGCCGAGAGCCTGCGGCGCGCGAACGTCCTCGAGGACCTGCCCCGACCGCCGGTCCACCTGCACCGGGGCCTGTACGAGGCGATCCGCTCCGGTGATCCGGCCCTGGCGGCGGCGGAGGCGGCCAAGCCCCTCGACGCCATGATCGACCTGCTCGGGGCGGAGGCGGCGAGGACGACGCACACGGCTTAGGAGGTCGGGCCGGGGGTTCTGACGCTGGAGGCCAGAAGCCCTCCGCTCGTGGTCTCGACGGTGGCTTGTGCTGTCCTGCGGCTCATTTCGGCGGGTGGGTGCGTGGCCGACAGTCAGGCGTGGGCGTGCGGGACGGGCTTTCCGGTGAGTGCGTCGTTCAGGGCGCGGGTGCCGAGGGGCCGGTGCAGGACGGCCTTGAGCCGGGCGATGCCGCCGTCCTCGCAGCCGATGTTCGGGCCGGAGGCGTCGCGGCGCCTGAGCAGCAGCGTGACCTGCCCGTCGGTCTCCCGGACCACCAGGTCGGGCTTGTAGTCGCAGCCGCTCCAGGCGACGTCCATCGTGATCGTGCGGTCGTCCGCCGCGACGGCGGTGTTCCTCGTGGAAGGGTCCTCGAGCGCGATGCGGCCGAGGACGGAGGCGTCGCGCCGCGTGTAGGGCAGCGGGTAGTCGGCCTCGTCGCCCCACCCGAGGTAGCACACCGCGATCCCGGCCCCGACCAGCCCCACGGCGGCCAGCCAGCGTTTGTCGCGTGTCGTCAGTTCCATGCCCCCGGGCCTCCCCATGTGTCGTGATCAGCCGTCCGTGCCGGGCGCGACCCAGTCGAGCGCGGACCTGAGGAGATCATGGAGTTCCCGGCCGGTTTCGAGATCCCGGTGCTCAGGACGGTGGTTCTCACTGCCGAGGTCCGCGTAGTCGAGTTCGGCCTCGCCGCTGTTCCAGACGGTGATCTGGACGATCCGGTTCCCGGCCTCGACGGTCAGCCACGCGCTCTTCTTGGGCCGGCCGTCCTCCGGGGAGCGCCCCAGTTCGGCGGTGATCCCACGCGCGCGGAACACCGCGTCCTGCGCGGCGAACCATGTCGCCAACGCGCCCGGGAAGTCCGGCAGTCGATGGCCGTTCCCGGCCGTGGGGTGGGACATCTGGAAGGCCAGGCGTCCGTCGGCCTGGTCACCGATGCGGGCGAGCAGGGTGTCCAGATCGAGGAACTCCTCCCAGACCGACCTCCCGCTCGCCACTGCGAGCCTGGCGACGACCAGGTCCTCGAGCTCGGGGACCCGCTGGTTCTTCCAGATCTTGTCGGCGAGGCTGACCAGGAGGTCTTCCGTCCCGGCCTCCGCGGCCGTCCAGGCGGCGTGCGTCCCGGCGAATCGCGCCAGGACGGGACCGACTCCGCGGGCCATGAGCAGCTCGCGGCCGGCCTCCTCGTGCTGCGCACCGGGAGCGGACAGTTCGGCGGGGTGCAGCACCTTGCCGATGTCGTGGGTGGCGGCTCCGAAGAGAACGGCCTGCGGATCGATGCCCAGATCGAAGCCGCGTGCAGCGATCCATTCGAGGAGTTGCCCCGCAACGTCGTGGACCGCGCGCAGATGGGCGACCAGGCGTGGCGGAGCGTCGAGGTCGTGGAGCAGTTCGGCTGCTGCGATCGGCAGCGGGCGCAGCGGGGGCCGGTCGGTGTCCCGGAGGGCGATCGACAGTACTCGCGAGGTCGTCACCGCGACAGGCTAGCCGTCGCACTCCACGGGTGGTTCGGCCAGCGAGGGGCGGGAGGCGGCCGCTCCCCACCAGCCGGGGTTGTTCCCGGGAGTCGGCCCGCGGGAACAACCCCGGCTGGCTGCAGGTTCCGTCTCGGGGGAGGCCGTGCGGAAAGGACCTGCCATGACCGGGAACCCCGCGCCTCCGCATCCTCCTGTCAGGACGTTTCAAGCCTCGGCGCCCCAGTCGAGGTCCTGGAGTTCGAGGCCGTCGGGGCCGAGCCGAGTGTTCGCGGCGTGCTCCTGCATCCGGGGGCCGTACTCGGGGTGGTCCATGAGGCCCGTGTAGGTGTCGAAGTCCAGGTCGATCACGCCGGCGAGGTCGGCGAGGTAGACGTCGAGGCCGGGGTACGTGACGGCGACGTAGGGCAGGTCGTCGGTGTCGATGACGAGGACGGGGTACTCGCCGGTGGAGTCGGGCCGGCCCAGGTAGAGCAGGCGGCGGGAGTCGCTGCCGCCGACGAGGGGGAGGCACGGGGAGGGCAGCAGCGCCTCGAAGTCGGCGAACATGCCGGCCATGGCGTCGCCGGGGCCGTACATCCACTCGGCCGTCCCGCCGAGCGTGCGGCCTTCGAAGGCGGGCGCGTGCTCGTCGTCGTACCAGCCGAGCGCGCTCAGCCAGGAACTGTCGAAGGCGAGCCACCGGCGCAGGCTCGGCGGCAGCGGCCGGCCCCCGGCCAGCCGCAGGCGCTCGATCGCCCCGGGCGCGAGCGGCACCGGCGCGGTGATGTCCGGCGCGTCCGTGGTGGGCCAGCCGTCCTGCCCGACCCGGGCGATCACCCGGTCGATCAGTGCTGCTCCGTGCATGCTCTCGTCCATGGGCGGCACCCTCCCACGCCGCACCGACAGCGCCGGGGGTGCTGGTGGTGGGGACCCGTGGTCGGCGACGACGGGGCGGTCGCCGACCACGGGTCCGGTGGGTGGGGGAGGGTGGGCCCGGGCCCGGTGGGCCGGGCTCAGTCCGTGCCCGGTGCGCCCGCGGGGCCGAGCAGTCGGTCGACGAGGAGCTCGGGGTAGCCGGTGTCCGGCAGGTCGATGCCGAAGATCGTCCGGACGTAGAACGGTGCGATGAGCTGGTCGAGGATCTGCTCCACGGGCGGCGGGTCCTCGCCCCGGGCGATGGCCCGCTGGCGGATCTGTTCGATGGAGCGCACGCGGCGCTGGAAGTGCTGCGTCCGCTCGGTCTGGTCCTGGGGGTGGTTCGGCATGGACAGGATGACGGCGCGCACGAGAGCGCGTCCCTGGGGGGTGCGGATGCTCCTGACGCTGGCTTCGGCCCAGGCGAGGAGGTCCCCGCGCAGGCTGCCGGTGTCCTTCAGGGGTGAGTCGCGTTCGAGGCGGGTGGTCACCATGTCGGCCAGGAGTGCGTCGAGGCTGCCCCAGCGCCGGTAGACGCTGGTGTGGTTGACGCCGGCGCGCTGGGCGATCGCGGGGATGGTGAGGTCTTCTCCCTCCGGGTCGCAGAGCAGGTCGAGGACCGCCTGGTGGACGGCCGCACGGACCTGTTCGGGGCTCCTGCGGATGCGTGTGGTCGGTTCTTTCATCGTCACCCCCACATCGTAAGCACAGATGTTTGCTTCCTGCTGCCCGGAGGGTCTACAGTCTTCCTCGCAAGCACAAATGTGTGCTTCCGGATCGAGGAGACCCCCATGAAGCCCCTGCTGTTCCCGAACAACATCCAGTTCTGGTACGAGACCCTGCGCTCGATGAGCCACATCGCCTACGGCGGCGCGGACTTCGGCGAGGTCGTCTCCACCGCCGAGCGCATCACCGAGGGCGACTACGGCAGCTGGTACACCGAGTGGATGGCCACCGCCGACCGCGTCGCCGGCCAGGCCGAGAAGTCCCTGGCCGCCGGCCACCGGGTCAGCGCCCGCGACGGCTTCCTGCGCGCCTCCAACTACTACCGCTCCGCCGAGTTCTTCCTCCACGGCCACCCCTGCGACCCGCGCCACGACCACGCCTACGACCGCAGCGTCGACACCTTCCGCGCCGCCGCCGCCCTGTTCACCCCGATCATCGAACCCGTCCAGATCCCCTACGAGGACACCACCCTGCCCGGCTACCTCTACCGCGTCGACGACACCGCCACCCCCCGCCCCACCCTCATCATGCACAACGGCTTCGACGGCACCGCCGAGGAACTCCACTACTTCGGCGCCATGGCCGGCGTCGAGCGCGGCTACACCGTCCTCACCTTCGACGGCCCCGGCATGCCCGGCCCCCGCCACCACCAGAACCTGCCCTTCCGCCCCGACTGGGAGAACGTCGTCACCCCCGTCGTCGACTACGCCCAGACCCTGCCCGACGTCGACGACGACCGCATCGCCCTGCTCGGCATCAGCATGGGCGGCATCCTCGCCCCCCGCGCCGCCGCCTTCGAACACCGCCTCGCCGCCCTCATCGCCGTCGACGGCCTCTACGACCTCGGCCAGACCACCACCCGCAACATCCCCGGCACCCGCGAAGAAGCCGAACACCTCCTGCGCGCCGAGTCCGCCCCCGAACTCGACGCCGCCCTCCAGCGGCTCATGGCCACCGACCCCATCTCCCGCTGGGCCATCAACCACGGCATGTACGTCATGGGCGTCGACACCCCCCGCGCCTTCAACGCCTCCTACCTCGACTACACCCTCGCCGACGGCATCGCCGAACAGATCCAGTGCCCCACCCTCGTCTGCGACGCCGAAGACGACATGTTCTTCCACGGCCAGCCCGAACAGCTCTACGACCACCTCACCTGCCCCAAGACCCACATGCACTTCACCAACGACGAAGGCGCCGGCGCCCACTGCCACCCCGGCGCCATGCGCCTCACCCAAACCCGCATCTACGACTGGCTCGACGACACCCTCAACACCACCTGGTGACGGGCCGGCCCGGGGAAGGACCGTCGACACGACGTCGACGGCCCTTCCCCGTGGGCAGGGCGGCGCGGGTGCGCCGACGTGCCACGTGCTCGAGCGCCGGGGTGTCCGCCGTTCGGCGGGCGGGAGAGAGACCGGCGCAACGTCTGGTGCGGGGGTTGCTCAGCCCGTCGGAGAGCGCGAACGGCTGCCGCCTCACCCCCGCCCGGTGCCGCCGCCCGGAGTGCCGCCCAGCGCGTCGCGCAGGGCGGCGCGGGAGGTGACCCCGAGCTTGGGGAAGACCCGGTAGAGGTGCGAACTGACCGTCCGCGGGGACAATCGGATCCGCTCGCCGATCTCCTTGTTCGTCAGCCCGGTCGCGGCGAGTTCGGCGATCCGCCGCTCCTGCCAGGTCAGCGCCGCGGCGTCCGGGGCCGACGGGCCCGACGGGGCCGCAGGCCGGCCGCCGGCCCGGAGTTCGGCGCGGGCCCGGTCCGCCCACGCCGTGCAGCCGAGCCGGTCGAACGTCCCGACGGCCAGCGTCAGCGCCTGCCCGGCCGCCCGCGGCTCCCTCAGCCGCCGCAGCGTGATGCCGTAGGCCAGGCGGACGCGAGCCACCTCGAAGGGGAAGTCCCCGGCCGCCGGGTGCGCCTCGACGCGCGCGTACATCGCCGCCGCCTCCGCCGCATCCTCCGCGGTCATCGCCAGGCCGCCGTAGGCGGACAGGGCCAACCGGGGCGACGCCTCCGGCAGCCCGGCCTCGCACGCCGCCAGGGCGTGCCGCCGCGCCTGCTCCCGGCGGCCGCTGTACAGCGCCGCCTCCACCAGCTCCAGCAACGCGCGCGGGGCGATCTGGTGGGCGTGGTGCTCGAAGCTGCCCGGGGGCGTCATCCCGATCGCGTACAGGTAGGCCGCCTCGAAGTCCCCCTCGGTGAGCGCCACCCCGGTGGCGATCGCCTCCGTGATCTGGGTGAGCAGACCCACCCCGCGCGGACGGGCCCAGGCGTCCACCGCGGACTGCAGCTCCCGCGCGGCACCCAGCCGCCCCCGCCGGGCCGCCAACTGCCCCAGCACCGCCCGGGTGTGGTAGGCGAGCAGGACGTGACCGTGCGCGGTGCACAGCTCCAGCGCCTGCTGCCCGGTACGCTCCGCCTCCGCCCACTCGCCGGAGTACATCTGGTCGAGCATCAGCATCCGCAGCATGGTCATCACGCTCGACACCGCGCCCTCCTCCCGCTCCCGCTCGACGGCGTGCCGCAGCTGGACGCGGTACTGGCCCAGCGCGTCGACGTGGGAGGCACAGACACCCAGCCGGGCCAGGTCCCACGGCGCGAGGTGCGCCTCGGCGGCGAACGCCCGCTCCAGACGTTCGCGCAGCCCCGCACCGCTGCGCGCCACGGCGCTCGCGTCCCGGTACAGCGCCGTCAGCGGATGCACCCGGTCGCCGAGCGCGTCGAGGATCCGCTCGACGCGCTGCCACAGGGCGGGGTCGCCCGCGTAGTGGGCCATGGTGACCAGCGTGTCGGCCGCCCGGGCCAGGGTGGCCCCGTCGCCTGCCTCCCCCTGAGTGCCGCCGTCCGACCACCGCTCGACCGCCGCCGCCAGCCGTTGGAAGGCCGGCCGGACCGCTCCGGCCCGGACGAAGTCCGCGTGCGCGGAGGTGAGGACGGCGGCCAGCGAACCGGCCGGGCCGGGCTCCGGGTCCGAGCGGTGGAGCAGCCGCTGCGCCTCGTCCAGCAGCGCGGCCTGCCCGGCGAGGTAGGCCGCGTCACCGAGGCGCCGGGAGCGGTCCGCGGGCCGCTCGCTCAGCTCCGCCGCGCGGGTCAGCCAGGCCACGGCGGCTGCCGCGCCACCGCGCCGGGTCGCGGAGTCGGCCGCCGCCTCCAGCACCGCGGCCACTGCCTCGTCCGGGTCGACGACCGCGGCGGCCAGGTGGCCCGCGTGCCGCTCGGTGTCGGCCCGGTGCACCCGGGACAGTTCGGCGTGGGCGGACCGGCGCTCGTCGGGCGTGGCCAGCTGGATGACGGCGGAGCGCACCAGGGGGTGGCGGAAGACGAAGTCACCGAGGGCCGTGTCGACGTCGAGCAGCCCCGACTCGACGGCCGGTTCGACCCCGCGCATCCGGTACCGCGTGGCGTGGACGCGGCCCCGGAGCCGGCCGGCCGCGGCGCCGTCGAGGGCGCCGCGGAGCAGCTCCGCCCGGACGGCGGGGGCCAGGCGCTCGATCCGCGTGCCGTACAGCTGCTGGAGGCGCCGGGGCAGCGGTACCCCGGGGGTGGCGAGCAGGTCACCGGCGAGGTCGGGCGCGGTCAGGTAGGGCGGCAGCTCGTGCAGGGCCAGCGGGTTGCCCCGGGCGTGCTCCAGGGCGGCCCGCCGCACCCGGGCGTCGAGCCGGGGGTGGCGCAGCTCCAGCAGGCGCCCGGCGGCCTCCTCCGCCAGGGCCTCGACCGGCAGTTCGGGGAGCCGGGCGTGGTCGAAGGCGCAGCGCACCTCGGAGCGCAGGGCGATCAGCATCTTCACCGGGAGGTCCGCCAGCCGGCGTGCCACGAATCCGCACACCTCGACGCTGGCGTCGTCCAGCCACTGGCCGTCGTCGATCAGCAGCGTCAGCGGCCGTTCGGCGGCGAGTGCCAGCAGGTCCAGCACGGCGATGCCGAGGGAGAGCACGGACGGCGGCGCACCGCTGCCGCCGCCGAACACCACGTCCAGGGCGGTGCGTTGGCGCGGGTCGAGGCTGGCGGTGCGGTCGAGCAGGGGGTGGAGGCACTGGTGCAGGCCGGCGAACGGCAGCTCCGACTCGGCCTCGACCCCGGTGGCCCGCACCAGTGCGTGGTCCGCCTCGGCCGCCGTGCGGGCCGCGCGGTCGACCAGTGCGCTCTTGCCCACGCCCGCCTCGCCGCGCAGTACCAGGGCCCGCCCTTCGGGGGCGGTCACGAACGAGTGCAGCAGGGCCAGTTCGTGCTCCCGGCCGATCAAGGGCGTGTCCGCCGGATTCATGGTCCCCACCTCCGCGCCCGACCGCCGGGTGCGGTCCCGGGGCGGTCGGATGATGATCATCATGTGCTCGGCGTAAGCCTGCCATCCCGAGGGCCCTGCACCCGAACCCGCGGCCGGGGAGCCGGGATCCGGGCGGCCCGGCGGCTGGACGGCGGTGGCGCGGGGCACATCGAGCGCCGCGGCCTCCGGATGCGCCGGCGCCCTCAGGCCTCGTCGTCCCAGTGGTCGAGGACGAGCCGGCGGATGGGGGCCGGGTAGGCCTCGGCGACGGGGCTGTGCGGCATGCGTCCCTGGCCGGGGGGCGGGCCGGAGGCCGTCGTGGAGGACGACCGGCCCGGCCATGGCGGCCCGCTCCGGTGCTTACGGGGAAGGCTGTAGACCCACCGGGCAGCACGAAGCAAGCATCTGTGCTTAGCGGTGGAGTGTGGTGGGCGGGGCGGTGGAAGGTCGGGTGGCCGGGGGCCCGGGGGCGGGACACAATCGGCGGGGCGGTGCGGCTCGCCGTGCCGCCGACAAGGGCGGCCTACTCGACCGGGAGACGACGGTGACCGGTGTGACCAGCGCGGAGCTTCTCGTGGACGCGTTCGAGCGGATCCGTGCCACGGTCGCCGACGTCGTCGAGGGCCTGACTCCCGACCAGCTGGCGTTCCGGGTGCAGGACTCGGCCAACTCGATCGCCTGGCTGGTCTGGCACCTCACCCGGGTGCAGGACGACCACGTCGCCGACGCGGCCCGCCGCGAACAGGTGTGGACCGCCGAGGGCTGGGCGGAGCGGTTCGCCCTGCCCTTCGCCGCGTCGGCCACCGGCTACGGGCACCGGCCCGCGCAGGTCGCCCAGGTCACCGCCACCGCCGACCTGCTGTCGGGCTACCACGACGCCGTCCACGCGCGGACCACGGAGTACGTGCGAGGCCTCGACAACCGCTCCCTCGCCCGGATCGTCGACGAGTCGTGGCAGCCACCGGTCACCCTCGGGGTGCGTCTGATCAGCGTGATCGCCGACGACCTCCAGCACATCGGCCAGGCGGCCTTCGTGCGCGGTCTGCTGACCGGACGCTGACGGCGGCCCGCCCGCGTCCGGGTGACAGGGGCTTCACCACGCGTGGAGCGCACGGGGAACATCCCCGTGCGCTCCACGCACATCCCGCCGGGCGGGCCGTCAGACCGAAGGAGCCTGGTCCGGCGCCACCCGCATCAGGTTCGGGCCGGAAGCCGGCTGCGGCACGGCCTGCAGGCCCTCTATTGCCCGCGACCGCGGGCGGGGCGGGGGGGGGCGCCCCCCCCCCCCCCCGCGGGGGCCGGGGGGGGCCCGCCCCCCGGGGGGGCGCCCCCCCCGGGTTGGGGGGGGCCCGGGGGTTGGGGGCGCGGGCGCCGCGGGCCGCGGTGCGGGT
>NZ_JBIWPA010000024.1:108779-141922 GCF_044768035.1 Kitasatospora sp. NPDC101176
GCCCCGCCCCCCCGCCCATCCGGGGGGGGCGGCCCCGGGGGGGCGCCCCGCCGGCCCGCCCCCCTCGGCCCCCCGCCCGGGGGGGGGGGGGGGCGGCCCCCCCCCCCCCGCCCGGGCGGGGCCCGGGGTCAGCCGGCCGCGCGGTAGGCCGCGCCCGCCTTGTTGGGCGTCGCCCGGTTGTAGAGGCCGCTGCCGCCGCGGTCCGCTGAGAGGGTGAACCAGGCGTAGCGTTCGACGAAGGGCAGGCCCTGGAGCATGGCGGTCGACTTCGTGACGAACGCGGCCTGCTGGTCCTGCGTCGGGTACCTCGGGGTGCCGTGGGAGAAGTCGATCAGGGCGTACTCGGTGAGCCAGATCGGCTTCTTGTAGCGGTTGTAGACGGCCTGGAGGTAGCCGCGCAGCTGGCCGGTCGCGGCGTCGGCGCGGAAGTCCGAGCCATACCAGTGCAGGGGGATGAAGTCGACCTTCTCGTGGCGTGCGGCGGCGCCCTTCATGAACTGGTCGAGCCAGCCGCCCGCGACGTCGCCGCCGCCCGCGACCGCGGGTGCCCCCAGGCGCATCCCGGTCGACTGGAGCCGCGGCCACAGGTCGAGGGCCCTGGCCGGGCTCATGTTCGCCTGCGCCGGCAGGTCGGGTTCGTTGAACCCGAGCAGGGTGGTGCCCTCCTTCCTGGCCGTGTTGAGCTGGGCGTCGGTCACCGAGGCCGCGCCCCAGATCATGGGGACGAACTCGACGCCGGCCGGCGGCCTGATCTGCTGGCGGTCCGAGGCCCAGGTGTAGAACCAGCCGGCCCTGACGTCGGCCAGTGCGCCGGTGACGTCGGGGAAGTTCCAGGCGCTGACGCCCTTCTTCTTCACGGCGGCGGACGCGTCGGCCGGGCCGGCGGCCGTGAGCCCGGTCAGGACCGCGAACAGCACGGGCACGACGGTGAACAGGCGTAGGCGGCGGGACACCGTGCTCCTCTCCTCACATGATCGCGCGGCCGTGGCGGGGCCGCGGGACGGGCGGCTCACGCGGTGGGCCCGAAGGTGACGGTGAAGCCCTTGCAGTGGCTGCACTGCTGCATCACCTTGTTGCCCGGCACCTGGTCCTGCTTGGACCAGGTGTAGGCCTTGGGGCACCTCGCGCTGAGCGCGCGGCTGTAGTCGCTGGGGGTGTCCCGGCTGGGGTTGGTGCACAGCAGCGGTTTGCCGTCCGGCCCGCGCGTCAGGTCGGCGGGCGGGCAGGCGGGAAGCAGGTTCGCCGTGCAGCCCCGCGTGTCGCAGCCGCCGCCGGGCGGGACGGTGGCGTTCACCGGGGTGATCGTGACCGGCAGCGAGAAGGCGTTCACGTAGCTCACGTCGTACCAGGGCGCGGCGCCGTCCTTGCTGTCGAAGTTGAACTCGGTCAAGCTGGCGGGCTGTTCGCCCGTCGTGCAGTGGTCGGCGAACGCCCCGCAGTCGCCCACCCGGCAGTGGAAGGTGCTGCCGGGGGCGCCGCCGCACCCCTGCCGGGCGAAGAACTTGCCGCGCCAGTGGAAGGGGGCGGTCGTCTCGGGGATCGTCACCGTCGCCGACTGCCCGGGGGCCAGGACCGGCAGCCGGGCGAACTGCTTGGACCCGTCGGCGTTGACGCCGCTGCCGATCCACAGCGTCTGCGAGGAGTGGTTGACGAACGTCACCGTGTGGTTGACAGCAGCCGTCACCGTCGTACCCGCGGCCGCCGTGCCCGCGCCCGGGACCACGGCGGTCAGCGCGGCGGTCAGGGTGGCGGCCACCGCGACGAGGAGCCTGGTCAGGAACCTGTGCATGGGGTCTCCGCTCTTCTCAGCAGGTCAGGTTGGCGCCGGGGGAGGTGCCGAGGATCTGGGAGAACCGCTGGTAGAGGTTGACCCGGTCCTGCATCTGGGCGGGGTTCCGGCCGTTGCACTCCAGGGCGCCGTTGATGCTGCGGATCGTCTGGCCGAACCCGGCGCCGTTGACCATCGCCTGATGGGGCGTCATGGAGCCGGGACCGGACTGGGTGTTCCAGTACCAGAGCGCGGTCTTCCAGGCGACCTGGGGGTCGGTCTGGACCAGGCCCGGGTTGTGGAGCAGGTCGATGTGCAGGGCGTCCCCGGCCGCCTTGTAGTTGAAGTTCCAGCTGAGCTGGAGCGGCCCCCGTCCGTAGTAGGCGGCCCGCCCCGCGGGACAGCCGTAGGGTCGGGAAGTGTCGCAGTACGTCGGGTAGTTGGCGGTGTTCTGCTCCACGACGTAGCGCAGGCCGCCGGTCTCGTGGCTGACGTTCGCCAGGAAGGCCGCCGCCTCCCGGCGCTTGAGCGCGTCGTCCCCGGTGTGCGCGAAGGCGGGGTAGGCGCTCAACGCGCCGACCAGTGCCTCGTAGGTGTAGAACTGGTTCTTGCTCGGGAACATCCGGCCGAACTGGGCCTTGCTCACGATGAATCCGGCCTGCACCGCTGCCGCCGCCGGCGCGCCCGCCGCTCCGGTGGCCGACTCGGCGGAAAAGGAGGCAGGGGCGGAGGCAGGGGTGGAAGCCGAGGCCGTGGTGGAAGCGGGCAGGGCGATCGCCGAGACGGCCGCCGCTGCCGCGGCGATCCTCAGGGCTGAGCGTCGGGCTGAGCGTCGAAAGGACATGGCTGGCCTTCCTCACGTGGTGACGGGTGTCCGGGCGGGGCGACAGGGGAGCGCCGCTCGTGCGGCGGTGGCCGCGCCGCGGCTGTCGGACGATCCTCCGGCGCAGCATCCCCGCAGACATCCGTGAGCCTCACGGAGATCCCGCAGCACCGTACGGGGCCGGGCCCCGGCGCCTCGGCGAGCCGGGCGTGACGCGCGAGACGTTTGGCGCGGCACCCGACCTGGCTAAAGTCATGTACATGCTGATTCGGCAGATGGTTGGCGTGACCGGACGGGACGTCGAACAGGCCCTGCTGGAGGCCCTGGTCACCGATGTCGCGGCCGGCCGCGGGAGCAGCCTGCTGGTCGAAGGCGAACCGGGCATCGGCAAGTCCGCCCTGCTCGCCGCCCCGCTCGCCGCGGCCCAGGCCGCCGGCTGCGGGGTGCTCCTCGGGCACTGCGACGAACCGGGGCAACGGCTTCCGCTCTCGGCCATGACCCGACTCCTCGGCGTGCACCCGCCGTCGGCCGACCCCCGACACGCGCAGGCCGCACCCGCCCGTCGATGCCCGCAGGCCCGGTCGGGCCGGGGCAGGCGCGGCCTCGCCGCCGATCCCGTGACGACCGCCACCGAACAACTCCTCACCCACGTCGACCGGTTGTGCACCTCCAGGCCGCTCGTCCTGGCTCTGGAGGACCTCCACCGGGCCGACGAGGCCACCCTGCTGCTGTGGCGCCGCCTCTGCCGCACCGCGGCCCACCGGCCGCTGCTGGCCATCGGGACCTGCCGGCCGGCCCCGAGCCGACCGGCCCTGGTGCGGCTGCGCCGGGAACTCCCGCCCCACGGCGGGCAGGTGCTCTCCCTCGACCGCCTGAGCGAGGCGAGCGTGACCGAGCTGGCCGGCGCACTGACCGGCGGGACCGCAGGGCCCCGGCTCGCCGCGCGTCTCACGTCAGCGGCCGGAAACCCCCTGTACGTCAGGGAGTTGCTGAACGCCCTGGAACGTGCCGGATCCCTGCACCGCGCCGCCGGAACCGTCGAGCTGCCCGCCGGCGGCCACCACACGGGGGAGCTCCGGGCGCTCACGGACGTGATCGCCGACCGGCTGGCCTGCCTCTCCGCCGACGCCCGGCAGATGCTGCGCCTCGCGTCCCTGCTCGGGCCCGCGTTCTCGACGGCCGACCTGACGGCAGCGGCGAGGGGCGGTGCCCTCGACCCGGCGGCAGCGGCCGCAGGCGCCGGCCTCCTGGCGGCGGTGGACGAGGCACTGAGCGCAGGCGTACTGGAGCCCGCCGGCACCCGGCTGCGCTTCCGCCACGCCCTGCTGCGGGAAGTCCTCCACGAGGCCATGCCGCCCGCGCTGCGCACCGGTCTCCTGCAGCACGCGGCACAGCAGCTGATCGCCGCCGGGGCGCCGGTGGAGCGCGTCGCCGAGCTGATCCTGCCGGCCGTGCGGGACGCCGACGGCTGGGAGTGGAAGCGGGAGTGCGAGTGGCTCGCCGACAACGCGGCGCGACTGGCCGACCGGGCCCCGGGGATCGCCGCCGAGCTGCTCGAACACGCCCTGCGGCAGACGGACGCGCACGGCCCGAGGCGCCACGTGCTGGCCGACCGGCTGGCGACGCTCTACTTCCGCACCGGCCCCGTCGAGCGCGCGGAGGAACTGGCCCGGACCATCCTGCTGGAGACCTCCGACCGCGAACTCGCCGGCCGGGCCCGCTGGTTGCTCACCAGCATCGCGCTGCGCGCCGGCCGCTACCAGGACGTGGAGGCGAACTGGCGCGCGGCCCTCGGCGACCCGCGGCTCGCGCCGCGCTGGCGCGCGGGGCTGCTGGCCCTGCTCGCGCTCGCCCGGGGCTTCCAGGGCCGGCTCGGCGGAGGCCGCGCGGCGATGGCCGAAGCACTCGCCGAAGGGGTGCGGCTCAACAACGCCACCACCGTCGGCTACGCCCTGAACGCGGGCGCCCTGATCCGCAGCCGGGAGGGCGACCAGCCCGGCGCCCTGGTCCTGGCCGACCTCGCACTGGCGCAGATCGGCGACGACCCCGAACCCGTCGACCTGAGGCTGATGCTGCTGGGCCACCGGGCCGTGGCACTGGACAGCCTCGGCCGCCCCCGGGAGGCGGAGGAGGCCCTGGCCCGCGCCCGCACCGTCGCCGAACGGACCGGGGCGACGCTGCTCTCCATGAACCTGGTCAGGATCGCCGAGCGGCACTACGAACACGGCCGCTGGGACGACGCGCAGGCGGTCCTGGACGAGGTCACCGACCTCCCGCAGGGCCGCTGGCAACTCGCCCGGCACAGCCTGCACACGCTGATCAGCGCCCGCCGCGACAACCGGCCGCAGACACCCGGGCACCCGGAAGCCGCCGCGACGCCGGACGACGAGGCCGCGCCGCCGACCTGGCCCGTGGCGGCCTCCTACCGGATCGTCGCCCGCAGCCTCGTCCTCGAACGCACCGGCCGGCCCCGCGAAGCCCTCGACGTGCTCGCCGTGCTGCTGGCCCGCGCCCACGAGTACGACGTCCGGAGGCACCCGGAGTGGCTGGTCGCCCTGGTCCGCCTGGCCCTGGCCGTGGACGACCGGGGCACCGCCCGCGCCGCGGCGCTCGAGAGCCGGCGCAACGCCCACATCGAACCGCTGCCCGCCACCCGGGCCGCCGCCGGATGGTGCCGCGCACTGCTGCACGACGACCCGGACCGGCTGCGCGCCGCGATCGACCACCACCGCGCCGCCGACCGGCCCCCCGACCTCGGCAACGCCCTGGAGGACCTCGCCGTGCTCCGGGCCGCCTCCGGGGACCGCGCCGCGGCCCGCGCCGCCTTCGGCGAGGCCCTCGCGCTCTACGCCGGGCTGGGCGCGGTCTGGGACGCCCGCCGCGCCGCCGCCCGCCTGCGCCCCTGGGGAGTGCGCGCCGGGATTCGCGGGCCGCGCTCCCGGCCGGCCTCGGGCCGCGGCGCACTGACCGCGACGGAACAGCGCGTCGCCGACCTGCTCGCGCAGGGGCTGTCCAATCCCGACATCGCCGCGATGCTGCTGCTCTCGCGCCGCACCGTGGAGACCCACGTCTCCCACATCCTCGGCAAGCTCGGCGTCCGCTCACGCCACGAGGTCGCCGCGGCCACCGCAGAACGGCCACCGGGGCCCGGCCACCGCCCCGCGGCCCGGTGACCACCCGGGCGGCAGCTCCCGGCCCGCACCCGTCCGCGCCGCCGGGCAGCCCGGCCGCTCCCTCGGGCGCCCGGTGACGGGCGGCTTCCTCGCGCGACGGGCCCGGGCCTCGGCGGCGGGCGGGTGCAGGGCCGGCGAGCCGGCGGTCAGGCGTCGAGGACCTGGCCGTGGCGCCGGACGACCGGGCCCTCCGCCGACCACGGGAACTCGATCCAGTCGTCGGTCCTCTTCCACACGTACTCGCACTTCACCAGGGAGTGCGACTTCTCGTAGATGACGGCGGAGCGGACCTCGGCGACGTGGTCGAGGCAGAAGTCGTGCACCAGCCTCAGCGTCTTGCCGGTGTCGGCGACGTCGTCGGTGATCAGGACCTTCTTCTCGGTGAAGTCGATCGCCGCGGGGACGGGAGCCAACATGACGGGCATGTCGAGGGTGGTGCCCACGCCCGTGTAGAACTCGACGTTCACCAGGTGGATGTTCTTGCAGTCCAGCGCGTACGCGAGACCGCCCGCCACGAACACGCCGCCGCGGGCGATGCTCAGGACGAGATCGGGCACGTAGCCGTCGTCGGCGATCGTCTGCGCGAGTTCGCGCACCGCCCGGCCGAAGGTCTGGTAATCCAGGATCTCGCGCACATCAGTCATGGCGTTCAGTGTCCTGGACGGCGGGCCGGGCGGCGAGCGTCGGCACGCTGAGGGCCGGGAACAGCCGGGAACGGCCGGGAGCGGCCGGGAGCGGCCGGGAGCGGCCGGGGCGGATCGTGCCCGGCCGTGCGCGCCGCCGCCGCGGACATGCCGAGGGGCCCGGTGCGCGGGGTGTGCGCACCGGGCCCCTGGCCGTGGTCCTGTTCGGCCCCGGGTCGGTTCGTGGCGTCGGCGGGGCGTGCAGTCGTGCAGTCGTGCCGGCGGGGTGGCCGGCGGGCCGCTGCGACCGGTCAGTAGTTGTGGTGGATCTGCCAGTAGGCCCAGGCCTGGTTCGGGCTGCCGTAGCGGCCGTTCATGTAGTCGTAGGCCCACTTGATCTGGGTGGCGGCGTTGGTCTTCCAGTCGGCGCCGGCGGAGGCCATCTTGTTGCCGGGCAGGGCCTGGCCGAGGCCGTAGGCGCCGGAGGAGGCGTTGGTCGCGGTGACGTTCCAGCCGCTCTCGTGGGAGATGATCTGGTTGAAGGAGGCGAGCTGGTCGGCGGGGACGATGCTCGCGGCCAGCGCCTGCGGCGTGGTGGCCGAGGCGGCGGTCGGGACGACGGCGGCGCCGATCGCGGTGATGCCGACGGCGGCGGTGAGCAGGGCGGCGGACTTGCGCATGCGGGTGGAGATCACGGGCATGTGGGAGTTCGACCTCAATCGTGGGGGCGCCTCGTCCTGCGGCTCGGCTGGCCCAACAGGGCCGGCGGGCGGGAGTCGGCACCGGGGTGGTCACGGGTGGTGACCACCTGGCGGGAGTTGCGGCAGCGGATCGAACCGCCGCCGCAGCTGGCGACTGAGCCATTGTTAGCGGGGTCGGAGGCCGGGTCCAAGGGGTGCCCGCTACGACGCGGCGTCGTAGCGAATCCGGGCGAACACGCGCGTCGGACGCGGGGTGCTACCCGTCGCCTCGATGGCCAAACCAGGACAGATCCGAACTTTTGCGGTGATTTTCATCGGTCTGAGCTGCGAAAACAGCGGAGGCCCGGCCGCAGACACGGAATGGTGGCGGTGACGGCGGCCGCCCGGGCCGGGGCCGGCTGCGGGGTGGAGGGGCGGTCCACTAGGAAGGGTAGGAGGTGCGTGGAGCGCGTGAGAACCGTCACGGGCCCCCGTGCCCCGGCACCCGTTCTCAAGGGATCCAGCTCACACCGCTGTGACTGTCGGTGACGAACCGGTGGCGCGGGGCGGGTGCCGGGGCTGTTCAGGCTGAGGCGCGCCTTCGAGTGCGATTCCTTGTGGATCAGGGGGCCGGTGGGGGTGCCGGAGATCGTGTCGTCGCTGTCGAGCGTCCACTGCTCGATGGGGTCGGTGTCCGGGGGGAAGCCGAGCCGGCCCGCCTATGCTGACCGGGTGAGATCGACGGGTGAGCAGGGGTCGGGGCTGCGGGCGGATGCCGTGCGCAACCGTGCCCGGGTGCTGCAGGTGGCGCGGGAACAGGTGGCGGCGGGGGACGACTCGCTGCAGCTGAACGCCATCGCGCGGCTGGCCGGGGTCGGCGTGGGGACGGTGTACCGGCACTTCCCGAACCGGCACGCGCTGTGGGAGGCGCTGCTCGTCGAACGCTTCCGGGAGCTGGTCGAGGAGGCCCGGGCCGCGGCTGCGGACGAGGATCCGCTCGCGGGCCTGCAGAGGCTGCTGCGGTTCACGCTGGCGCGGGCCCTGGAGGACTCCGGGTTCGCCGCCGTGCTGGAGTCGGCCGCCGACACGGATGCCCGGACCGTCGAGCTGAAGCGTGAACTGGACGGTGCCACGGCCCAGTTGCTCGACCGCGCGCGCCTGGCCGGCGCGATCCGCCGGGACGTCGGGCCGGGTGACGTGCGCCGTCTGCTCTGCGGGGTCGAGCACGCGCTGCGCTCCGGTGAGCACGGCCCCGAGCGGACCGAGGTGTATCTCGGCGTCCTCGTCGAAGGCCTGCGTCCTCCGCGCTGACCACCCGCGCTGACCCTCCGCGCTGACCGCCCGCGCTGATCCCCGGGCTGCCCCCCGCGCCGATCTCCCTCCGCCGGGCAGCTCGGGGCTGCTTCGGCCCCAGGAAACGGATAGCTATCCGAATCATGTGCTAGCGTCCCCGCATGAAAACGGATACCAATCCGTTTCGAGGGGCTGAACGCACGGAATCGGAGGGTGGACCCATGGAGCAGCGGGCTGTGGTGACGGCGGGGACCGGGGGCATCGGACTGGAGACCGCGGTGGGGCTGGCGGCGCGGGGGCTCGCCGTCACCGTCGTCGGACGGGACCCGGAGCGCGGCGCTCGCGCGGTCGAGCGCATCGCCGCCGCCGCGACCGGCGGCAGGCCGCGCTTCCTGGCCGCCGACCTCGCCTCACTCGGCGAGGTGCGCGCCCTCGCGGCCCGCCTGGCCGCCGAGGGGCCGCTGAAGCTCCTGGTCAACAACGTCGGCGCGATGTTCGCGCAGCGGCAGCGGACCGTCGACGGGATCGAGGCCACCTTCGCCGTCAACCACCTCTCGCCGTACCTGCTGACCGAGCTGCTGCTCGACTCCCTCCGGGACGGCGGACCGAGCCGGATCGTGAACGTCAGCTCGTCGGCGATCGGCCTCGCCAGGCGCACCTTCGCCGCCGTCGAACCGCCGGGCGGCTACTACGGGTTCCACTGGTACGGCCGGGCCAAGCTCGCCAACCTCGTCTACGCCCTGGACCTCGCCGAACGCCTGCGCGGCAGCGGGGTCGCCGTCCTCGCGGCCGACCCGGGCGGCGCCGCGACGACCATGACCGACGGCACCATGACCTCGCCCGCGATCGTCTCCCCGCCGCTGCGCCTGCTGTGGCCGCTGGTCCGCCGACGGTTCGAACGCTCCACCGCCGGCCCGGCCTCGCTGGCGGCAGGTTCCTCGATCGCCGCCGCGACCGACCCCGCCCTCGAGGGCCGCACCGGACTGCTCATCGGTCCCGAGGCCCACCCCGTCCCGCTCTTCCGCGGCAGCACCGACCCGCGCGCGGTCGCCGACGTCCTGCGCCTCAGCCGCCGGCTGGCGCCGACGGGAGGCTGACGGCCGGCGGACCGTCTCGCGCGGCGGCGGGTGGCCGCGACCCCCTCCCGAATGAGCGTGCGCGACGCACGCAATCTGTAGTACGGTGCATATGCGTGCTCGAAGCACGCACTTTCAAGCGCCGACACAAGAATCCCAAGGGGACCGCCATGACCACCGCCAGCACCCGCGCCGACGCCCGCACCGCCCTCACCGACCTCCTCCTCACCCCGGGCCTGGACCTCGACGAGGCCGCCGACCGGCACTTCGCCCCCGACTACCGCCAGCGCACCGACGGCGAGTGGGCCGACCGCACCGAGTTCCTCGCCCACATCGCCCACCTGCGCACGGTCGTCGCCGGTGGCTCCGTCGAGGTCCACGACGAACTCTTCTCCGGCGACCTCTACGCCGACCGCCACACCATGACCATCACCAAGACCGACGGCTCCACCGTCCGCATCGAGGTCTACCTCTTCGCCGAGTACGCCCCCGACGGCCGCTTCCGCCGCATCGAGGAGACCACCCTCATGCTCGAAGGCGCCGACCACGACCGGAACCTCGGCAGCGCCCGCTGAGCGGCCCCTCGCCCATCCGGTGCCCCGACGACGGCGCGCCCCCGCCCCTGCCCCGCGCACGGGCGCGCCGCCGCCGGGCCGCACCGACCCACCAGTGAGAGGAAGACGTTGTCATGCTCGACGTACTCGTCGCCGGGGCCGGCCCGGTAGGGCTCTGGCTCGCCGCGGAGCTGCGCCTGCACGGCGTGGAGGTGACCGTCGTGGAACGCCGGACGGCACCGGACGGGCGCTCGCGCGCCGTCGGCATGCAGGCCGGCACGCTGGACACCTTCGCCACCCGCGGCCTCGCGGAGCGCTTCATCGAGCGCGGCACCCCGGTGCCGACCGGCCACTTCGGCGCGGCCACCACCCGGCTGGACTTCTCCACCGTCGGCGCAGTGCACCCGTTCATGCTGGGGCTCGGCCAGTCCGTCACCGAACGGCTCCTGGAGGAACACGCCGTCGCCGTGGGCGCCCGGGTGCTGCGCGGACGAGAGGTCGTCTCGCTCACCCAGGGGCCGGACGCCGTCGAGGTGGTGCTGCGCGCCGACGGCGCCCACCGGACCGTGCGGGCCCGCTGGGTGGTCGGCTGCGACGGCACCCGCAGCGCGGTGCGCCAGGCGGCCGGCATCGACTTCCCCGGCCAGGACACCACCATGACCGGATGGCTCGCCGACGTCGAACTCGCCGCCGAACCCGACGCCGGACCCGACGCCGGACCCGGCGCCGGACCCGACGGTCCGCCCACCGCACCGCCCACCGCACCGCCCACCGCACCGCTCGCCGCCACCGGGCCGGCCGGTTCGTTCCTGGCCGTCCCGATCGGCGACGGCGTCCACCGGCTGGCGGGACTGTCCACGGCCACCATGCACCGCGGCACCGGCGAACCCCTGACCCTGGAGGAGGTGCGCGAGCAGACCCGCGCCCTGCTGGGGCGGGACCTGGCCATCCGCAACCCCCGGTGGCTCTCGCGCTACGGCAACGCCACCCGCCAGGCCGCGCACTACCGGGCCGGACGGGTCCTGCTCGCCGGGGACGCGGCGCACATGTTCTTCCCCGCCGGCGGGCAGGGCATGAACCTCGGCATCCAGGACGCCGCCAACCTGGGCTGGAAACTGGCCGCCGTCCTCCAGGGCCGGGCACCCGACGCCCTGCTCGACAGCTACGAGGCCGAGCGGCGGCCGGCCGCCCGCGCTGTCATCGACAACACCCGCGCGCAACTGGCCCTGTTCGCGGCGGCGAGCCCGGAGCAGATCGCGCTGCGCGAGGTCTGGTCCGAGGCGCTGGCCGACCCGCGGACCAACCGCCGGTGGGCCCGCCGGATCGCCGGCTTCGACGACCCGCTGCCCGCCACCGCACCCGGCGCACACCCGCTGACCGGCACCCGGCTGGCGGGCCTCGCCCTGGCGGCGGCCGACGCGCCCACCCCCCACCCGCTGATGCACCACGGCCGGCCGCTGCTGCTGGACCTCGCCGGGACGCGGACGCCGTGTCCCGCGCCCGGGCCGGACCGACGGACGGTGGCCGTCAACGCCGGGGAATCGCACCCGCTCTGGCGGGACGTCACCGCCGTCCTGATCCGGCCGGACGCCCGGATCGCCTGGGCCAGTACCGAGGCCGACCCGCAGCGCCGGGCCGCGGACTGCCTCACCGCCCTGCGCGGCCTGTGCCGCTGAGCGCGGCGGGGTGAGCCCACCGCAGTCTCCGCTCCGTCGGTGTCAAGGGCGCGGTGGGGGAGGGCGGCGGGCACGAAGACCCGTGGGGTCCCGCCCGTCCGGTCAGCCCAGCGACGCGCTCGCCGCCCGCAGTTCGTCCAGGGCCGCCAGGGCGCACCCGGCGAGCCCGTCCTCGGCGCCGCGGTCGTCCTCGGCCCACTCGGCGTACCCCCGCTTGAAGGCGAGGACGCCCAGCTCTCCCGCGAGGGCCGCCGTCGGGCCGGGCACGCCACGGGCGAGCAGGGCGGTCGTCATCGCGGCCGCGAGACTGACGGTCTTGAGGGCGTCGCGCTCCTGGAGCTCGGTGCTGGCGGCGACGGCCGCCTTCAGGCGGGGGGCGAGTTCGCGGCTGCCGGGGCCCATGGCGGTCGAGGCGCGCTGGAGACCGGCGGCGACCGCCTCGAGCGGGCTGGCGGTGCAGGGCGCGTCGGCGATCCCCTCGGCCAGCAGCCGGCTCAGCGTCTCCTGCCCGGCGACCAGCAGTTCGCGCTTGTCGGGGAAGTGCCGGAAGAAGGTGCTCTTGGTGACGCCGGCGCGCTCGGCGATCTGCGCGACCGTCGTGGCGTCGTACCCCTGCTCCGTGAACAGGTCGACCGCGGCCACGACGAGGCGTTCACGCGCACCTGGTTCCCATCGACCCATGGGCTCAGCATAGGCGACGGGACCCTTGTCCCGTTGTGATGGGACTCTTGTCCCGTCACTGCTACAGTGACGGGACAAGAGTCCCATCACTTGTGGAGGGTTTTCATGCGCGTCTTCGTCACCGGCGGCACCGGTCTGATCGGGTCCGCCGTCGTCGCCGAACTCCTCGGCCACGGCCACACCGTCCTCGCGCTCGCCCGCTCCGAGGCCTCCGCACAGGCCGCCGGGGCGGCCGGCGCCGAACCGCTGCGGGGAGGCCTCGCCGACCTGGACGTCCTGCGCTCCGGCGCCGCCCAGGCCGACGGGGTGATCCACCTGGCCTTCGGCAACGACTTCAGCAGCCCCGAGGCCCTCGCCCGCAACATCGCCGAGGAGACCGCCGCCCTCACCGCCCTCGGCGAGGAGCTCGTCGGCACCGGCCGCCCCCTGGTCACCGCCTCGGGTACGCCCTGGGTGCCCGGCCGGGCCTCCACCGAGGCCGACCCGGTGCCGACCGACGGGCCGGTCGGCGGCCGCGGCCGCACCGTCACCGCGATCCTGGGCCTGGCCTCCCGCGGGGTCCGGAGCACGGCCGTCCGCCTGCCGCGCACGGTCCACAACGAGGGCGCGGGCGGGTTCGCCGGTCTGCTGACCGACATCGCACGCCGGAGCGGAATCTCCGGCTACACCGGCGACGGCACCCAGCGCTGGCCCGCCGTCCACGCGCTCGACGCGGCCGTCCTCTTCCGGCTCGCCCTGGAGCGGGCGGATGCCGGCACCGCCTGGCACGCCGTCGCCGACGAGGGGGACGGCATGCGGGACATCGCGGCCGTCATCGGCCGACGGCTGGGCCTGCCGGTCGAGTCGGTGCCGGAGGAGACCTACGGCCCGCTCGGCCCGATCTTCAAGGCCGACCAGCCCTCGTCCAGCGCCCGCACCCGCCAGGCGCTCGGCTGGGAACCGAAGCGCCCGGGCCTCCTGGAGGACCTGGAGAACGTCCAGCCCTGACCGGCGACCGGCAACCACCCGTGCCCATAGGGCACTTCACGTCCACGACACGCAGGAGGTCCCACCATGCCGACAGTCGTCCTCGGCGCCCGCGGCAACGTCGCCCGTCACGTGGTCGACGGTCTGCTGACCGCCGGCGAGCAGGTCAGAGCAGTCAGCAGGAACCCGGCCGCGGGGGTGCGGCCCGGGTGCGAAGCGGTCGTCGCCGACCTGGGGCGTCCCGAGACGCTGCCCGCAGCGTTCGACGGCGCCGACAAGGTGTTCCTCTACGGGATGCTCGACCCCCAGCAGCCCTACGACACCGACGAGGTCGTCGCGGCGGCCGCAGCCGCGGGAATCCGGCAGGTCGTCCTGCTCTCGTCGGTGGCGGTCGTCCTGGACCCCGACGCCGGCCACCCCGTCGCCCGCCTGAACCGCAGCATCGAGCAGGCCGTCCAACGCTCCGGCCTGGACTGGACCTTCCTCCGGCCGGGGACGTTCGCGGCCAACACCCGTACCTGGTGGGCCGATTCGATCCGCACCGACGGCGTCGTCCGCCTTCCCTACCCGCGCGCACAGTCGGCACCGGTGCACGAGAAGGACATCGCGGCGCTGGCGGTGACCGCCCTGACCGAGCCGGGCCACTCACACCAGGCCTACACCGTCCACGGGGCCGAGTCCCTGACCCTGCAACGCCAGGTCGAGCACATCGGCGAGGCCATCGGCCGCCGCATCCGGGTGGAACACGTCACCGAGGAGCAGGCCCGCGCGGACGTCGCCAGAACCATGCACCCGGTCGTGGCCGGGGCGATCGTGAGCCAGTGGGCCGCCGCCGACGGCGTCGCGGCCGTGACCTCCGCCATCACCGAGAAGATCACCGGCGCCCCGGCCCACACCTACGCCCAGTGGGCCGCCGACCACGCGGACGACTTCCGCTGAGCCCTCCGCGTGACCACGGGAAGAGGGCCGGAGCGGCCGGAGCCGCTCCGGCCCTCTTCCCGTCGCGCCGGGCGCCGTAGGAGACTCCCGTACGCGATACCGATCCCGTGTATGCGTGTGGGGGAACCGTGGACCGTGTGCCGGGCGCGTACGAGGCGCCGCTGTTCTCGGCCGGGCAGCCGCAGTCGGAACGCGGTTTCCTGATCCACCCCAGGTACTGGCCGCACGCCGAGCCGGCCTTCCCGTCTGTCCCGGACATCCTGACCCGACACGGGGTCGACCCCGGCGCCGCCCGCACACGACACGGCCTGATCGTGGGAGCGGACCTGACTGCGGATCAGCTCGCCGCAGTCCGGGCCGACCGCCAGGTCGAGTACGTCGAGCGCGACTGCGCCGGCGGCGTCGCCCGCTACCAGCGCGTCCCCGCCTCGGCCCGTGTCGTGGGCCAGTACTCCGTCGCCGTGGCCGACGACTGCGACCTGGGCGCACTGCTCGCCCGACTGGACGGCACGCTGCTGCACGCGTACGACGAGATCCACAGGTTCGCGGCTCGGCTGACCGACCGCCAGCGCGACCGGCTCCGCCGCGACCCCGAGGTCTTCTCCGTCGACGACGACCAGTGGGACTCCGCCGACTGACCCCGACACCCCCGACCATTCACGCCACGATTCCCCTGCTGGTGGGACACGGTTCGATCACATGCCCTCGCCGCCGCTCACGGATGCGCAAGGGTGGCGCCGGCTGTCCGCGCACCACCACCAGAGGAAGAACGTCCTTCATGAGCAACCCCGTTCAGAACGACTCCAAGCGCCCCGTCTACCGCAGGGTCCGCTTCGTCGCCCCCGCCGCCCTGATCGTCGGCATCGCCGTCGGCGCGGCGGGAGGCGGAGACAAGAAGAACAGCACCCCGGCGGCCGCGCCCACCGCCACCGTCACCCTTCCCGCTGCGGCGGCCAAGGCTCCCGCCCCGCTTCCCGCCGCCACCGTCACCGCCACCATGACCGTGACCGCCGAGGCCCCTGCGGCCCCCGTGGCGCCGAGCACGCCGGACAAGCCCAAGGGCGACACGATCGGTGGCGACGGCAGCTACGAGGTCGGCGTCGACGTCCAGCCCGGCACCTACAAGAGCAAGGGCCCCAAGGCCGGCGGCATCGGGATCTGCTACTGGGAGCGCAACAACGGCGGCGACGGCGTCGGCTCCATCATCGCCAACGACAACGTGCAGGGCCCCGCCACCATCACCATCAAGTCCGGCGACAAGATCTTCAAGACGACCGCCTGCCAGGACTGGGTCAAGACCGGCTGACCCGAGAACCAGGCCGCCCTTCCGCCGGGTCCGGCGGCGGCACAGGCCTGCGCTCGGCCCGCCTGTGGCAGGGCCCCGAACGCCGCCGAGCCCTGGCCCCGGAACCCGGACCGCCCTCCCGACCGCCCGCGGGAGCCGGTCCGCTTCCCGGGACGAGCGGGAACGTCCCTGGGACGCCGGGACGGTGGAGGGACGGTGCGGCGGGGCCCCAGAGTGGGGGCACATCCATTGATCACGCACCAGTCCGGAGAACCCCCATGCGTTCCGTCACCCGCAAGGCCGCCACGATCGGCGCCACCCTGGCCCTGGCACTGTCGGGCGCGGTCCTCGCGGCCGCCCCGGCCTCCGCCGCCACCAGCTGCTACGCCAGCAGCTGCACCGGCCTGGACCCGGCCAACACCACCTGCGCCAACGACGCCATCACCGTCTCCACCGACGGCCCGCTGGAACTGCGCTACAGCCCGTCCTGCCGCGCCGCGTGGGCGCGGGACAGGAACGCGGTCCCCGGTGAGAACGTGGCGGTCCAGAACCACCCGGGCCAGTCCGCCGACTACTCCACCACCACCTACTCGGGCGGCGCCATCTGGAGCGCGATGGTCAACGACAAGGACATCCAGTCGCAGGCCAGCTCCACCTCCACCAAGGGCTGGTACCGGACCGGCTGGTACTGATCGGCCGTACCCGCCCCCGCCGCCGCCCCCGTCGGGCGAGGCACGGGGGCGACGGGGTTTCCCACCGACCTCGACGACAAGCCGTTCGAGGACGCTGCGGTCGGGCTCCGGAACCCGCCGTCCACCGACCGACCAGGCGGTCGGACTCCTGATGCCCCGCCGCGATGCCGCGCCCGTGCCGAACGTGCACGGGCGCGGCATCGCGGCATTTGCGGCGGTGCGGGCGGTACGTGCCGGCGGCCCACCTCACCGACCCCCACGTCGACGCCCGCCCGCGCCGGCGGCCCGCCGTTCCGGCCCAGCCCGCGCCCGGCACAGGCCGCCGGCGCCCCGCGTCCCGACCTGCCGGAGGAGCACGACGGATCCGACCGGGCGGCCTCGGTCCGGGCCGTGTCCCGGGCAGGGAGCGGTCGTTGGACGCTGCGGCGTCTGCGGCTGTCGCAGAGTACGGCGACGGAGGGCATGCGCAGGCCCGCCCACCCGCGGCGCACCGCCCATTCCCTGCCTACACGAAATGATGATCGACATGCCGAGGCTGCCCTGGATCCTCATGTACCACTCCATCGATACAGCAAGATCCGACCCTCACATGATCTGCGTCTCCCCGGCACAGTTCTCGGTGCAGATGGAATGGCTCTCCCGGCAGGGCTTCCGGGGGGTCAGCATGGCCGAGTTGATGCGGTCCAGGGATCCTGCCGCAGAGAAACTGGTCGGGCTGACCTTCGACGACGGCTTCGAGGACTTCCTGGACAACGCCATGCCCGTCCTCGACAGGCATGGCTTCACGGCCACCGCCTTCGTCATCGCCGAGCGGCTCGGCGGCTACAACGACTGGGACTTCTCCAGCGGCGCCGACAAGCGGAAGATCATGTCGGTCGAGCAGGTGAGGGAGCTGGCCTCCACCACCATCGAAGTGGGCTCGCACAGCCTCACGCACCGGCACCTGCCGGAGCTCTCCGACAGCGAGGCGGAGGCCGAGATCGCGGGGAGCCGGATGGCCCTCGAGCGGATCATCGACAAGCCGGTCCTCGGCTTCTGCTATCCGTACGGCTCGGTCGACGCCAGGATCTCCGCGATGACCCAGCAGGCCGGATACCGGTACGCCTGTGCCACCAAGGCGACGATCCGGCCGTCGGGCCATTCGATTCCACGCTGCTTCGTCGGCGAGCGCGACACGCCCCTGCGGCTCGCGCTCAAGCGGGTTCGCCACCTCGCCATCGCCCCGCGATGAACCAGAAGAACAGTATCCGCATCCGAACCAGCGCGGCCATGGAGCAATAAGAATGAGGATCCTTCATATCATCACCGGTCTGGCCGCAGGCGGAGCAGAACAACAACTACGGCTCCTGCTGCGGAACATGCCGGCCGAATACCACTGCGAGGTCGTCACCCTGGAGAACCCGGGGGCGGTGGCGGAGGGGATCCGACAGGACGGCACCCCGGTCACCCACCTGGCGATGCGCGGAAACCGGGACATCGCCGCGCTCTTCAAGCTGACCAAGTTCATCCGCCGAGGACGCTTCGACATCGTCCACACCCACCTGTACCGCTCCTGTGTCTACGGCCGACTGGCGGCCAGGCTCGCCGGGATTCCGACGATCGTGGCGACCGAGCACTCACTCCTGAAGGACACGATCGAAGGGCGCAGCACGACCGCCGGAGTCAGGCTCCTGTACACCGCGACGGAGCGGCTCGGAACCTGCACCGTGGCCGTTTCCAGTGCGGTCTCGGACTGCCTGGGCAACTGGGGGGTCCCGTCCCGGCGGATCCGGCAGATCGCCAACGGGATCGATGCGGCCGCCTTCGCGACCACACCCGACGAACACGCGAAGTCCCGGCGGGAGGTGCGCGCGCGCCTGCGGATCCCGGCCGACTCCTTCGTGATCGGCGGGGTCGGCCGGCTGGTTCCGGGCAAGCGGTTCGACGTCCTCGTCGACGCCCTGGCCGCCATGCCGGACGTGCTGCCGGACGGCCGGGTGCCGTGGCTGCTCCTGGTGGGCGCGGGACAGCAGCTCGACGCCCTGACCCGCCAGGCCCACGACGCGCAGCTGGCGCACCGCACCCTGTTCCTCGGCGAGCGCGACGACGTGTCGCAGCTCCTGACCGCCATGGACGTCCTCGCGGCCCCGTCCATCGTCGAGACCTTCGGACTGTCCCTCCTGGAGGGCCTGGCGGCCGGCCTCCCCCTCGTCTACACGAGCGGGCCGTCACTGGCTGAACTCCCCCCTCACCAGACGGGACACGCCTACTACTCGCCTTCGGACGGCCGCAGCTTCGCCTCCCGCCTGTGCACGGTCGCCGCGGACTGCGCACCCCCCCTGGCGCCACCGCCGGTCGTGGGCATGTACGACATCTCCCAGGTCGCCGACGAGCTCACCAGCCTCTACACCGACCTCGCCGCGCGCCGCTGATCCCCCGAAAGCGGCGTAGGCAGGCCGTCCGTCGCCGGTCCTGCCACCAGGAGCGGAAGGACCGGCCGGAACCGGGGGGGGGGCGAAGAACAGCTGGAGGCCACCCGTGCCGCCACCGCCGCACTGCCCCTCGTGCCGGCCGTGCTGGACATCCGGACGTGCCGGACGTGTGCCCCGAGCGCCTGCGGGCCCGCGCCGGGGGTCCGGCGCGGGCCTGTGCGGCGGTCGCTGCCGACCGCGGAACGCGTACCCGGGTGGGTGCGTCGGGTGCGGCGGTCACCGGCTCCCGGTGCGTCCGGCGCTGAGCCCGGCGCTCTGGGGCCGGGTCAGTGGGAGGGGCGGATCTGGAGGGCGTTGATGCCCCAGTGGATCGACGGGTCCGAGGTGTGCACGGTGAACTGGAAGTCCCGGCCGGGACGGGCGGGGATCTCCACCGAGCCGACGCCGACGGAGTCCACCGGGCACTGCACCGTGAAGTCGGCCGGGGCCGCACCGCCGACGTGCACCTGGACCGAACCGCCGCCCTGGCAGCCGACGGTGACGGAGATCGGCAGCGTCTCGATCGCCGAGGCCGTCACCGCGCTGCCGTTCCCGACCCAGTCGGGGATCGAGAACATGGTGTCCTCGTCCGGGGTCGGCGGCAGGATCCGGCCCGTCCCCGCGTGACCGAAGGGCTCGTCCGAGGCCGGTACCGGGTCGGCGGGCTGCGCCGATGCCGTCCCGGCGAACGCCAGCGCCACCCCCAGTGCCCCGGCCGCCGTGGTGAGCGTGCCCGTCTTCGTCCGCTTCATCGTGGTCCCCCCTGCTGTGTTCAGGTGTCGTACCGGTGTTCGGCACACGAAGTTGATCGTAGAACGCGGCACTGTCACCGGGGCGACCACGACGACGTGTGGTGCACCTGCCGTGTCACACCCGCTGTTCGGTCCGCCGGCCGCCGCGCCTCCCGCCGCCGCGGCTCGGCCGTCCTGCCGTCGGTGGCCTGGTGGCCCGGTGGCCGGGTGTGTGTCGGTGGGGGCTTCTAGGGTGCGGTGTGGGTGGGGCGGGTACCGGAGTGTCCAGCACTGGAGACGGAACGGCAGACCTCCCGGTCTGCGCGGGGGTGGTTGCGGCCCAACCGGCGTCCGGGGCGAAAGGGCCTGGGGACGGCTCGTCAGCACCAGCCCCACCCGTCGAGCCGGCGCCGAGTGCACGGGGCGTCGACCGTTCCCCGGGGCGGGGTCAGGAGCCGCTCTGCGACCTCGCCCGGTAGGTGCGCTTCTTGGCGAGGGCGCCGCAGGTCTTCATCGAGCACCAACGGCGGGTGCCCGCGCGGGAGGTGTCGACGAAGGGCGTGCCGCACGCGGGGTTCCCGCAGATGCGGACGCGGGTGCGGTGGTCCGAGCCGCAGAGTTCGATCAGGTCCCGCGCGACCATGGAGAGCACCGCCGCGACCGTGTCCCCGTGCCAGCGCACGGAGGCCGCGTCGGCGGAGAGTTCGGGCACGGACGTGGGCCCGGCGGCCGCGCTGTTGATCAGCGCGATGTCCTCGGGGGTGGGTGCGGCTTCGTCCGCCAGGGCCTGGCCGGTCCGCTGGATCGCCTCCCGCAGCCGTCTGGCGTGGCCCAGGTCGGCTTCGTCGCAGGCCGGCGCCACCGTGGTACAGCCGCTCTCCACGCTCCAGCGGCCCAGGTCCTCCGGCCGGGCCAGCCGTTCGAAGGGCGTGTCCGTGCCGCGATCGGCCAGGGTGCCGGCGAGGGCGAAGCAGAGCCGCGCGTCGTCGAAGCGGAAGTCGGCCTTGGCGCGTTGGCGCCCTTCGTGTCGACCGTCCTCGTCATCCATGTCCACCACTTTATGTGGTTGACATTGCGTCGAGCAAGCGCCTAGCTTTCGAGTCCACCGCTTCAACCGGTGGACATTGAGGGCCCTCGGCGTCTTCCCCCGTCGCATCACGAGCCACAAGGAGGCCGCGTCCATGCGCGCCGCAGTCATCGAAGAACTCAGCAAGCCGCTGGTCGTCCGCGACGTGCCCGACCCCGTCTGCCCGCCGGACGGCGCGATCCTGCGCGTCGGCGCCAACGGGATCTGCCGCACCGACTGGGCCCTGTGGGCCGGTAACTTCTGGACCGGCGGGCCGAGCGTCAAGCCCCCGTTCGTCCTCGGCCACGAGTTCGCCGGCACCGTCGTGGAAGTGGGCCGGGACGTCCGGGACTGGCGGGAGGGCGACCGCGTCATCTTCCCGATGAACCCCGGCGAGGGCTCCTGCGAGATGTGCCGCAGCGGCCACCAGCAGGTGTGCGAGCACGTGGACTCGCTCGTGCCCGGGGTGTCCTACTGGGGCGCCTTCGCCGAGTACGTCATGGTCCGCTTCGCCGACGTCAACCTGGTCCGGGTGCCGGAGTCCGTCGGCTTCACGGACGTCGCCGCCCTCGCCTGCCGCTACATGACCGCCTTCCACGGCGTCGTCGACCAGGCGAAGGTCCGCGGCGGGGAATGGGTCGCAGTGTACGGGGCCGGCGGAGGCATGGGCCTGTCCACGGTGGAGATCGCGGCGGCGACGGGTGCCAACGTCATCGCGATCGACATCACGGACGAGAAGCTGGAGGCCGCGCGGGCCCTGGGCGCGGTCCACACCGTCAACGCCGCCACGGACGACCCGGCGGAGGCGGTGAAGACCCTCACCGGGGGAGGAGCGCACGTCTCCGTCGACTCGGTGGGAATCGCCGAGGCCTGCCGCAACTCCGTCCTGTCCCTGCGCACGCGCGGCCGCCACCTCCAACTCGGGCACACCACCGCCGCGGAGAAGGGGGACGTCGCGCTGCCGATCGACGTCATGATGGTCAAGGAGCTGGAGTTCCTGAGCGCCTTCGGCATGCAGGGCCAGCGGTTCGGCACCATGCTGAACATGATCGCCGCCGGCCGCCTCGACCCCGGCCGGATCGTGACCCGCACCGTCGGCCTCCACGAGGCGAGCGGGGTGCTGGAGTCCCTGGAGACCTACGGGACGACCGGCGTGGTCGTCATCGACGAGTTCCGGGCCTGAGCCGACCCACCCGGCACGGCCCCTGCGGCACCCGCGATGGAAAGCCGCACCCGCGATGGAAAGCCGCCTCCGCGATGGAGAGCGGCACCCGCGATGGAAAGACACAAGAAAGTAGGCACTGGACGGTGCCCGGATCGGCATCGCGGGCCAGAGCGGTGGCGGAGGCATCGCGGCGGCCACCGCCCTGCTGGTCCGGGACCGCGGCGGCGCGGCACCGCTGTTCCAGTCGCTGACGTACCCGATGCTGGACGACCGCAACCTGACCGCGTCGAGCCACGAGATCACCGACATCGGCATCTGGGACCGCTCCACGAACGTCCTGGCCTGGCAGGCGATCCTGGGGGACCGCACCGGAACCGACGACGTCTCCCCTACGCGGCCCCCTCCCGCGCGCAGGACCTCGGCGCGCTGCCGCTGACCTTCATCGCGGTCGGCGAACTCGACTGCTTCCGGGACGAGGACCTCGACTACGCCGCCCGCCTGCGTGCCCACGGCGTCCCGGTCGAACTGCACCTCTACCCGGGCGCCTACCACGCCTTCGACCTGTTCGCCCCGCAGTCGCAGCTCGCGGCCGCCTTCCAGCAGACCTGGCTCAACTACCTCGCCCGCCGGTTCCGGGACACGTCCACCCCGTGACGTACGCCGACCGGCTCGCATGCCGGCGCAGGCCCCGACGACGTCGCTGCGGTGCGGGCGGCGTGGCCGGCGCGGGCGGTGTGCCGGTGGGTCAGCCGGCGAGGTAGGTGCGGGCGATCCGGGCGCGGTGGGGCGCGAGCTCGGCGTGGACGGCGGCGGACTCGGCGGCGTCGGCGGTGACCGCGGCCGGGACGGCGGGGCCGCGGTCGAGCAGGGCGATGCGCAGGTGCGTCGGAGGGTGGGTGGCGTCCACCGCCCGGCCCTCGCGCCGCGAGCGGCGCACCAGCCGTTCGCGTTCCAGCGGTGGCAGGGACGCGAGGTGGTTACGGAGTTCCTGCCAGAGCAGATCGGTGTCGGGCGTCGGCGGGGCCTCACGGCGGCCACGGTGCGGGCGGGACTTCACCTGCGCGCGCACCCGCAGGACGACCGTCGCCGCGGCCTCCGCGAACAGCAGCGCGTGGAGCGTCGCGATCGCGGCGCCGGTCGAGCCCGCGCGGGCGGCGAGCTCGTCGGCGCGGTACTCGGCCTGCTGGCCGGCCCGGGCGGTGAGCCGGTCGAGCAGCATGACCAGGCGCAGCACCAGCCAGGCGACGACGTGGAGGAAGGCGTTGCCGAGGTAGTCGGCCACGAGCATCAGCAGGTGGAACCCGCCCACGCCCGAGCTGCCGGCCCGCTGGCGCGGCAGGGCGAAGTGGTACCAGTGCGCGAGGGAGCAGATCGCGGACCCGAGCCAGAGCCGGCCGCGGTGGTCGCCGTTGATCCGGTGGGCGAGTTCGTGCCCGAGCAGGGCGATCCGCTGCTGGTCGTCGAGCACCTCCCAGAGCGGCAGGCCGATGGTGAGGACGGAGGTGCGGCGCAGGCCGACCACGGCCATGCTCGCGTTGAAGTCGTCGCCCACCGCGATGACGTCGACCTTCCGGGCCCCGAGCTGCTCGGCGATCCGGTCCGTCAGCGCGTACAGGGCCGGTGCCTCGGCCCGGGTGAGCACCCCGGTGCCGCGCGGTGCCCGGCCGAGCCGGGGGCGCAGCAGGAGCACGACGGCGAGGACGGCGGCGCCGACCCAGCGCAGCGGCGTGTTCCCGGTGACGAGCAGCCAGATCCCCGTGCCGGCGAGCGTGGCGGTGAGGAGGTGGACCAGGGTCGCGACGACGGTCGCGGCCAGCCAGTCGCGGCGGCTGGTGTCGGCGCGGCCGGCCATGACGTCCTGGAACACCTGCTCGGTCCGCTCGGCGGCGGACCGTTCGCGGGCGGCCCTCCTGGCGCCCTTGGCCGCCTCCTCGGCGGCCTCCTGCTCGGTGACGACGTTCCATTCGCAGGCCGGGCACCAGGTGGTGAAGCGGGGGTCGGCGTCGAGGGGCCGGGTGCAGTCCGGGCAGGTCTGCGGGCGCGCGGGGGCGACGGTGGAATTCGGCACGACGGGTGATCATGCCATGGGGCGCCGACACGACAAACCGGTATTCGGCACCCCAGACCTTCGGCAGGACCGTCGTCGTCATCACCGTGAAAGTCCGCCGGGCGCGGGGTCTTCGGCTCCGCCATCGCAGGCGTCCGTCCCGCTCGACCTCGTGCGCGTCAGTCGGGGAGCCAGTGCAGCTCGTGCGCCAGGGTCCTGGCGACGGCACGGATGCGGCGGTGCAGTGGCGACTGCTCGCGGGGGAGGACCAGGTGGATCGTCATGCCGGGCGCGCCCCGCAGCGGCCGCCAGGTGAGCCCGGCCGGCGATGTCGTGGCCGCGGTCTCCCCGGCCGGGGCGAGGGTGACCCCGTCGCGCAGGTCGCGCTGGGACATGTCGAAGGCGACTGCGGGCGTGTGGAACCGGGGGTGCGGCCGGGCGCCTCGGAACAGGGCGGACAGCTGATCGTGGATCACGGGGTTGGTCGCTCGGTCCGGGATGCGCAGCGGATACGCGGCCGCCTCGGCGATCTCGATCTCGGCGTGTTCGGCGAGCGGATGGTGCTGCGCCAGCTGGACCCCGATGCGCGCCCGCCGCAGCAGGGACCGGCGCACGCCACGGCCCGGTTGTTCACCGCGGGTGATCCCGGCGTCGATGCGGCCGTCGGCGACCGCGGGGGAGATCTCCGGCGTCGCCATCGGGACCGCGTGGACCTCGAGTCCGCTGGTGCCGCGCATCAGGCGGTCCACCAGGGCCGGTGTCGTCTCGGCCCCGGTGCTGAGGCTGTATCCGATGCGCAGTGTGCCCAGTTCACCGGCCGCGGCGCTGCGGGCGGTGTCCCAGGCCCGGTCCAGCGCCGCCAGTGCGGCCGGCGCGGACTCCGCCAAGGCCGCACCGGCCGTGGTCAGTTCGACGCTACGGGTGCTGCGCACCAGCAGGGCCGTGCCGAGGTCCGCCTCCAGCCGGCGGATCCGGGCGCTGAGCGCGGGCTGGGCGATGCCGATCCGTGCGGCCGCCCGGGTGAAGTTCAACTCCTGCGCCAGCACCAGGAAGTACCGCAGGCTCACGGTGTCCGGCGCCACGTGCCCTCCCCGGCCGATTGATAACGATCCGTTCTGAGCCTATCCCGCATCGGTCTTTCCCCCGGCCGCACATCGAGTCCTAACCTGCGGATACGGCGATTCCACCGACCGCGGTAGCCGTCGCCGGAATCGATCGAGCCGAGTGTCCATCCGACGTCGGACGTGTCCGACCGAACGCAGGAGTGTGTCCATGGCCAAGGGCTACTGGGTCAGTGTCTACCCCGCCACTTCCGACCTCGAGGGGCTGGCCGTCTACGACGGACTGGCCGGTCCGGCCGTCCGGGCCGCGGGCGGGCGCGTCCTGTCCCGTGGTGGCCGCGTCGTCGCCCGCGAGGCCGGACTCACGCAACGCGTCGTCCTGGTCGAGTTCGACAGCCTTGATCAGGCCGTCGCGGCGTACGAGAGCGAGGCGTACCAGAAGGCGCTGGCGGCCTTCCCCGAAGGCGTCGAGCGCGACTTCCGCATCACCGAAGGCGTCGACTGACCGGCGGAGCGGTCCGAGCGCCCTGGAGTCGTGCGGTGCCGCCCGGTCCTCGGCGGCGCGGGGCGGCCCCGGGCCCGGGCGCTTCCGGCCCGCCCCGGGCAGTGGGGGAGGGGAGTCCTTGGCGAGCGGCCCCTCGGCTGTCCGATTGGCCCACGGGATCGGCGCCCGATTGGATACCCGCCGGGGGCATACCTGCTGCCTAGTCTCGAAGCACACGCTGCGTCGCCGGTGCGGCGCGCGCCAACGGGAGGAAACAGCATGCGCAGGACCATCACCGGACTGGCCGTCAGATCACCGTCCCCTAGCGCCGATTCGCGATCGACGCCGTCCGGACGGAGGTGTCGGTGACCACGGTCGACCTGTTCGTCGGTGTCGGGCACGCCGTCCCCGGGGAGCCGGTAACCCCGAGGGCCGCGGCCCGGCGCCGGCCCGCTGTCCGCAGCGGCCGGGCCAAAGCCCGTCGGCGGAGCCGCGGTTGCGGTTGTCCCGCCGGGGCCGCGGCGGCCTCGGGCCCCTGCCGGATCGCGGCCCACACCGCGGCCGGGCGGCGGGCGGCGGAGCGGGGCCACCGGGCGGGCCGGAACGGGGGTCTCCGTCCTCGTGGGCTCCGGGCATCGTCGCGGACGGCGGATCACCCGCATCCGGCACGCTCGCCGGGGCGAGTCCGACCGCGACCTCCGGCACCGCGTCCGCAACGGCGGACGTTCCCCGTGCTGGTCCTGGGGCGACGGGCAACGAGGCCACCCGCCAAGGGCATTCGGCCCCGCGCCGGCATCCGCTCCGTTCAGCTGCCCGTGTCGGGTACGGGCGTCGGCACCGCGGACGGCGTGGCCCTGCCGTCGGCGCACGGTGTCGCCGGCCCGGGCAGCCGGGTCTCGATGACGTGGAACGGCGAAGCACGGAACTACGTCCTCACCGTTCCGGACTGGGCCGTCGCGCAGGCCCTGGAGCCACGCAGGGGAAGGCCGTCCACCGCCCCGGGGCGCTTCGACCCGGTACTCGACGAGCAGGACCCGCTGGTCGGCGCCTGGATCGAACTCGTCCGGGGATTCGACGAGTTCCTCGCCTCGCCGTCGATCCGCCACGCTCCGCGGGGAGCGCGGCACCGCGAGCAGCGGCACCTCGAACAGCTCCCGACCGACGGCCTGCCGGACGCCCGACGCCACTCCCGGAGCGGCGCCCCGACGGGCAGCGGCCCGGCCGCTCTGCCGCCCGCCGTACGCCGGGCCAAGGAGTTCTGCGAGGAGCACGTGCACGAGGCCGTCTCGGTGGCGGACATCGCCCTCGCCGCGCGCACCAGTCTGCCGAACCTGAGGCAGGGGTTCCGGGCCCACCTGAACACCACGCCCCGGGCGTACCTGCGCCGGCTGCGCCTCGACCACGCCCACCGCGACCTCCTCGCCATCGCCGACGGCCGGGCACAGGGCACGGTGACCGACGTGGCCTGCCGCTGGGGCTTCACCCACCTCGGCCGCTTCAGCGCGGAGTACCGCAAGTCCTTCGGACAGCCGCCGTCCGAGACACTGCGCCGAAGCCGTCGGGCGACCCAGCGGCCGGGCGCCTAGCGACCGAACGGCCGAGCGACCGAGCGCCCGCCCGCCCGGGTGCGTGAAGAGCTTCCGCGCCGCTCCGCCGTCCCAAGGTCCGCCCTGCTCCGCTATCCGAAATGCGGGAACTCCCGCCGCCACGAAAGCGGATAGCGGCGTGATCACGATCCGGAGAGGCTCTTCCCCGGAAGGCGGCCGGAAGCAGTCCACCGGCCGTCGGCACCACCGCACGAAATCCAAGGCCAACGTTCACAGCACCCTCGAAGGGACACCTCCGTGACCATCAAGTCGCGCATCGCCAAGGCCGCCGCCGCGACCGCCGTCGCCGGCGCCGCCCTCTTCACCCTGGTCGGCACCGCCCCCGCCGCCCAGGCCGCACCGTCCGGCTGCAACGCAGGCGGCCTCTGCGTGTACTGGAACGCCAACTACGGCGGCGGCGTCCAGACCGTCTACCAGGACAACAACGACCTCAGCCAGTACACCAACTTCGCCCACAGCCAGGGCGGTTCGGCGTTCAACAACGGCAACAGCTGCAACGTCGTCGTCTACGCGGACAAGAACGCCCAGGGCCAGGGCTGGATCCTCTACCGCGGCCAGGGCTGGACCCTGATCGGGGACAACCTGCCCACGATCTACTCCAACCGCTGGTGCACGGTCTGATCCAGCGATGAAGACCAGGACCACCCTCGCCCTCGCGGCGGTCCTCCTGGGCCTCGGTGCCGCCGGATGCTCCACCTCCGGCGGCACCACCCCGCCCGGGGCCCCGCCGCGCCCCTTCGGCGGCGTCACCCACTACGACGAGCAGCAGCGCGCCGCCCTGCACGACGCCGAAGAAGTCCTCGTCACCGGATGCATGCGCGAGCGCGGCTTCGACTACCGCCCCCAGGGCCTCGTCACCGGAGACCACCGCGTCGACGCCAACCCGTACGGGCTGCTCGGAGCCGACCAGGCCGCCGCCGACGGCTTCGGCGTGATCAGCACGGCGCTGCACCTGAAGCAGGCCGCCGACCCCAACCAGGAGCACGACGCCGACCAGGCATGGAAGGCCGCCCTCCTGGGGACGGACGCGCACCGGGTCACCGTCGACCTGCCCGGCCAGCAGCAGTTCTACTACAACGGCGACTCCTGCCTCACCCGGGCCCGCGACACCCTCTACGGCCCCGACTACTTCCGGCTGTTCAACACCTTCCAGGTGCTCGGCGGCAAGGTCGTCGCCGGAGTCCAGGCCGACGGCCGGTACGCCGCCGCCGAGGGCCGCTGGCGGGACTGCATGTCCGCGGCCCACCAGAGCGCCACCCACCTGGCCGACCCGGTGGCCGTGATCGACCAGCGGGTGAAGCAGGACGGAGGTGACCCGGCGAAGACCCACGACCTCATCGGCGGCGAGCTCTCCCTCGCCAGGACCTCGGCCCGCTGCCAGGACCAGGCCGGCCTCGCCGCCACCGTGGAACGGATCCAGGCCGACGTCGAGAAGACCGTGCTCGGGGCCGACCAGCCCCTCCTCGACCAGCTCCGCGGCCTGCGGCAGCAGGCCCTCGCCCGCGCGAGCCACCCGACCCCGACCCCGACCGCCACCCACTGACGGCACGACCCCCGGCCGTCCCGACCGCCACCCGGCCGTCGCAACCCGCGGCAGCGGACCACCCGCCGCCCCCACCGGCCACCCCCCGCCCCAGCGCCGGATCCCCTCCCGGGTCGTTCGGGCCGTCGCCGAGCCAGGAACCGAACTGCGGGAGAACCTCATCAGCCATCACGGGCTGCCCTTCTGGGAGTTGGGGCCGCTGGGTGGCGCGGTGGGCCGTCCCGCGGGAGGGAACGGCCCGCGGCGGGATGGTTCGGTGGTGCCCGTGCTCAGCCCAGTTGCTGGGCGTTCAGGCTCGTGAGGTGTTCCTGGGCGGGGTTCTCCTTCGGGTAGAGGAGCTGGATGTCGATGGCGAGGCCGGTGCCGGGGTCGATGGTGTGTCCGCCGCCCGCCGGGGAGCCGAGCAGGACGCTGCCATCGGTGCCGTCCCGCAGGATCTGACCCCAGAAGACGTCGGTGAAGCCCTTGTACAGCGAGGTCCCCTCAGGGAGGTCGCCGAAGCCGAGCGCCCATTTCACGACGCGCGTCTCGGCGGCGCGCACCGTGATCCGGTAGGAGTAGATCCACTTCTGGGTCTCCCAGTCCTGCCACTTGCTCAGGAAGGACTGTTCGACGATCAGGTTCCCCAGGAAGGGAGCCGCCAGCGCCGACTGCGGCTGGTCGTTCCAGGTGCCGTTCGGGCTGTCCGCCATGGCGATGCGCCGCAGGTCCGCGATCGCCGACCTGCGGTCCACCGGCAGCGAGTGCCCCCGCTGGTCGGCGGCCGAGAAGAGCGCGTTGTCCTCGTCGGTGCGGTTGACGACGCTGCTCCCACCGTCGCCGCTGTGGTCGAAGCCGTACACGGAGAAGTCGTTGACGTACGTGCCGGCCGGGATGGCCAGGATCTTGTCACCGACTCCCGGGGTCTGGCCGATGTTGAAGTTGGTGGCGCGGTAGAGGCAGAAGCTTCCCTCGGGGCACGCCTCTTCTCCCTGGCCGTAGATCAGCCGCGCGTTCTCGCCGCTCACGGTGACTGCCTTCCTGTCGACGACCGACGGGCCCGCGCGGGAGCGCCCGGACCCCTGCATCCGCTGAAGTCCTCCGGGCCGTGACGGGTCGGTGCCGGCCGGGGCCGTGCCCGGCGGCCCCGGGCACGGCCACGGAAGGTCAGGCGATACTCCCGGTGACCGTACCATCGCGATTAGTGGTCGAACGGTTTGATTCGCATGGTCGCTTCGTTCCCGATCCGCCGGTGCCGACTGCTCACTTGACGCGGCAGAGCCCCTCGGGGCGAGAGCGGGCGCAGTGCCCGCACGAGCCGCCCCGGCCACAGCTTCGCCCGGCGGGCCTTCCGGGGGCTGTGGCGTGGTCTGCGCGGTGCCGGCCGTCGACGGCCGGTCAGCCGCAGGTCTTGTCCGGGTGGTCGTGGGTGATGGCGCAGATCATCGCCTTCGCCCGGCCGTTGTTCGGGTACCGGCGCTGGAGCTCGCCCTGGAAGTCGTTCCACTGGCGGGTGATGTCCTTGACGGCCAGGTCGTAGGCGCGGTCGAAGTTGTGGCCGGCGGCCGAACGCGGGCTGTCCGCGGTGTCCTTGTTCAGCACCCCGTCGTGGGTGACGCGGTTCGCGCAGTCGGACACCGTCCCGGTGTGGTCGCGGTCCGGGTAGCAGCCGGTGGCCAGGTCGTGGGGGATGTGGCCGGTGGCGTCCTTGGCCCAGTCGGTGCGGCTCATGGCGCTGTAGCGGGCGATGGAGAAGAACGCGGGCAGGTCGGTCCTGCCCAGGCCCGGGGGGTTCCTGACGCCGACGGCTCCCGGGCCGGCCTGGTCGACCCAGTTGCTGTGGGCGTAGAAGTCCTCGATCTGGTGCCAGCCGCGGCCCAGGTCCTCCAGCACCTCGCACTTCGCCCGCCCCGGCTGGTCGTTCCACGTGCAGGCGGGGGAGAGGGAGGTCTGGGCGGCGAGGACGTGCCCGTTCGCGTCGACCAGCCGGTCCGCGGCGGCGACGGCCCGCTTGACGTTGTGGACGGAACCGTCGATGCAGTCGATGATCTCGGCGTCGGCCTGCTGGCGGCTGCGGGGGTAGTGGCCGTCGTACCGGGGGTCGAGGTAGTCGGCGTTGTCGCAGTGCAGTTTGCCGATGCCGAAGTACTCGCCGTGGTCGTTGGCGACGACGGCGCCCGAGTTCCCGTCCGCCATCGCCGTCAGCGAGTTCGGGTGCCAGCCCCCGGCCCCCAGGGCGGCCCGGGTGATCCTCTCGTGGTTCCCTCCGCTGAAGGCCTGCGCCGGTGTCGCGGCACCGAGGGCGGTGGAGCACAGCAGGGCGAGGCAGGCGGCGCCGGGGGCGAGCAGGCGCCGCCTGCGGGAGGCGGGGGCGGGATTCACGGGGTCTCCAGGGTGTGGTGGACGTCTTCGGGCGGGCGGCGCGCGACCGGGTGCGGTGTCCCGTCCCGCCCGTCGTATTAAGCATGTCCATGCCACATCAGCCTGAACCGCCGCGGAGCCTGAGGCCCGTGTGCCGGTGCCGGGCGCCTCCGCCCGCCCCGGCCGGCAGGCCTCCGCGCGGCCCTGCCCGTCGCCCGGTGGCCTCTTCGTGTACGCCTGCGTTTGCTACCATCGCGGCTCGCGCGGGCACCCGGGGGTCGCGCACGGGGGAGACGGAGCCGGATCCATGAGCGTGCCCACTGGAGTCGCACAGTTCCGCCTGGGCCACCGGGCGAGCATGACCCGCACCGAGGGGGTGCGGAGCACGACCTACCGGTCGCAGTGGCACCTGTTCCCGCTCGGCGCGAGCCGGCGCCCGGAGTCGGGGGCCGTCGTCCTCGACGTGTTCTGCGGCGACTGCCGCCTCCCCGTCAGGGTGGTGCTGGAATCCGGGCCGACCGCCGCGCAGAAGCAGCGCACCCGCAGCACGTTCGGCTGGCTCCTGCTCGCGGCGGGGATCGCCCTCGTCGTCATCGCCTGCCTCATCGGCGGCGGCGGCGCCGTCGCCGGCCTGTCGGGCGTGAGCGGCCTGCTGGCCGTGGCCACCAGCTTCGGGGTGCGCAGCGCCGCAAAGTCGTACCCGGGCGTCCACGTGGACCGCAAGCAGGTCGCCACCTCGAGCGCCCCGCACCGGATCTTCGTCAGCTGACACCGCCCGACGGCCTGACGGGCCCCGGATGAGTCCGGCCGGTCCCGGCCGCGGCCGGGACCCCGTGCGCGATGACGCCGGCGCGTCGCGCGTCAGGCCGGGCCCCGGTTCCGCGCTGCGCCCCCGTGGGCCCGTTCGCCCGCGTGTGCCCTCTTGCCCCCTGTGTGTCCGCTCGCCTGCGGGGCCGAGTGGCCGGTCAGCTGCGGCCGGTGCGGGTGAGTATGGCGGCGACGGTGCGGATGGCGGCTTCGGCGTCGGCGAGTTCGTCGTCGGTGGGCGGGACGGCGCCGAAGGCGCGGCCGCCGGGGGCGTCCAGAGCGCGCCAGTGGAGGACCGGTGTGAGGTGGCTGCTGGCGTCGGCGAGGAACCAGGCGAGGTGGCCGTGGGTGCGTGCGACGGTCGTGGCGAGGGCGGCGAGGGCCTCGCGCAGCGCGGCGAGCCGCTCGATCCTCGGCAGCGCCTCCTGGGCGTCGGCGGGGCCGACGGCGCCCGCGAGGGCCTCGGCGGTCTGCCGGGACAGCGCCGAGTCGGGCGTGCTGAGCTCCCACGTCCCGTCGGTGAGCTGGAGTTGTGCCTCGTGAACGACCTGCTCGACCGCTTTGGACATGCTCATGGCGTCACCCTATCCGCCGAACGGATCTTCTCGTCTCCGAGGGTCCGTCCCCCGGGGGCGGGTCGCCGTACGGCCCGGCGGAGCCTGGCCGGTGGAGGCCCGGCAGCAGGCCCGGTCACTCGCTCCGGTCGGTCCCCGGACCGCGACTCGGGCTGATGCGGCGGTGCCGGTCATGCCGGCATCCGCCCGCTCCGGACCGCTCCCGGCGGGCGGCCGTCCGGGGTGTGCGAGGCGTCCGGGTCCCACGGCGGGCCCGTCGCGTCGGTCGGGGCGCAGGGGCAGCCGGCTCGGTGTTCGTGGCGGCGGTGGCCGGGGTCGACCTGTGGGGGCCAGGGGTCCCGGGCGAGGCTTCGGCGCAGGGCGTCGAGGTGCGCCAGGTGGGTGTCGACGGCGTCGAGGGCTGCGGCGGACGTCCGGTGGATCCGCTGTTCGATGGCGGTGAGCCGGTCCTGGATGTGCTGCCAGCGGTCCTCGGCGGTGGCGTGGTGGTGGTCAGGCGCGGCGTCGGTCGCTGTCATCGCGGAGGTGATCGGTGTGGCGGGTGAGCTCGTCGAGGCGGTCGGCGAGGTCGGCGTGGGCCGGGCCGAGGTGGGGGCGCATGGCGTTCAGGGGTGTGACGAGGTCGGCCGGATCGGGCGTGCCGAGGGCGGTGGTGAGCGCGGTCAGCGCGGGACGGGCCCGGGAGGTGAGGCCGGGCGCGGCGGTGACCTGGGCGGCCAGCACGCGCAGGTCGGCGGCGTTGTCGCGGGCCCAGGCGGTGACCGCACGTTCGGCGGCCCGGCGGTCGCGGACGGCTTTGACCCGCTCCGCGCCGGTCTCCGCGCCGGTGGAGCCACTGTTGGCGGGGCGCAGGCGCAGGTAGCGGTTCTCGGCGGCCTGGCGGCTGGCGACTCCCATGGGGTGGGCGAGGTCGGCCCAGGTGGCGCCGGCCTCCCGGGCGGTCTCCACCAGCTGGGCTTCCCAGCCGGCGAGTTCGGCGCGCAGCTCGCGCAGCAGCACCAGGGCGGCCAGGGCCTGCTCGGGGCCTTGCTGCGCATC
>NZ_JBIWPA010000025.1:0-125874 GCF_044768035.1 Kitasatospora sp. NPDC101176
CCCCTCAAACGCGCCCAACACCGCAACTGGCCACCACCACAACCAGCAACAGTCACGATCAGCCAGCGAGACACGAATTAAGTCACCGGCATTGGGCCTAGATCTCGTTCACCGGCCGGCGGGCGTCGGCGAGGATCTTCATGACCTCGTCGATCTCGTCGGTGATGTGGAAGAGCTCCAGGTCGTGCGGGGCCGCCTTGCCCTGGGCGACCAGGGTGTTCTTCAGCCACTCGTAGAGGCCGCCCCAGTACGCGCTGCCGAAGAGGATCACCGGGAAGCGGGTGACCTTCTTGGTCTGCACCAGGGTGAGCGCCTCGAACAGCTCGTCGAGCGTGCCGAGCCCGCCGGGCAGCACCACGAAGCCCTGGGCGTACTTCACGAACATCGTCTTGCGGACGAAGAAGTAACGGAAGTTCAGCCCGAGGTCGACGAACTCGTTGAGGCCCTGCTCGAAGGGCAGCTCGATGCCGAGGCCGACGCTCAGCCCGCCGGCCTCGGAGGCACCGCGGTTGGCGGCCTCCATGGCGCCCGGGCCGCCGCCGGTGATCACCGCGTAGCCGGCCTCGGCGAGGGCCCGGCCGATGGCCACGCCGGCCTCGTACTCGGGCGAGTCGGCCGGGGTCCGGGCCGATCCGAAGACGCTGATCGCGGGCGGGAGTTCGGCGAGGGCGCCGAAGCCCTCGACGAACTCGGAGGTGATCCGCAGCACCCGCCACGGATCGGTGTGCAGCCAGTCGGTCGGACCGGTGGTGTCCAGCAGGCGCTGGTCCGTGGTGCTCGTGCCGACCTGGTCCCGGCGCACCAGCACCGGCCCCTTCTGCTTCTCGGGCCAGGCCTTCTTCTTCCGCGGCGCGCCGACCTGCTCGGGGCCGTGTCCGTAGCTCTTCTCGTCTCCTGTGCCTGTCATGACGAAACCCTACGCCCGGAGATCCCCGTTTTCAGGCAACGGGGGAAGGTCGGTTGGACGACCGGAAGATGGCGTTCGACCGATGAGCGGCCGGTCCGACCAGCCGCTCGTCGGTCCGTCCGTTCAGCTGGTCAGCCAGGCCCGCAGCCGGTCCTCGACCTCGGCGATGGCGCTCAGCGAGCAGTGCTCCTCCCGCTTGTGCGCGAGGTTCGGGTCGCCGGGGCCGTAGTTCACCGCCGGGACGCCGAGCGCGCTGAACCGGGCGACGTCCGTCCAGCCGAACTTGGCCCGCGCCTGGCCGCCGGTGGCCGCCAGGAAGGCCTGCGCGGCGGGCTGGGACAGCCCGGGCAGGGCACCCGGGGCGAAGTCGGTCACGGTCAGCTCGAAGCCGTCGAAGACCTCGCGCACGTGCTTCTCCGCGTCCGCCTCGCTGCGGTCCGGCGCGTAGCGGAAGTTGACCGTCACCACGCACTCGTCCGGGATGACGTTGCCGGCCACGCCGCCGTCGATCCGCACCGCGTTCAGGCCCTCGCGGTACTCCAGGCCGTCGATCTCCACCCGGCGGGGCCGGTACTGCGCGAGCCGGGTGAGCACCTCGGCGGCGTGGTGGATGGCGTTGTCGCCGAGCCAGCTGCGGGCCGCGTGGGCGCGCACCCCGGTGAGCCGGACCTGCGCCCGCAGCGTGCCCTGGCAGCCGCCCTCGACGACCGCGCCGCTGGGCTCCATCAGCACCGCGAAGTCGGCCGCCAGCCAGTCCGGGTGCTCCTTGGCGAGGTGGCCCAGGCCGTTGCGGTGGGCCTCCACCTCCTCGCAGTCGTAGAACACGTAGGTCAGGTCGCGGTTGGGGTCGGTCAGGGTCGCGGCGAGGCGCAGCTGGACGGCCACGCCGGACTTCATGTCCGAGGTGCCGCAGCCGTAGAGCAGGTCGCCCTCGACGTACGAGGGCACGTTGTCGGCGATCGGCACGGTATCCAGGTGGCCGGCGAGCAGGACGCGCTCCGACCGGCCGAGGGTGGTGCGGGCCACCACGTTGTTGCCGTACCGGTCCACGGTGAGGTGCGGGTGGCCGCGCAGGGCGGCCTCCACGGCGTCGGCGAGCGCCTGCTCGTCGCCGCTCACCGACGGGAAGTCGACGAGCCGGGCGGTCAGCGCACCGCCGTCGAGGGTGAGGTCCAGGGGGGTCGGGTTCGAGCTGCTCATGCCGCCAGCCTAGGCCGTGCCGCGCGGCGGCCCCGTGCCCGTCCGTGGCCGTCCGTGGTCGTTCCGTGGTGGTTCCGTGACGCGCAACCGCGGCGGAACGGCAACCGGGGGCGCCGCACACCCGTCCGAGTGGGTACGGTGTCGGATCAAGGTGCAGGCGCGAGAGGGGCGACGGTGGCCAGGAAGAGGAGCAGCGAGGAGCCGGGCGACGAGGCGGCGCCCGCCCGCCGCGGGCCGCTGCGCGCGCTGCTGTTGGTGATCGTCGGACTGCTCGGCCTGGCGCTGGTCGCGGGCCTGGCCGTGGTCGGCATCTGGTGGTTCGGCTTCAAGCCGGGCGAGTCCGAGGGCTGCACGGTGAAGACCGCGGCCGGCAGCGGCACCCTGGAGCTGCCGCAGGCCGCCAACGCCGCGACGATCGCCGCGGTGTCGCGCTCGCGCGGGCTGCCGGACCGGGCCACCGCGATCTCGCTGGCGACCGCCATGCAGGAGTCCAAGCTGCGCAACCTCGCGGGCGGCGACCGGGACTCGATCGGCCTGTTCCAGCAGCGGCCGTCGATGGGCTGGGGCACCCCGGCGCAGATCGCGGACCCGGTGTACGCGACCAACAAGTTCCTGGACGGCCTGGTGAAGGTCCCCGGCTACACCCGGCTGCCGCTGACCGACGCCGCGCAGGCGGTGCAGAAGAGCGGCTACCCGCAGGCGTACGCCAAGCACGAGACCAAGGCGACCCTGCTCACCTCGGCGCTGGCCGGCCGGGAGCCCGCGTCGTTCTCCTGCATCGTGCACGACTACACCAAGCCCGACCCGGAGGACTCCGCCTCCCCCACGGCGGGCGCCTCCGCCACCCCGGCCGCGGCGCCGGACCGGGCCCAGGTGCTGTCCGACCGGGTGCGCCGGGAGTTCGGCCGCACCGTCACCCCGGCCACCGGCTACACCTCGACCATCAAGGGCGCCGAGAACGCCGTCTCGCTGACGCCGGACCCGGCCACCGCCGCGCTGACCTCCTCGGCGGACGCCGTGACGGACGGCGGGGTGAGCGCCGAGCGGGCGAGCGGCTGGGAGGTCGCCCACTGGGCGGTGGCCCAGGCCCAGCAGCTGGGCGTGGCGACGGTCGCCTACGACGGGAAGATCTGGCGCAAGAGCAAGTCGGCGGACGGCTGGCAGCCGCAGACCTCCGGGACGTCGACCAAGCTCGTTCAGGTCACCCTCGCCGCGCCGGACAAGGGTTGACGCACTGACGTACGGGTTGCCGCCGGACGGGTGAAGTTGGTCAACCCCGGTGGACCGGCTCCGCCCCCGGCGGGCCCCGGTGGAGAACCGTCACTCCCCTTGTCCGGCGCCGGGTCCACGGCCCCGCCGGGGCCCCACCGGGCCCGACCCACGCAGTCCTACGATCCGATGGTCAGCCAGAAACTTTCCTCACCCGGGCCGAAACCTTCCGGCTCCTCGAGCGGTAACACCGTCGTCCGCCCGGCGGACGGGACGGACCCAGACCCTTCGAGGAGCCCCATGTCTCACCCCCTCACGCGCCGGATCGCCCAGGCCGCGCTGCTCGTGGCGGCCGGCGCGACCCCGCTGGTCGCGGCCGGCTCCGCGTCCGCCCTGGGCGGCGACGCCCTGCTGCCCAAGAGCGACCTCGCCGCCCCGCTGGGCCAGCTGACCAACACCGACACCGGTTCCACGCTCCAGCACACCACCCACCAGCTGGGCCAGGCCGCGGGCACCACCGGCGCCGCCACCGTGGCCGCGGGCGTACCGGCCTCCGCCGACGCGGCCGGCAACATCGTCGCCCACCAGCTCCCCGAGGCGAACGAGAAGGCCAGCTCGCTGACCGCCCCGGTCGACCAGACCGCGGCCACCACCGGCCAGCTGTCCGCCGTCACCCCGAAGGTCGCCTCCGCACTGGCCGGCAAGCTCGGCGAGGCCGTCACCGGCAAGGGTGCGGGCACCCGCAGCGCCGCCGCCAGCCCGGTCGGCGGGCTCGCCCAGTCCGGCTCCGTCGCCCAGGGCCTGCCCGGCGCCGGCCAGCTCACCCAGGCCGTCCCGAGCACCAACGCCGTCACCGACGCGCTGCCGCTCGGCTCCGTCGAGCGCGCGCTGCCCGCCCTGCCCGCCACGGACGTCCTGGGGCTGGCCGAGCACGGCTCGGCGAACCGCCTGGGCGGCGCCGACCTCGGCCCGAACAACCCGCTCTCCGGCCTCACCAACGCCCTCGGCCCGGTCGGCGGCCTGCTCGGCGGCGTCAACGGCGGCAGCATCAGCGGCCTGCCGCTGTAGTCCGTCCCTCCGCACCGCGGGGGAAGCGCAGAGGGGGCCGGTGTCGGATCGACACCGGCCCCCTCCCGCGCGGGATCAGCGCGCCGCGTCCAGGCGCGCCACCGCGGCGGTGACCCGCTCGTCGGTCGCGGTGAACGCGACCCGGACGAAGCGCTCACCGGCCGGCCCGTAGAAGTCACCGGGCGCCACCAGGATGCCCAGCGCGGCCAGTTCGGCCACCGTCTCCCAGCACGGGCGGTCCTGCGTCGCCCACAGGTAGAGGCTCGCCTCCGAGTGCTCGATCCGGAAGCCGTAGGCCTCCAGTGCCGTCCGCAGCGCCGAGCGCCGGGCCGCGTAGCGCTCGCGCTGCTCGGCCACGTGCGCGTCGTCCGCCAGCGCCGCGACGGTCGCCGCCTGGACGGGGGCGGGCACGATCATGCCGCCGTGCTTGCGCACCTCCAGCAGCTCCCTGACCACCACCGGGTCGCCCGCCACGAAGGAGGCGCGGTAGCCGGCCAGGTTGGAGCGCTTGGAGAGCGAGTGGACGGCCAGCAGGCCCTCGTGGTCCGCGCCGCAGACGTCGGGGCGCAGCACCGAGACCGGGTCGGCGGACCAGCCCAGCTCCAGGTAGCACTCGTCACTGACCAGCAGCGCCCGGTGCTCCCGGGCCCACTCCACCGTGCGGCGCAGCTCATCCGCGGACAGCACCCGGCCGGTCGGGTTGGACGGCGAGTTCACCCAGATCAGGCGTACCCGGGAGCCGTCCAGCTCGTCCACCGAGTCGTACTCGACGGGCTCCGCGCCGCACAGCCGCGCGCCGACCTCGTAGGTCGGGTAGGCCAGCCGCGGGTAGGCGACCTGGTCGCCGGGGCCGAGGCCGAGCTGGGTCGGCAGCCAGGCCACCAGCTCCTTGGAGCCGACGGTCGGCAGGACGGCCTGCGGGCCGATCTCGGCGCCGCAGCGGCGGTGCAGCCAACCGGCGATCGCCTCGCGCAGCTCCACCGGGCCCCAGACCGTCGGGTAGCCGGGCGTGTCCGTGGCGGCGGCCAGTGCCTTCTGGACCACCTCGGGGACCGGGTCCACCGGGGTGCCCACGGAGAAGTCGCAGAGGCCGTCCGGGTGGGCCAGGGCGGTCGCCTTGTACGGCTCCAGCTTGTCCCAGGGGAAGACCGGGAGGAGGTCTGAAACGCGGCGCGCCGCCCCCGGGTGGCCCGGGAACGGCGCGCGCGTGCTGTTGGTGCTCACAGCTCAGTTGCCACCGATCGTCAGTGGTCGGCGTTCTGCGGCGGCAGAGCGGCGATGAACGGGTGGTCTCGCTCGATCAGGCCCAGCTTCGAGGCGCCACCGGGCGAACCCAGGTCGTCGAAGAACTCGACGTTCGCCTTGTAGTAGTCCTTCCACTCCTCGGGAGTGTCGTCCTCGTAGAAGATCGCCTCGACCGGGCAGACCGGCTCGCAAGCGCCACAGTCGACACACTCATCCGGGTGGATGTAGAGCGATCGCTCGCCCTCGTAGATGCAGTCAACCGGGCACTCTTCGATGCACGCCTTGTCCTTCACGTCGACACAAGGCTGCGCGATGACGTAGGTCACGCTGTCGTTCCTCCTCGGAAGGGCCGCCGTGGCGGCCCGTTCTGTTCTGCTCGCGTGCGCGGTGAGCGCGGCGTCGTCGATGCCCGCCCCTAGTATCGCGGGTCGGAGACGGCAAATGCACAGGAGGTGCCCAGATGACGGCAGGCGGCCCGGTCCAGGACCGTCCGGAGGTCCGGATAGACCGCTCTGACGTGGGACGACGCGTGTCCGTCCGGCGCCTCTCGGAGTTCGTCGACGGCCGCCCGGTGTTCCGGGATTCGATCGGCGTGCTCACATCGTGGGACGATCATGGACTGACGGTCGTTCCGCGCACCGGCGAGCCGGTCGCCTTCGCCGAGAAACTGCTGGTCGCGGGCAAGGTCGTGCCCCTCTTCCCGGCCCGCCGAGCCCCGCTGCCCGCCGCCGGCCCCATCGAACTCCAGCGGACCGCCGCACGCGGCTGGCCCGCCGTCGAACAGGAGCCGCTCGGCGAGTGGACGCTGCGCGCCTCGGCCGGGTTCACCCGCAGGGCCAACTCCGTCCAGGCCCTCGGCGACCCGGGGCTGCCCACCGCGGACGCGCTCGCGGCGGTCCGCGCCTGGTACGCGGCGCGCGGGCTGCCCGCCCACGTCGAGGTGGTCGAACCCGGCGCACCGCAGGACCTGCGCGCCGAACTCGACCGGCTGGGCGCCGGGCACGCGCCCACCCTGGTCCGCACCGTCCCGCTGGCCGGCCTCGCCCGGGCCGGGTCCGGGCACGACCGGGTGCGGCTCTCCCGGACCGCCGACGCGGCGTGGCTCTCGCTGTACCGGCGGGTGACCGGGGACCCGGCCCTGGAGGAGGCCGCGTCGCGGGTGCTGCACGGCGGCCCGTCGGTCTGGTTCGCCACCGTGCCCGGTGCCCCCGGGCAGCCGCCGCTGGCGATCGGGCGCTGCGTCGTCGACGGACCCTGGGCGGGCTTCGGCGCGGTCGAGGTCGCGCCCCGCGCCCGGCGGGCCGGGCTGGCCACGGCCGTGATGGCGGTGCTCGCCTCCCGGGCCGCGGAGGAGGGGGCCGCCGGCGGGTACCTGCAGGTCGAGGCCGACAACACCGGGGCGATCGCGCTCTATGACGGACTCGGCTTCACGACCAGTCACACTTACCACTACACCCTGCTCCCCGAGGGCCGGCACCACCCGTCCGAGTAGCCCGCGCCGTTCGACCCGCCCGTCCGTCCGCTTGCCCGCCCGCCGTACGAAAGCCGTCGCCGTCACCGTGACCGAGCAGAGCAGAGACCGCTTCCGGACCGTCGCCCGCTCCGAGCACCCCGACCCGGTGCTGCTCTGCCTGTTGGCCGCGGCCGAACACGGCCCGGTCCTCGACCCGGACGACCCCGGCGAACCGCCGAGCGTGGACGCCCTGCTCGCCGCCTGCGAGGCCGCGCTCGACCGGCACGCGAGCGCCGTCCGGCTCGCCGTCGCCCAGCGCGCCCCCACCGGGCCCGAGGAGACCGCCGCCCTGCTCGCCGCCGTCCTCGGCGGGCGGGAGCGGTTCCACGGACGGCAGTCCGACTACCGGCGGCTGGAGTCCTCCCTGCTGCCCGACGTGCTGCGGCGGCGGCGCGGACTGCCGATCATGCTGTCGCTGGTGTGGACGGCGGTCGGGCGGCGGGCCGGGCTCGCCGTCCACGGCATCGCCCTGCCCGGCCACTTCATCGTCGCCGTCGGCTCCCCCGGCGGCGGCGAGGAGTACGTGCTCGCCGACCCCTTCCACGGCGGGCGGCTGCTCGATCCCGACGACGCCGAACGGCTGGTCGCCGCCGCCGGGCAGGACTTCAGCCCCGCCCTGCTCACCCCGGCCCAGCCGCTCGACATCGTGCTGCGGGTGCTCGGCAACATCCGCGCCTGGGCCGCCGAACGCCCCGAACACGCCCGCACCCAGCTCTGGGCCACCGAACTCGCCCTGCTGCTGCCCCGCCACCCCGCCCAACTGCGCCTCGAACGCGCCGAACTGCTGGTGCGGACCGGCGACTTCCTCGGCGGCTCGGCCGAGATGGACGCCTACGCGCAGATCCTTGACGCCTTCGACCCGGACACCGCCGTCAAGGTCCGCCAGGAGGCCCGGGCGGCCCGCCACCGGCTCAACTGACGGCGGCCGGCCGGGGTCGGGCCCTACAGCCAGCCCTTCTCGCGGGCGATCCGGACCGCCTCGGTGCGGTTGCGGGCCGCGGTCTTCTGGATCGCCATCGAGAGGTAGTTGCGGACCGTCCCCTCCGACAGGTGCAGCCGCTGCGCGATGTCCGCGTTCACCGCACCGTCCGCGGCCGCGCCCAGCACGTCGCGCTCCCGTGAGGTCAACGGGTTCGCCCCCTCGGCGAGCGCGGCCGCGGCCAGCACCGGATCGATCACCCGCTCCCCGCGCAGCACCCGGCGGATCGCCTCCGCCAGCTCCGAGGCCGGCGCGTCCTTCACCAGGAAGGCGTCCGCGCCCGACTCCATCGCCCGCCGCAGGTACCCGGGCCGGCCGAAGGTCGTCGCGATCACCACCCGCGTCCCCGGAGCCGCCCGGCGCAGCTCGGCGGCCGCCTCGATGCCCGTCAGCCCCGGCATCTCGATGTCCAGCACGGCGACCTGCACGTCGTTCGCCAGCGCCGCCGCCACCACCTCGTCCCCGCGGCCGACCTGCGCGACGACGTCGATGTCCCCCTCGAGGCCGAGCAGGGCCGCCAGCGCCTCCCGGACCATCCCCTGGTCCTCGGCCAGCAGCACCCGGATCGGGGCCCCGTTCTGAATGTCACTCATGCCCCGACCTTAGGGCTTGCGCGGCCCCGCCCGTAGGGGCGGTTCCGGGCCCGCGCTACGCCCTCTCGGAGGCCTCGGGGACGACGGCGACGGTGCGCAGCGGCACCGAGGCCCGCAGCCGGAACCCCCTGCCGCGCGGCCCCGGGCCGGTCCGCAGACGGCCGCCGACCAGGGCCAGCCGCTCCTCCAGCCCGGAGAGCCCGTTCCCGGCCTGGGACTTGCCCGGTCCGCGCCCGTCGTCGGCGATCTCCAGGACGGCGTAGCGCTCGCCGCCGCCCTCCCAGCTCTCGTCGGCGGTGACGGTGCAGACGGTGGCGCCCTCGCCGTGCCGGACGATGTTGGTGACGGCCTCGCGCAGCGCCCAGGCCAGCGCGCCGGCCTCCTCGTCGGCCAGCCCGGGCCAGGCGTCGACGAGCTCCGGCGCGACCTCCAGCCGGACCTGCGCGGCGGCCAGCGCCGTGCGCGCGGCGGCGAGTTCGACCGGCATGGTGGGGCGGCGGAAGCCGGTGACCGCCTCCCGGACGTCGATCAGCGACTGCCGGGCGACCTGCTCGATGTCGGCGACCTGCGTCCGCGCCGCCTCGTCCTTGCCGGCGTCCAGGAAGCGCCCGGCCAGCTCGCTCTTCAGCGTGATCAGCGACAGCGAGTGCCCGAGGAGGTCGTGCAGGTCGCGGGCGAGGCGCAGCCGTTCCTCGGAGGCGGCCAGGTGCGCGACCGCGGCCCGCGCCTCGCGCAGCTCCTTCATGGTGGCGACCAGCCGCTGCAGGCCGGTCATCGCGGCGCCGGAGAGGAAGGCGCTGAGGGTGAAGGTCGAGACGTTGTCGACGCCCGCGTGGATCAGCAGTCCGACCACGGCGGTGAGGCCGGCCATGCCGCCGAGCGCGGGCAGCGCGTAGCGCGGCGGGGTGACGATCGCGACGCACACCGAGGCGTAGATGAAGAGGGTGAGGAACGCTCCGCCGAGCGCGAAGGAGGAGGCGGTCGCGAGCGCCACCATGACCGCGACGATCGCCCGGCAGGCCCGCGGCCGCATCCCGGCCGTCGAGCGGAAGATCACCAGCAGGACGTAGCCCGCCACGAAGAACGCCAGGCAGCCCCAGCCGAGCACCGTGCCGGCCGGGCCGTGGCCGCCGTGCAGCAGGTCGCCCACCGGGTAGGCGAGGTAGATCATCCACAGCAGCATCCAGGCGACCTTGACCAGCAGCTGCCGGCGGGTCTCCACCGGGGAGCCGGGGACGTTCATGAACGACGCGCGCGCCGGGCCCGCGTCCGGGGTCTCGTCGGACGGGTGGGCCTGGCGCGTGTCGTTCATGGCGGTCATCATGCCTGTCGGGTGTCGCGGCGGTACAGGGCCGCCGCGGCCGCGACGAACACCGCGAGGAAGGCGAGCAGCCCGGCGACCGCGGCGGTGTCCAGGGAGTGCCCGGGCTGGGTGAAGGTGGCCAGCTTGTTGTACAGGTAGACCGGGTTGAACCGGGCGAACCTCTCCAGCGAGCCGCTCACCGGGAACCACGTCCCGCCGAACAGCGCCATCACCATGTAGGTGATCATCACGATGGTCTGCACCGAGTCCGGCGCCGCGGCGTACCCGAGCGCCACCCCGAGCGCCGCGAACACGAAGCTGCCCAGCCACAGCGCGGCCGCCAGGCCGGCCCACTGCGCCGCGCCCAGCGACACGCCCTGGCTCGCGCCGACCGCGAAGACCACCAGGATCGCCGGCAGCGTGGTCACCGAGCTCGCCGCGATCTTGCCGAAGGTGTACGCCCGGCCGGGCAGCGCGGTCAGCCGCAGCTGGCGCACCCAGCCGCTCTTGCGCTCCAGCGAGATCCGCTGCGCGCTGCCGGTCAGCACCGCCCCGACGGCGCCGAAGGTGGCCATCGAGACCATGAAGTAGGTCTTCACCGGCAGGCCGCCGGCCTGCGCGGTGGAGCCGTAGGCGTGGATGAAGAAGAAGTACATCAGCGCCGGGTAGGCGATCGTGAAGAGCAGGTAGCGCCGGTTGCGGAGGGTCCGCAGGATCTCCAGCCGGATCAGGGTGGTCATCGCGCGTTCTCCTTCGCGGCCTCGTGCTGGTCCTGCTCGCCGGTGATGGTCAGGAATGCCTGTTCCAGGCCGAGGCCGGTGACCTCCAGCCCGCGCGGGTACAGGCCCGCCCGGTAGAGCCCGGCGACGCTGGCGTCGGCGTCCGCGGTCCGGATCCGGACCGTCCGCACCCCCGGGACCCGGGCGGTGACGTCCAGCGACCGGACGCCCGGCAGGGTGCGCAGCACGCCCTCGTCGAAGCGGGCGGCGGCCTCCGTCAGGTCCGCGTCGTGGAGCTCGAAGGCGATCCGGCGGGCCCCGGCGCGCGCCTTGATCTCGGCGGAGCTGCCGTCGGCGATCAGCCGGCCGCGGTGCAGCACGAGGACGCGGTCGGCGATCGAGTCCGCCTCCTCCAGGTAGTGGGTGGCGAACAGCACCGTGCGCCCGGCGTCGGCCTGAGCCCGCATGCTCGCCCAGAACGCCTGCCGGACGGTCACGTCCATGCCGGTGGTGGGTTCGTCCAGGACGATCAGGTCGTTGTCCCCGGCGATCGCGAGGGCGAAGCGGACCCGCTGCTCCTGGCCGCCGGACAGCTTGTCGACCCGCCGTTCCGCGATGTCCGCGATCCCGGCGTCGGTCAGCACCTCGGTGACCGACCGGCCGCGCGGGTGGACGTCACAGGCGAGCCGGACCAGCTCGCGGACCTTGACGTCGGCCATCAGCCCGCCGCTCTGCAGCATCGCGCCGACCCGGCCGGCCGTGACGGCCTCCCGCGGCGTGCCGCCGAACAGCGTGACGCTGCCCTGGTCGGGCTCGCGCAGGCCGAGCAGCAGGTCCAGGCTGCTGGACTTGCCGGCGCCGTTCGGGCCGAGCAGGGCGACCGTCTCGCCCGCCCTCAGCACGAGGTCGAGGTCGTCCACGGCGCGTACCCGTCCGTAGCTCTTCCCGACGCCGCGGAAGGCTGCCACCTCGGTGCCCATCGCCCGGCTCCTCTCCCCTGGTGGTGTCACTGTCGTTCGCACCGCTTCAGAGTCCCGCGCGGGCGGGGGTGGTCGGCAGTGTGCGCCGTCCCGGCTTCGACATGACGGATGTCATGCCGGTGGCCGGCACCCCGGGCGGGGTGCCGGCCACCGTTGCGCCGTTCGGCGGCCCCCTGTCGGACCCGGGGGCTAGCGTGTGGTCACGTCGAGGCCGGACTGGTCGCCCGTCCGGGCACACGCGGCCAGGGGGGAGCGGCAGGGCCCCGCGGCACCGTACGCGAAGGGCCCCGGCGCCCTGTTCCGACCCCGCTCCCCCTCATCCGCTCACAGCCCCAGCGAGCGCTTCACGAAGTCGACCTGGAGCAGCAGCAGATTCTCCGCGACCTCCTCCTGCGGCGTCATGTGGGTGACGCCGGACAGCGGCAGCACGGTGTGCGGGCGGCCGGCCGCGAGCAGTGCGGAGGAGAGCCGCAGGGTGTGCGCGGCCACCACGTTGTCGTCCGCCAGACCGTGGATGATCATCAGCGGCCGCTCCAGCGCGGCGGCGTACCCGGTGAGCGAGTTGGCGGCGTACACCTCGGGCCGCTCGGCGGGGTGGCCGAGGTAGCGCTCGGTGTAGTGGGTGTCGTACAGCTCCCAGTCGGTCACGGGCGCGCCGGCGACGGCCGCGTGGAAGACGTCCGGACGGCGCAGCACGGCGAGCGCGGAGAGGTAGCCGCCGTAGGACCAGCCGCGGATCGCGACCCGTCCGAGGTCCAGCGGGAACTCCCCGGCGAGCGAATGGAGCGCGTCGACCTGGTCGTCCAGGGTGGCTCCGGCGAAGTCGAAGGCGATCGACTTCTCCCAGGCCGGGCCGCGCCCGGGGGTGCCGCGCCCGTCGGCGACGACCACGGCGAAGCCCTGGTCGGCGAACCACTGCGAGTTGAGGTGCGGGTTGTGCGCCTGGACGACGCGCTGGCCGTGCGGGCCGCCGTACGGGTCCATCAGGACGGGCAGCAGGCCGTCCCGCTCGCGGTCGTAGCCGGTGGGCAGGAAGACGGCGGCCGGGATGCGGCGCTCGCCCGCGAAGCGGAAGACCGGGCGGGCGCTGATGACCGGGGTCTCGGCGTACGAGGCGATGACGGCCACCTCGTCGACGACCACGCCCTCGGGCAGGTCCCGGGCGACGGTGACCAGGCTGCCGGGCAGGTCGGGCTCGGCGGTGGCGCGCACGGTGATCCCGCCGGCGTGCACGGCGCTGGTGACGGAGGTGAACGGCCGGCCGTTGGAGGACTCCCAGCCGAGCCGCTTGCCGTCGTGGCTGATCCGGCCGACGGCGATCCAGCCGGGCTCCGGGTCGGTCTCCGCGGCGCCGCCGGAGGCGGTGAAGAACACCTCGTCGTCGGTGACCGCGACGACCGACCGCAGGTGCAGGTCGGCCCCGGTGACGGTCTCCTCGCCGATCACCAGCGCACGGGCCTCACCGACGTCGGCGATCCGGACCAGCTTGCCGTCCGGCGTCCAGGCCGGGACGCCCGGGAACAGCTCCAGCCAGGCGTCGTCGCGCTCCTCCAGCAGCACCTCGGTGGCACCGGTGGCCGGGTCCAGGCCGAGCAGCAGCTGGCTGCGCTGGTCACGGGCCTGGACGAGCAGCAGCGGCGCGCCGCCCGCGGACCAGTGCACCCGGGCCAGGTACGGGAAGGCCGCGCGGTCCCAGCGCACCTCGGTGCGGTCGCCGTCCAGGTCGACCAGCCAGAGGCCGACCTCGGCGTCGGCGGTGCCGGCGGCCGGGTAGGCGACCTCGGCGGGCTCGCGCTCGGGGTTGGCCGGGTCGGCGATCCACCAGCGGCGCACCGGGGAGTCGTCGGCGCGCTCGACCAGCAGCCGGTCGCCGTCCGGGGACCACCAGAAGCCGCGGTCGCGGTCCATCTCCTCCTGGGCGATGAACTCGGCCTGGCCCCAGGTGACGTTCGGGCCGTCGGGCTCGGCGAGCACCCGGTCGCCGGTGCCGTCGGTGCGGGTGATCCGCAGTTCGCCGGCGGTGTTGGCGTAGGCGACGTGGACGCCGTCCGGGGAGACCCGCGGGTCCAGCAGCGGTCCGGCGGCGGGCAGTTCGGCGGTGTCGCCGGTGGTCAGGTCGGCGGTGAACAGCCGGCCGGAGAGCGCGAAGGCGGCCAGCCGGCCGGCCGCGTCCAGCGCGTACCCGACGATGCCGGCCGATCCCTCGCGGCTGCGCTCGCGGCGGGCCTTCTCGGCGGGCGAGAGGTCCTCCTCGCCGCCGCCGAGCAGCACGGCCGGGTCGGCGGCGATCCGCTCCTCGCCGGTGCCGGTGTCGAGGCTCCAGAGCAGGTTGGCCCGGTCGCCGCCGGCGCGGGAGCGCAGGAAGACGACCCGCGAGCCGTCGGGTGCGACGGAGAAGGAGCGGGGCGCGCCGACGGTGTAGCGCAGGGTGCGCGCGTACTGCCGGGGGAAGGTGTCCGCAGGGGTGTGGGTGGTCATGGCACCAGACCCTACGACGGCGGACTCCCGCCCGCCGGAAGCCCGGTGATCACTCGTTCGGAGCACCCTCGCCGAGGACGCCCCGGAGGGCCCCGCACCCCCTCCGACCGGCCCGTGCGCCCCACCGGTGCCACCGTGCCCCGGCGCGCGGGGACTCACTGAATGTAATGCTCCCCTTACCCATCGGGTAAGACTGGCTCAGGCGAGTGATCGTCGGGCCCCGTCCCGGGCCCCGGTCACCCGACCGCAAGTCCCGCACGGTCCCACCGCCGCCCTCCTCGGGGGCGGCGCACCCGAGAAGGGGTGTGAGCCGACATGGCTTTGTCCGTCTCCGCAGCCATGCTGATGCTGGTCATCGTGGTGGTGCTGATCCGCCGCTCCGGGCTGAAGCTCGCGCACGCGATCGTCTGCGCGCTGCTCGGCTTCTACCTGGCGTCCAGCTCGATCGCGCCGTCGATCAGCCAGTTCACCAGCAACCTCGCCGGGATGATCAACGGCCTGAAGCTCTGACCCCCGCCCGGCCCGACCCGCGACCGGCCGGTCGTTAGGCTTCCTCCCATGACCGCGACTACCGGCCGCCGCCTGCTCCTGGTGCACGCCCACCCCGACGACGAGTCGATCGGCAACGGCGCCACCATGGCCCGGTACGCCGCCGAGGGCGCCAGCGTCACCCTGGTGACCTGCACCCTCGGCGAGGGCGGCGAGGTGATCCCCCCCGAGCTGGCCCACCTGACGGCCGATCGGGACGACACCCTCGGCGCGTACCGGATCGGCGAGCTCACCGAGGCGATGCGCGCCCTCGGCGTCACCGACTTCCGCTTCCTCGGCGGCCCGGGGCGCTACCGCGACTCCGGGATGATGGGCGTGCCCGACAACGACGTGCCCGGCTGCTTCTGGCAGGCCGACGTGGACGAGGCGGCCGGCCACCTCGTCGCGGTGATCCGCGAGGTCCGACCGCAGGTGCTGGTCACCTACGACGAGGACGGCGGCTACGGGCACCCGGACCACGTCCAGGCGCACCGGGTCGCGATGCGCGGGTACGAGCTGGCGGCCGACCCGGCCCACCGCCCGGAGCTGGGCCCGGCCTGGCGGATCGCCAAGGTGTACTGGAACCGGATGCCCCGCTCGGTGATCGAGGCCGGGCTCGCCGAGACGGCCGCCCGGGCGCCGTTCCCCGGCGTGGCCGCCCCGGCCGACGTCCCGGGGGTGGTGGCCGACGAGCTGGTCACCACCGTCCTGGACGGCGCCGCGCACGCCGGGCGCAAGGCGGCCGCGATGGCCGCGCACGCCACCCAGATCACCGTGGCCGGCCCCTTCTTCGCGCTCTCCAACGACCTCGGACAGCCGCTGGTCGCCACCGAGTACTACCAGCTGGTGCGCGGCCAGGCCGGCCCCGGCCGACCCGAGGACGACCTGTTCGCGGGCCTGGCGCCCGACCCCGAGCCGCTGCACACCACCGCCGAGGAGAGCACCCGATGACCGAGCCCGCCACCGCCCGGGCGCCGCGCCGCTCGATCCCGGCGATCGTCCTCGGCACCCGCGACGAGCGGTTGGCCGAGCCTCAGCCCCCGCGCGCCGCCCGCATCGCGGCCTACCTGCTGTTCTTCCTGCTGGGCATCGCGGTGTCGGTCTGCGGATCCTTTGTGCAGGCCTTGTGGCCGCCCGTGGGAGTCCTGTTGGCACTCGCCGCGACCGGCGCCACCTTCTACGCGGGCCTGCGGGTCACCGGCACCCGGCTCGGCGCCGCGATGCCCGCGGCCGGCTGGTTCCTGGCGATGCTGCTGCTGATCGTGCCCCGGCCGGAGGGCGACAACGTGCTGTGGTCCAACGCCACCTCGCTGGCCTGGCTGTTCGCCGGCTCCGTCCTCGGCGTGATCTGCGCCACCCTGCCCACCCGCACGAGCTGGTTCCCGGGCGTGCCGGCGCCACCGCGCTGACCCCGCCCACGGGGCGCGAACGGGGCTGCGCACGACGCGCAGTCAGGACCACACGGCCGTACTCTCATAACGGAGGAACCGGACGTATCAGGATCTGTCCGAAGCCGTTCGCCGCTCAGTTCTTCCCAGTATGGTGGTCCCGCAGAACGCCGTACCCGACCGCCGCCCGCCCAGGCCCGGCGACCACGAACCGCGGTCGCGCCGCACGGCCCGCCCGCGAACCCGGAGCAGAGCAGCATTGAGCAGCCGCGAATCTGACAACGCCCACCCGACGCCGCGGCGTACGGGGCCGGACGCCTACCCGTCGGGCACCCCGCCCTACGGCACACCGGGGCTCCCCGGCGGCGACCGGGCCGCGGCCGCCCAGGGCGCCGCGTCGGGCGCCGAGGACGACGGCCCCAAGACCGAGACCACGCTGACCACCCGGGTCCGGATCAACATCCCGGGCTCGCGCCCGATCCCGCCGGTCGTGGTCCGCAGCACCGTCAAGAACGAGGACGGCGGCTCCGGCGAGGACGCCCCGGCGGCCGCCGAGCCGGGCGGCCCGCGGCGCCGTTCCGCGCCCGCCTCCCCCGTCCTCGGGGTGATGGAGGGTGACACCCGCACGGCCACCCCGCCGAACCTGCCGCCGGAGTGGCAGATCCCGCCGATCCCGCCGGCGACCTCCGAGTCCGAGTCCACCGGTGCCTGGTTCCGGCCGCGGCAGAAGAAGGCCGGCGAGCCGGCCCCGGCCGCCGTCGCCGCCGGTGCCCCGGGCACCGCGGAGGCCCCGGCCGCACCCGCCGGCGCCGAGCCGCGCGCGAAGGCCGCCCCGGCCGCCGCCGCCCGGCCGAGCGGCTCCCGCCCCGCGGCCGCCCAGGGCGCGGCCCGCCCGAACGGCCGTCCGGTGCCCGCGCAGGCGTCGAACCCGGCCGGTCCGCAGGCCCCCGCGGAGGAACCCGGCGTCTACGAGGCCGCCGCCCCCGTCGCCGACCCGTTCGCCCCGGCGGCACCCGAGGCCGGTGCCCGCGGCCAGCGCGGCGCCCGCCCGCAGAACGGCGCGCAGCCCAACGGCGCGCGGCCGAACGGCACCCAGCCCAACGGCGCGCAGCCCAACGGCGCCCCTCGGGGCGGCCGACCGGCCGGCGGCCCGCAGCAGGGCCCGCGCCCCGGCGCCCACCCGCAGGGCCCGGCGGCCGGCGAGGCCAACCCGGAGGACACCTCGGTCGACGGCTTCCGGCCGATCCGCGAGAACACCCCGCCGCCCGGCGCCATATCCGGCCTGCCGCAGAACGGCGCCGCGCACGGCGGCGAGACCCGCCCGCAGCCCGGCCTGTTCGCCTCGGCCCCGGCCGGCGCCGACCCGTTCGCCACCAAGCGCCCGGGCCAGGACGCCTTCGCCCCGCAGCACCCCGGCCAGGACGCCTTCGCCGCCCCGGCCCCCGGCGGACTCTTCCCGGGAGCGCCCGGCGCGGCCCCGGGCCGCCCGCAGCAGGCCGGCCAGGACCCGGAGGCCACCGAGTTCACCCCGCTGCCGACTCCCGGCCCGCACCCCGACGGCGCCCAGCCGCACCCGGCCCAGGGCAGGCCCGCGCCGGCCGGTCCGGCGGCGGCCAAGCCGGCGCCGCAGCCGGCGAAGGCCGAGCCCGCCAAGGGCAAGCGCGGCGGTTCCGGCAAGAAGCTCGTCAAGCTGGCCGTCTACGGCGTCGGCGGGGTGCTGTTCCTCGGCGCCGCCGCGTACGGCACCGGCCTGATGCTCAACCAGTCCGACATCCCCAAGGGCACCGTCGTACTCGGCACCGACATCGGCGGCAGCAGCCGCGACCAGGCCATCCACCAGCTCGACGAGACCGTCGGCAAGGCCGGTCAGCAGCCGCTCAAGCTGAAGGTCGGCGACCAGGTGCTGGACCTCGACCCGACCGTGGCCGGGCTCGCCTTCGACACCACCGGCACCGTGGACGGCCTCGCCCAGCACAGCTACAACCCGGTGGACGTCATCAAGTCCCTCCAGGGCGGCACCAAGGCCGTCGCCCCGGAGGTCAAGGTCGACCGGGCCAAGCTGAAGGCCGCCCTGGACACCCTGGCCGCCGGCTCGGGCTCCGGGCTGCAGGAGGGCTACGTCAAGTTCGCCGACAACGGCGACCCGGTCGTCGTGCCCGGCCGGGCCGGCCAGGCCGTGGACTCGGCGAGCGCCCTCGACGTGGTCGAGCAGGCCTACCGCGACCGCGCGGCCGGCAAGCCCGACCAGCCGGTCGCCCTCGCGGTGACGGCCGCCCAGCCCAAGACCTCCGCGCAGGCGCTGCAGGCCGCCGCCGACAGCCTCGGCAAGTCCGCGGTCAACGGCAACATCCACGTCCTGGTCGGCGCCAAGAAGTGGGACTTCGGGCCGAAGAGCGCCGCCAAGGCGCTGACGCTCGTCCCGGACGCCTCCGGCAAGATCGTGCCCAAGTGGGACCTCGACGCGCTGAAGGCCCAGCTGGACGGCGTGTTCGACAAGGTGAAGGTCAAGAAGAACGGCCAGACCGCCGTGCTCACCCCGCAGGACGTCGCGGACGCCCTCACCCCGCTGCTCGACAAGAGCGGCGACAAGGACCGCACCTTCAAGTTCACCGCCGCCTGACGCCGCGCGGCACCCGTCCAGGGGCGGGCCGGCTCCCTCCGATCCGGAGGAGGCCGGCCCGCCCCTCGACAACTCCACCTCCCGGTCAGCAAGATGTGACGCCACACCTTCCGCCACAGCCACCTCGGGAGCACGCCGATGAGCCGCCGCCTCCACCACCGGACGGCCGTACTCGCCGGTCTCACCGCCCTCTCCCTCTCGCTGGCGCTCTGTTCGTGCGCGTCCGGTCAGGGCGGAGGCTCCGCCGACGGGCTGCCGGCCGCCGGCACCCCCAAGCTGACCTCGATCGACGTCAACCCGCGTGACCGCGCCCAGCTGCGCCAGGGCGGCACCCTCAACCTGGCGATCGCGCAGTTCTCCCGGCAGTGGTCGCCGATCCACGCCGACGGCAGCGAGTCCTCGACGATCAGCGTCACCAAGCCCCTGCTGCCGACCTTCTTCCGCTCCGACGCGGCCGGCACCCAGACCGTCAACCCGGCCTACCTGCAGGACGCCCACGCGGAGCAGCGGGACGGCCGGCAGGTGGTCGTCTGGACGCTCAACCCGAAGGCCCACTGGTCCGACGGCACCCCGATCACGTGGCGCGACATCGAGGCCAACTGGCGCGCCCTGAACGGGAAGGACCCGGCCTACAAGTCGTCCAGCAGCACCGGCTTCGAGCTGGTCTCCTCGGTCGAGCGCGGCAAGGACGACTTCCAGGCCGTGATGACCTTCGACCGCCCGTTCTCCGAGTGGCAGTCGATGTTCAACGGCGCCGCCAACGCGCCGCTGCTGCCGGCGAGCCGGGTCGCCACCCCGGACCAGTTCAACTCCGCATACCTGGACGCGATCCCGGTCACCGCCGGCCCGTTCAAGGTGGAGCAGCTGGACCGCGCCGCGCAGACCGTCACCCTGGTCGCCGACCCGGGCTGGTGGGGCGACAAGCCGGTGCTGGACCGGATCGTGTTCCACGCGATGCTGCCCAACGCCATGGCCGCCGCCTTTGCCAAGGGCGAGATCGACCTCTTCAACAACGGCCCCGACGTGGCCGGTTACCAGACGATCAGGAACACCAAGGGCGCCGCGGTGCGCCGGGCCGGCGGGCCGGACTTCCGCCAGTTCACGCTGAACGCCCGCACCCCGGCGCTCAGCGACGCGACCGTCCGCCAGGCCGTCTTCCAGGCGATCAACCGGGACACCGTCATCCGCGCCGACCTCAACGGTCTGGACTGGCCCGCCGTCCCGCTCAACAACCACCTGCTGGTCGCCAACCAGAACGCGTACCGGGACAACTCCCTCGGCCTCAGCCGCTACGACCCCGCCGAGGCCGCCCGCAAGCTGGACGCGGCCGGCTGGAAGCTCGACGGCGACGTGCGGAAGAAGGACGGCCGCGAGCTGAACCTGCGGATGGTCATCCCGGCCGGCGTCACCCAGGCCCAGAACGAGGCCGCCACCACCACCAGGATGCTCAAGGACGTCGGCGTCAAGGTCACCACGGTGACCGCCGCCGCCAACGAGTTCTTCGACCGGTACGTCAACCGCGACGACTTCGACATCACCGCCTACTCGCTGCTCGGCACGCCCTTCCCCGCCAGCGGCAACCGCGCCAACTTCGTCCAGAACGGCGGCACCAACCACGTCGGCGCCGGCAGCCAGGCGGTGGACGCCGCCCTCGACCGGGCCGCCGCGGCACCGGACGCCGCCACCGCGTCCGAGGCGATCAACCAGGCCGACGGCGAACTGTGGAAGGTGGCCGGCGTGCTCCCGCTCTACCAGCGCCCGCAGCTGTACGGCGCCCGCGCCAACCTCGCCAACATCGGCGCGCAGGGGCTGTCCGACATCGTCTGGGAGAACGTCGGCTTCGAGCGCTGAGCCCGGCCGGGGCGGCCGACGCGCACACCGCCGGACCGGCCGGGCCCCGGGTGCCGTTCGCACCCGGGGCCCGGCCGCTCGCGCGGGCCGGTGTCAGCCCGTCCCGATCACGTCCCGGACCTCGGCGAAGTGGCAGGCCGACTGGTGCGCGGCCGGGCCCTCCAGCAGCGCGGGCACCGCGAGCAGCGGGACCTCGGTGGAGCAGCGCTCCTCCGCCTTCCAGCAGCGGGTGCGGAAGCGGCAGCCCGACGGCGGGTTGGCCGGCGAGGGCAGGTCGCCGCTGAGCAGGATGCGCTCGCGCTGTTCCCGCCCGGTCGGGTCGGGCACCGGGACGGCCGACAGCAGGGCCTGGGTGTACGGGTGCGTCGGGTAGGAGTAGATCTCCTCCTCCGTACCGATCTCGACCATCGTGCCGAGGTACATCACCCCGACCCGGTCGGAGATGTGCCGGACGATCGAGAGGTCGTGCGCGATGAACATGTAGGAGAGCCCGAAGTCGCCCTGCAGCTGCTCCAGCAGGTTGATCACCTGCGCCTGGACGGAGACGTCCAGGGCGGAGACCGGCTCGTCGCAGATGATCAGCTCCGGTTTGAGCGCGAGGCCGCGGGCGATGCCGATGCGCTGGCGCTGGCCGCCGGAGAACTGGTGCGGGTACCGGTTGATGTACTCCGGGTTCAGCCCGACCACGTCCAGCAGGTCCTGGACGGCCTTGCGGCGGTCGCCCTTGGGCGCCACCTCGGGGTGGATCTCGAAGGGCTCCCCGATGATGTCGCCGACCGTCATCCGCGGGTTCAGCGAGGTGTACGGGTCCTGGAACACCATCTGGATGTTCCGGCGAACGGCCTTCAGCCCGGCCCCGGACAGCCGGGTGATGTCCTCGCCCTTGAAGAGCACCCGGCCGGCCGTGGCCCGCTCCAGGTTCATCAGCACCTTGGCCAGCGTGGACTTCCCGCAGCCGGACTCGCCGACGATGCCCAGCGTCTCGCCCTTCACCAGGTCGAAGCTGACCCCGTCGACCGCCTTCACCGCACCGACCTGCCGCTTGAACAGGATGCCCTGGGTCAGCGGGTAGTGCTTGACCAGGTCCCGGACCTCCAGGATCGGCTCAGCCATGGAGGGTCTCCTTCCAGAAGTGGCAGGCGCTGCGGCGGCCCGGCAGGTCGGCCCCGTCGGCGTCCAGCACCGGGACCAGCGACGGGAGTTCGGTCAGGCAGCGGTCCCGCGCCCGGTCGCAGCGCGGGTTGAACGCGCAGCCCTGCGGGATCCGCAGCAGGCTCGGCGGCAGGCCCTTGATCGCGTAGAGGTTCTGGCCCTTCTGGTCCAGCCGCGGGATCGAGGTGAGCAGGCCGCGGGTGTACGGGTGGGCGGGCCGGGCGTAGAGCTCGTGCACCGGGGCGGTCTCGACGATCCTCCCCGCGTACATCACGGCGATCTTGTCCGCGACGTCGGCGACCACGCCGAGGTCGTGGGTGATCAGGATCAGCCCCATGTGGAACTCGTTCTGGAGCTCGGCGAGCAGGTCCATCACCTGGGCCTGGACGGTGACGTCCAACGCGGTGGTGGGCTCGTCCGCGATGATCAGGTCGGGCTCCATGGAGAGCGCCATGGCGATCATGATGCGCTGGCGCATGCCGCCGGAGAACTGGTGCGGGTAGTCGCCGACGCGCTGCCTGGCGGCGGGGATGCGCACCCGCTCCATCAGCTCGACGGCCTTCTCCTTCGCCTCCTTGCGGGTGGCCCCCTGGTGCACCCGGAACATCTCGCCGAGCTGGTAGCCCACGCTGAGCACCGGGTTGAGCGAGGAGAGCGCGTCCTGGAAGATCATCGCGATCTTCCGGCCGCGCACCGCCCGCCGGGCCTTGGCGCCCATGGTCAGCAGGTCCTGACCGCGGAAGAGGATCCGGCCCGCCGTGATCCGCCCCGGCGGCATGTCGAGGATGCCCATGATCGCCTGCGCGGTCACCGACTTGCCCGAGCCGGACTCCCCCAGCACCGCCAGCGTCTCGCCGGCCGACACCGAGTAGCTCACCCCGTTGACGGCCTTGGCGACGCCGTCCCGGGTGTGGAACTCGATGTGCAGGTCGTCGACCTCCAGCAGCGGCGTGCCGGGCACCAGGTGCTCCCGTCCGCCGCCGATCACCTGGACCGCGTCCATCCGCGGCCCGCCGTCCCTGCTCCCGGACGGCTTCGTCAGGTCAGCCATGGTTCGCGGCCCTCCTCAGCGCAGTTTGGGGTCGAGGGCGTCGCGGACCGCGTCGCCGAGCATGATGAACGCCAGCACGGTGATGCTCAGCACGGCCGCCGGGAAGAGCAGCACGTGCGGGGCGTTCAGGAAGCGGGACTGGGCGTCGCTGATCATCAGGCCCCAGGAGATCGCCGGGGACTGGATGCCGATGCCCAGGTAGGACAGCGCCGCCTCGGCGCCGATGTAGACGCCGAGGTTGATGGTGGAGACCACGATCACCGGGGCCACCGCGTTCGGCAGGATGTGCCGGGTGACGATCCGCCGGGTGCCGGCCCCCAGCGCGCGGGCCGCGACCACGTAGTCGTTGTGCTTGTTGGAGATCACCGCCGAGCGCATCAGCCGGTAGATCTGCGGCCAGCCGAGCACCGCCATCACCGCCGAGACCGTCCAGGCGTTGCCCTTCTGCCAGGTCGACATGATGAGCATGCCGCCGAGCAGCAGCGGGATCGCGAAGAAGATCTCGGTGACCCGGGAGAGCAGGCTGTCCCAGAAGCCGGCCAGCCAGCCCGCCAGCAGACCGAGGGTGCCGCCGACCAGGACCACCAGCGAGGTGGTCAGGAGGCCGACGATGATCGAGTTGCGGGCGCCCCAGACCGTCCGGGTGTAGATGTCGCAGCCCTGGACGTCGAAGCCGAACCAGTGATCGGCGCTGGGGCGCTTCAACGAGGAGGAGAGTTCGCAGAAGCCGGCCGAGTTCGGGTCCTGGTCGGTGAACAGCTGCGGGACGACGGCCAGCGCCACCATGAACAGCACCAGCAGGCCGCCGATGATGAACAGCGGGTTGCGCCGCAGGTCGTACCAGGCGTCGGTCCAGAGGCTGGCCACCCGCTCCTTGCCGGCCGCGGCCGGGGCGGCCGGGGCCGCGACGTCCCCGCCGGCCTGCGCGGGGATCGACACCTTCACGTCCTCGTGCTTCGTCGGCTCACTCATAGCGGATCCTCGGGTCAAGAACGGCGTAGAGCAGGTCGACCACCAGGTTGGTGAACAGGTAGACCATCACCAGGGCGCTCACCACGCCCACCACGATGGTCCGTTCGCGCAGGTAGACGGACTGGAACAGCTGGTGGCCGATCCCGGGGATGTTGAAGATGCCCTCGGTGATCACCGCCCCGCCCATCAGTCCGCCCAGGTCCATGCCGAGGAAGGTGATGATCGGGATCAGCGCGTTCCGCAGCCCGTGCCGCACCACCACCCGCACCGGACTCAGGCCCTTGGCCACCGCGGTGCGGACGTAGTCGGCCCGCATCACCTCGATCAGGCTGGTCCGGGTGAGCCTGGCGATGTACGCGAGCGAGGTGGACGCCAGCACGTAGGCCGGCACCAGGTACGAGCGGAACCCGGCGTCCTCGTTGAAGGAGACCGGGAAGAAGTCGATGCCGTAGTCGCGGTTGAGTTTCACCCCGAGCAGCAGCTGGAGCACGAAGCCGATCACGAAGGTCGGGATGGAGATGACCATCAGGGTCGAGATCAGCACCAGGTTGTCGATGAAGCGCCCGCGCCGCAGCGCGGCGACCACGCCGGCCACGATGCCGATGACCATCTCCACGCCCAGCGCGGTCAGCGCCAGGTTGATCGTGTACGGGAAGGCCCGCGTCATCACGTCGACCACCGCGTTGCCGCGGTAGTCCTCACCGAAGTCGCCCTTGAACAGCCCGATCAGGTAGTGCCAGTACTGGACGAAGAACGGGTCGTCCAGGTGGTACCGGTCGCGCAGGATCGCCACCACGGTGGGGTCCGCGCGCTTCTCACCGGCCAGCGCTTGGATGGGGTCGCCAGGCAGCAGGAAGACCAGTGCGTAGATCAGGAACGTCGCGCCGAGGATCACGGGTAGGGCCTGGATGACCCGGCGGACCACATAGCGGCCCATGCGGCCTCCTCACGGTTGGGGGCAGGCCACTGACGGGCGGTGCGGGGGTTTCCCGCACCGCCCATCGGTGGTGCCGGTCGTGGGCTCCTCCCGCCCGCCGGGGGCGGGAGGGTGACGTCGGATCAGGCGAGCTCGACGCTGGCCAGGTCGATCCGGTTCTGCGCGTCCACGATCACGTTCTTCACGGCCTTCGTGTAGGCCGAGGAGAGCATGTAGGTGTAGACCGGGATGTACGGGAGGTCCTTGATCAGGATGTCGTCGGCCTGCTGGTAGAGCTTGATGCCCTCGTCGTCGGTCTTCGCGCCGTCGGCCTTGGCGAGCAGCGCCTCGAAGTCCTCGTTGACGTAGCCGCCGTAGTTGGAGCCGTTCTCGATGGCGACCTTGGAGAAGATCGGGCGCAGGTAGTTCTCGATGGACGGGTAGTCCATCTGCCAGGCCATCCGGAAGGCGCCCGAGTACTCCTTCTTGCCCAGGGCGTCGAGGATCTTGCCGAACTTCTCGAACGGCTTGAAGGTGACCTCGATGCCGAGGTTGTTCTTCAGCTGGTTGCCGACGGCCTCGATCCACTCCTTGTGGCCGCCGTCCGCGTTGTACCCGATCTCGAGCTTGTTGCCGGGCAGGCCGCCGGACTGGGTGTAGAGCTCCTTGGCCTTCGCCGGGTTGTACTTGGCGGCGTCGCCGAGGGCGCCCTGGCGGTAGCCGGGGATGATCGGGCTGATGAAGTCCGAGGCCGGCACGCGGGTGCCGGAGAAGATCGTCTTGCAGATCGCGTCGCGGTCGATCGCCATCGAGATCGCCTTGCGCAGGTCCGCGCTCTTGAACGCCGGGTTGGTCGAGATCGGGAATCCGAGGTAGCCGACACCGGATTCCGGCCGGTAGATGTACCGGTCGCCGAACTCCTGGGAGACCGTCGCGAGCGCCGAGATCGGCAGCTTGTTGGTGATCTGGATGTTGTCCGCGCGGAGGTCGTTGTACGCGGTTTCCAGCTTGTCGTAAATCTTGAACGTGACCGAATCCAGCTTCGCCTTTCGGTCGAAGGACGGGAAGTTGTCGTACCGCTTGATCTTGATCTGCTTGTTGTGCTCCCAGGCGCCGTCCATCTGGAACGGACCGTTTCCGATCGGCTTGTCGCCGAACGCCTTCGGGTCCGCGAAGAACGCCTTCGGCAGCGGGTAGAAGGCGTTGTACCCGAGCATGGTCTTGAACTGCGAGAACGGCGCCTTGAGGGTGACGGTGAAGGTCTTGTCGTCGACCACCTTCAGGCCCTTGAGCTCGGTCGCGGTCGGCTTCTTGTCCTTGCCCGGGGCGAGGTCCTCGGAGCCGAGGATCTTGTCGTAGAACGGCAGGCCCTGCGCGGCGTTGTCCTGGTTGGCGCCCCAGTTCCAGGCGTCCACGAAGGACTGCGCGGTGACCTTCTCACCATTGTGGAAGGTGTAGCCGTCCTTGAGCTTGATGGTCCAGACGGTGGCGTCCTGGGTCTCGATCGACTCGGCGACGCGCAGCTTGGGCGCGGTGGTCTTGGGGTCGTACTCGACGAGGCCGGCGAAGAGCGCGAACTCCACCTGCGCGCCCTCGGACTCCGCGGTGTTCTGCGGGATCAGGCCGTTCTGCGGCTCACCCGACTCGATGCTGATCGAGCCGCCGGTCTTCCCCGTGCCGCCGCTCGCCTGCTCCGAGGACTTCTTGTCGCTGCCGGTGCTGCACGCGGAGATCGCCAGTGCCGCACACGCCGCGAGCGCGGTCAGACGCATCGTCTTGGTGAGCCTCATTCAACTGCTCCTCGATTTAGGGGCTTACGAACGAACGGCGCCCCGCCACTCGGTGTGCCGGGCATGGCGGAGGTCGACATCAGGGCCGATCCACACAGTTGGCGAGGTGACCGCTGATACGCGCAGAGCAACTATCGATCAACCGACCCCCCTTGCGGAATCCACGTCACGTCTCTTTTCAATTACATGCTCAGGCCAGGCCGGACAATGCTCGCCAAATTCCCGCATATCGAAAACGGAATCACCCACTCCGGGCGCCGAATAGCGAACACCGGATGCCGGTATTCGCGCGTTTACGAGGAGTAATGATCTTTCCGGCGGTATTTCCGCAGCACAACGCGAGGGCGCGCCCTCGATCGAGGACGCGCCCTGGATGCCTCGCCGCGCCGGCGGCGTCAACCGAATCGTTACCCGGGCGGACCGCTCCCCGGCCCGTCCTCCTCCCCGCCCTGCGGGCCCGGCTCGTCCTGCGGGCCCTGCCCGCCCGGCCCCTCGCCGCGCTCCGCAGCGCTCTGCCCGATCTCGCGCTCCGCAGCGCTCTGCCCGATCTCGCGCTCCGCAGCGCTCTGCCCGATCTCGCGCTCCGCAGCGAAGTGACACGCCGAGTCGTGCCGCGCCGCCCCCTCCAGCCACGACGGCGAGGTCAGCAGCGGCGTCTCGGTCGCACAGCGGTCCTGCGCCTTCCAGCACCGGGTGCGGAAGCGGCAGCCCGAGGGCGGGTTGGCCGGCGAGGGGACGTCCCCGGTGAGCACGATCCGGTCCCGGGACTCCCTGGCCGTCGGGTCGGGCACCGGGACGGCCGACAGCAGGGCCTGGGTGTACGGGTGGGTCGCGTGGTCGTAGATCTCCGCGTCGCTGCCGATCTCGACCATCCTGCCGAGGTACATCACCCCGACCCGGTCGGAGATGTGCCGGACGATCGACAGGTCGTGCGCGATGAACATGTACGACAGGTTGAAGTCGCCCTGCAGCTGCTCCAGCAGGTTGATCACCTGCGCCTGGACGGAGACGTCCAGCGCCGAGACCGGCTCGTCACAGATGATCACCTCCGGCTTGAGCGCCAGCCCCCGGGCGATGCCGATGCGCTGGCGCTGGCCGCCGGAGAACTGGTGCGGGTACCGGTTGATGTACTCCGGGTTCAGCCCGACCACGTCCAGCAGGTCCTGGACGGCCTTGCGGCGGTCGCCCTTGGGCGCCACCTCGGGGTGGATCTCGAAGGGCTCCCCGATGATGTCGCCGACCGTCATCCGCGGATTCAGCGAGGTGTACGGGTCCTGGAACACCATCTGGATGTTCCGCCGCACCGCCTTCAGCCCGGCCCCGGACAGCCGGGAGATCTCCTCGCCCTTGTACTTCACGGATCCGCCGGTGGCCGGCTCCAGGTTCATCAGCACCTTGGCCAGCGTGGACTTCCCGCAGCCGGACTCGCCGACGATGCCCAGCGTCTCGCCCTGCATCAGGTCGAAGCTGACCCCGTCGACCGCCTTCACCGCGCCGACCTGCTTCTTGAAGACGATCCCCTTGGTCAGCGGGAAGTGCTTGACCAGCTCCCGCACCTCCAGGATCGGCTCCCCGCGCGGCACGGCCTGGGCGAAGGCGGCCTCCGCGGGCACCGCACCCAGTGCGCTGGCTCCGTTAGCGCTGCTCATGGAGGGTCTCCTTCCAGAAGAAGCAGGCACTGCCCCGCCCGGTCACCGGGGCGCCGTCGTCGTCGGTGACGGGGAACAGCTCCGGCACCTCGGCCCGGCAGCGGTCCTGCGCCCGCGGGCAGCGCGGGTTGAACGCGCAGCCCTTGGGGATCCGCAGCAGGTTGGGCGGCAGGCCCTTGATCGCGTAGAGCTCCTGGCCCTTCTGGTCCAGCCGGGGGATGGAGTCCAACAGGCCACGGGTGTACGGGTGCGCGGGCCGGGCGTAGAGCTCGTGCACCGGGGCGGTCTCGACGATCCGGCCCGCGTACATCACGGCGATCTTGTCCGCGACGTCGGCGACCACGCCGAGGTCGTGGGTGATCAGGATCAGCCCCATGTGGAACTCGGCCTGCAGCTCCGCGAGCAGGTCCATCACCTGGGCCTGGACGGTGACGTCCAACGCGGTGGTGGGCTCGTCCGCGATGATCAGGTCGGGCTCCAGGGCCAGCGCCATGGCGATCATGATGCGCTGGCGCATGCCGCCGGAGAACTGGTGCGGGTAGTCGTTGACGCGCTGCTTGGCGGCGGGGATGCGCACCCGGTCCATCAGCTCGACGGCCTTGTCCTTGGCGTCCTTGCGGGACGTCCCGTGGTGGGCGCGGAACATCTCGCCGAGCTGGAAGCCCACCGTCAGCACCGGGTTGAGCGAGGAGAGCGCGTCCTGGAAGATCATCGCGATCTTCTGCCCGCGGATCTTCCGCCGCTCCTCCTTGCCCATCTTCAACATGTCCTGGCCGCGGAAGCGGATCTCACCGCGCGGGATGCGGGCCGGCGGCATGTCCAGGATCCCCATGATCGCCTGTGCGGTCACCGACTTGCCCGAGCCGGACTCCCCCAGCACCGCCAGCGTCTCCCCGGCCCGGACGCTGTAGTTGACCCCGTTCACCGCTCTGGCGACGCCGTCCCGGGTGACGAACTCGACGTGCAGGTCCCGCACGTCGAGCAGCGGCCCCTCGTACGGCGCCTCGCGCGCGGGCCTGGTGGCGTCCACAGCTGTAGTCACGATGCGTTCCCCTCGCTCAGCGAAGCTTCGGGTCGAGGGCGTCGCGCACCGCGTCGCCCATCATGATGAAGGCCAGCACGGTGACGGAGAGCGCCGCGGCCGGGAAGAACATCACGTACGGCGCGGTGCGGATCACCTTCTGGGCGGAGGAGATGTCGATGCCCCAGGAGATGGTCGGGTCCTGCAGGCCGATGCCGAGGAAGCTCAGCGTGGCCTCGGTCGCGATGTACCCGCCGAGCGCGATGGTGGCGACCACGATGACCGGCGCCACGGCGTTGGGCAGGATGTGCCGGAGCATCAGCCGCCCGGTGCCCGCGCCGAGCGCCCGCCCGGCCACCACGTAGTCGGCCTGTTTGACGGTCAGCACGGCGCCGCGCATCACGCGGGCGATCTGGGTCCAGCCGAGGACGACCAGGGCGAAGACCACGGCCCACACCGTGCGGCTGGAGAAGCCGTTCAGCAGGACCAGGGCGCCGAGTAGCAGCGGGATGCCGAAGAAGATGTCGATGATCCGGGAGAGCACCGCGTCCACGGCGCCGCCGAAGTAGCCGGCGACCATGCCGGTCAGCCCGCCGAGCAGGGTGACGCCGGCGGTCACGAAGATGCCGACCGTGATCGAGGCGCGGGCGCCGTACACCACCCGGGCGTAGATCGAGCGGCCCTGGGCGTCGTAGCCGAACCAGCCGGCCCCGAAGAAGTCGGTCCAGTCCGGGCGCTTGAGGTAGTCGTGCACCAGGTCGGCCTTGCGCGGGTCGGCGTCGGTGAACGCCCACGGGAAGATCGACATGATGATCAGCAGCAGGATCAGGACGGTCGAGATCAGGAAGACCGGCCGCCGCCGCAGGTCGCGCCAGGCGTCGCCCCAGAGGCTGCGGGCCTCCTCCCGTTTGGCCGGGTCGGCCTCGATCAGGGTCTCCTGCTCGACCGCCATGCCCTGCTCGCCGGCGAAGTCGAGGTGCGAGACCCCGGGCTTGGGGTGCGGCTCGTACGAGTCCTCGTCGTGGATGTCAGGCATAGCGGATCCTCGGGTCCAGGACCGCGTAGAGCAGGTCGACGAGCAGGCTGGCGACGAGGTAGACGATCACCAGGACGGTGACGATGCCGACCACCGTCGGGCCTTCCTTCTGGTTGATCGCCCGGTACAGGACGTTGCCGATGCCCTGCACGTTGAAGATCCCCTCGGTGACGATGGCGCCGCCCATCAGCGCGCCGAGGTCCGTGCCGAGGAACGTGACCACCGGGATCAGCGAGTTGCGCAGCAGGTGGCGGGTGATGATGGTCCGCCGGGGCAGGCCCTTGGCGACCGCCGTGCGCATGTAGTCGGCCCGCAGGTTCTCGCCGATGGACGTGCGGGTGAGCCGCGCCACGAACGCGAGCGAGAGCGAGCCGAGCACGATCGCGGGCAGGATCAGCTGGGAGATGTCGGTGGAGTCCTGCACGGTCGGGGTGACCCAGCCCAGGTTGGTCGCGAAGATCGTCTGGGCGATGTAGGCCAGCACGAAGACCGGGATCGAGATCACCAGCAGGGTGAGGACCAGCACCGCGGTGTCCCGGATGCTGCCGCGCCGCAGGCCGGAGACGACGCCGAGGAGCAGGCCGAAGATCACCTCGAAGCCGAAGGCCAGCAGGGCGAGCCGGATGGTCACCGGGAAGGCGTCCGCCATGATGTCGGTGACGGGGCGGCCGGTGAAGCTGGTGCCGAAGTCGCCCTGGAAGAGGTTGCCCATGTAGTGCAGGTACTGCTTCCAGACCGGCTGGTCGAGGTAGTACTTGTGTTTGATGCTGGCCACCACCGCGGGGTCGGCGGCCTTCTGGCCGAACAGGGCCGAGACCGGATCGCCCGGCAGCGTGTAGACCATCAGGAAGATCAACAGCGTGGCGCCGAAGAACACCGGGATCATCTGCAGCACCCGCCGCAGTACGTAACTGCCCATCCGAGCCTCCTTCCTAGGTGCGCGACCGGCCGGGACGGTCGGCCGGGAGGGCCGGGCCCCGCCCTCCGTGCGGGGAGGGCGGGGCCGGCGCGGGGGGCCTGGTCAGCCCTTGACCTCGACCTGGGTCCAGGCCGGGTTGCCGAAGGAGTCGAACATGACGTTCTGCACGTTGGTGGAGTAGCCCGAGTTGGTGCGGTAGTACCAGAGCGGGATGGCGGGCATCCCGCTCGGCAGCACCCCCTCGGCCTGCTGGTAGCCGGTCACCGTGTCGGAGATGTTGGGGGCCTCGTCCGCCTTGGTGGCGTCCGCGTCGAACTGCGGGTCGCTGTAGCCGAAGTCGTTGGACGCGGCGCCGGTGCGGTAGACGTCGGACAGGAAGTTGGCGTTCAGCGGGTAGTCCTGCACCCAGCCGGTCCGGAAGGCGCCGGTGACCTGGTGCCCGGTGATCGCCGCCCGGGCCGTCTTGAAGTCGGGCTTCGGGTCCCCGGTGCACTCGACGCCGGTGTTCTGCCGGATCGAGTTGCAGACCGCGTCGACCCACTCCTTGTGGCCGCCGTCCGCGTTGTACGTGATGGTCAGCTTGTTGCCGGGGACACCGCCGCCCTCGGTGATCAGCTGCTTGGCCTTGGCCGGGTCGAAGTTGCAGAAGTCGCCGCAGGTGCCGGCCTTGTAGCCCTCGACGCCGTCGGCCACCCAGGCGGAGGCGGGTGCGCGCGACCCCTGCAGCACCGTCTTGGTGATGGTGTTGCGGTCGATCGCCATCGACAGGCCCTGGCGCACCTTGGCCTTCTCCGGCGGGGCCCAGTCGGCCTGGTAGAGCGGGAAGCCGATGTTCTGGATGGCGCCCTGCGGGGAGTCGATCGCGCGGTCCCCGAGGTCGCTCTTGTAGGTGGCCAGCGCGGACGGCGGCACCTGGTCCATCACGTCGAGGTTGTTGGACTGCAGGTCCGCGTAGGCGGCCTCGGACGTGTTGTACATCTTGAAGACGACGCCGCCGTTCTTCGGCTTGTCCACGCCCTGGTAGTCCGGGAAGGTCTTGGTGACCACCTGCTGGTTGTGCGACCAGCTGACGAACTGGTACGGGCCGTTGCCCACCGGCTTCTGGCCGTACCCGGCCGGGTCGTTGAAGAACCCGTCCGGCAGCGGCGAGAAGGCGATGTAGCCGAGCTTGTACTCGAAGTACGAGACCTTGTTGACCAGCTTGATGGTGAAGCCCAGGTCACCGGTGACGGTCAGGCCGGACATCTTGGTGGTGGTCGGCTGGCCGCTGGCCGGGTGGACGTCCTTGTAGCCCTCGATGTCCGAGAACCAGGAGCTGTTGATCTGGTTGTTGCTGGCGGTCGCCGCCCAGTTCCAGGCGTCGACGAAGTTCTTGGCGTGCACCGGGGTGCCGTCGTGGAACTTCCAGCCGTCGTTCAGGGTCACCGTGAAGGTCTGCGAGTCGCTGGTGTCGATCGACTTCGCCACCTGCATGCGGATCTTCGCGTTGCTCGGGTCGTAGTCCACGAGCCCCTTGAAGAGGTTCTGGATGATGCGACCACCGCCGACCTCGTTCGCGTTGGCGGGCTGCAACGGGTTCTGCGGCTCGCTGCTCTGGTAGCTGAAGGTCTTGCTGGTGTCCGACGAGCTGCTGCCTCCGCCGCCGCTGCTGCACCCGGTGGCCACTAGGACCACGGATGTCGCAGCGGCGAGGACCCAACGAACGCGGGCGGCTACGGGCATGGAGGTCCCTCCTCATGGTGTGTGTCGCATCACACCCCATGAGAAGCGCGCCCCGGCGACGGCGCGAGTCGGGTACCCCCGGACGGGTGCAGGACCCCGCCTGCCGAGTTGACGGAACGACGGAAGGGCCCGCGGCGCGTGGCCGCGGGCCCTTCCGGGTGCCTCGTGAGGAGCGGGGATCAGGCGGCGGCCGTCTCCCGGACCTCGGCGAAGTGGCAGGCCGACTGGTGCGCGGCCGGGCCCTCCAGGACCGAGGGCACCGCGAGCAGCGGGACCTCGGTGGAGCAGCGCTCCTCCGCCTTCCAGCAGCGGGTGCGGAAGCGGCAGCCCGACGGCGGGTTGGCCGGCGAGGGGATGTCGCCGCTCAGGATGATCCGGTCGCGCGACTCGCGCGCGGTCGGGTCCGGCACCGGCACGGCGGACAGCAGCGCCTGGGTGTACGGGTGGGTGGCGTTCTCGTAGATCTCCTCGTCGCTGCCGATCTCGACCATCTTGCCGAGGTACATCACGCCGACGCGGTCGGAGATGTGCCGGACGATCGAGAGGTCGTGCGCGATGAACATGTAGGAGAGCTCGAAGTCGCTCTGCAGCTGCTCGAGCAGGTTGATCACCTGCGCCTGGACGGAGACGTCCAGGGCGGAGACCGGCTCGTCGCAGATGATGATCTCGGGCTTGAGCGCGAGGCCGCGGGCGATGCCGATGCGCTGGCGCTGGCCGCCGGAGAACTGGTGCGGGTACCGGTTGATGTACTCCGGGTTCAGACCCACGACGTCCAGGAGGTCCTGGACGGCCTTGCGGCGGTCGCCCTTGGGCGCCACCTCGGGGTGGATCTCGAAGGGCTCCCCGATGATGTCGCCGACCGTCATGCGCGGGTTCAGCGAGGTGTACGGGTCCTGGAACACCATCTGGATGTTGCGGCGGACGGCCTTGAGGCCGGCACCGCTGAGCTTGGAGATGTCCTCGCCCTTGAAGAGCACCTGGCCGGAGGTGGCCCGCTCCAGGTTCATCAGCACCTTGGCCAGCGTGGACTTGCCACAGCCGGACTCGCCGACGATGCCGAGCGTCTCGCCCCGCATCAGGTCGAAGGAGATGCCGTCGACCGCCTTGACCGCGCCGACCTGCTTCTTGAAGAGGATGCCCTGGGTCAGCGGGTAGTGCTTGACCAGGTCCTTGACCTCCAGGATGGGCTCAGCCATGGAGGGTCTCCTTCCAGAGGTGGCACGCGCTGCGGCGGCCGGTGAGCTCCTTGCCGTCCTTGTCGGTCACCTGGTGCAGCGCCGGGATCTCCGTGCGGCACAGGTCGGTGGCGACGTCACAGCGGGGGTTGAACGCACAGCCGGCCGGGACCTTCAGCAGGTTCGGGGGCAGGCCCTTGATCGCGTAGAGCTCCTGGCCCTTCTGGTCCAGGCGCGGGATCGAGCGGAGCAGGCCCTTGGTGTACGGGTGCGCCGGGTTGGCGTACAGCTCGCGCACCGGGGCGGTCTCGACGATCCGGCCCGCGTACATCACGGCGATCTTGTCCGCGACGTCGGCGACCACGCCGAGGTCGTGGGTGATCAGGATCAGGCCCATGTTGTACTCGGCCTGCAGCTCGGCGAGCAGGTCCATCACCTGGGCCTGGACGGTGACGTCCAGGGCGGTGGTGGGCTCGTCCGCGATGATCAGGTCGGGCTCCATGGAGAGCGCCATGGCGATCATGATGCGCTGGCGCATGCCGCCGGAGAACTGGTGCGGGTAGTCGCCGACGCGCTGCCTGGCGGCGGGGATGCGCACCCGCTCCATCAGCTCGACGGCCTTCTCCCGGGCCTCCTTCTTGGAGGCGCCGCGGTGCACCCGGAACATCTCGCCCAGCTGGGCGCCGACGGTCATGACGGGGTTGAGCGAGGACAGCGCGTCCTGGAAGATCATCGCGATCTTCTGGCCGCGGATGAGCCGGCGCTCCTCCTCCTTCATGGCCAGCATGTCCTGGCCGCGGTAGAGGATCTGGCCCTGGCTGATCTTGCCGGGCGGCATGTCCAGGATGCCCATGATGGTCTGGGCGGTCACCGACTTGCCGGAGCCGGACTCGCCGAGCACCGCGAGGGTCTCGCCGGCGGCCACGGAGTAGTTGACGCCGTTCACGGCCTTGGCGACGCCGTCCCGGGTGTGGAACTCCACGTGGAGGTCCTTGACCTCCAGCAGCGGGGTGCCGATTTCGAGCCGGCCGCTCTTCTGGTTCTTCTCGATCACGGTGGTCATCGGGTCGTCACCTCTTCTCTCAGCGGAGCTTCGGGTCGAGGGCGTCGCGGACCGCGTCGCCGAGCATGATGAAGGCCAGCACGGTGACGCTCAGGACCGCAGCGGGGAAGAGCAGCACGTGCGGGGCCGCCAGGAAGCGCACCTGGGCGTCGCTGATCATCAGGCCCCAGGAGATCTCCGGGGACTGGACGCCGATGCCCAGGTAGGACAGCGCCGCCTCGGCACCGATGTAGACGCCCAGGCTGATCGCGGCGACGACGATGACCGGCGCGATGGCGTTCGGCAGGATGTGCCGGAAGGTGATCCGGCCGGCGCCGGCGCCCAGGGCGCGGGCGGCCATCACGTAGTCGTTGTTCTTGTTGGCCAGCACCGAGGCGCGCATGATGCGGAAGATCTGCGGCCAGCCGAGGACGGCCATCACCAGCGAGACGGTGTAGGCGTTGCCCTTGCCGAGCATCGACATGATCAGCATGCCGCCGAGCAGGGTCGGGATCGAGAAGAAGATCTCGGTGAAGCGGGACAGGATCGAGTCGATCACCCCGCCCTTCCAACCGGCCAGCAGGCCCAGCAGCGAGCCGACCAGGGTGACCGTGGTGGTGGTCAGGATGCCGACGATGATCGAGTTGCGGGCACCCCAGATGGTGCGGGTGTAGTTGTCGCAACCCTGGACGTCGTATCCGAACCAGTGCTCGGCGCTCGGACGCTCCAGCGAGTGCGACAGGTCGCACGCACCGTTGGAGAACGGGCTGCCGTCGGTGAACCACTGCGGCACGATCGAGATGACGATCAGCGCCAGCACCAGCACGCCGCCGATGATGAACAGCGGGTTGCGGCGCAGGTCGCGGACGGCGTCCGACCAGAGGCTGGCGACGCGCTCCGGCTTCGCCTTCGCCGGCGCGGCCTTCGGGCTGTTGTCCCCGGCCGGCGCCGAGGCGTCCTTGGTGATGGTCTCACTCATAGCGAATCCTCGGGTCGAGCACGGCGTACAGCATGTCCACGAGCAGGGTGGTCACGAGGTAGATCATCACCAGCAGCGTGACGACGCCGACGATGATCGTGCCCTGCTTCTGGTACACGGCCTGGGCGAGCAGACCGCCGATGCCGTGGATGTTGAAGATCTTCTCGGTGATCACCGCGCCGCCCATCAGGCCACCGAGGTCGGCGCCGAGGAACGTGACGATCGGGATCAGCGCGTTGCGCAGGGCGTGACGGCCGATCACCCGACGGCGCTTCAGACCCTTGGCGACCGCGGTGCGGACGTAGTCCGCGCGCATGGTCTCCATCAGGCTGGTGCGGGTCAGACGGGCGACGTACGCCAGCGAGAGCGAGGCGAGCACGAAGGCCGGCAGCAGGTAGGCCCGCAGGCCGTCGTCCTCGTTGAACGAGACCGAGAAGAAGTCGATGCCGTACGAGTTCTTCAGCTGGACGCCGAGCACCAGCTGGAGGATGAAGCCCGTGACGAAGACCGGGACGGAGATGACCAGCAGCGTGCTGATGAGGACCAGCTGGTCGAGGAACTTGCCCTTGCGAAGGGCCGCCATGACGCCCGCCGCCACACCGACGACCGCCTCGATGATGAATGCCACCAGGGCGAGGTTCATGGTGTAGGGGAACGCGTCGCCGATCATTTCGCTCACCGAGCGACCGGTCAGGCTCTCACCCAGGTTGCCCTGGAAGACGCCCGAGATGTAGTTCCAGTACTGAACGAGGAACGGGTCGTTCAGGTGGTACTTCTGACGGATCATCTCCGCCACGATCGGGTCGGCACGCTTCTCGCCCGCCAGGGCCTGCACCGGGTCACCGGGCAGGTAGTGGACGAGCGCGTAGATCAGCAGCGTCGCGCCGAGCAGGACAGGGATTGCCTGTATCAGTCGGCGGATCACATAGCGGCCCATCAGACCTCCATACTTTCGGACAAGGAAGGGAGGCGGGCAGAGCCGGACTGTGGTCCGGTCCACCCGCCCCCATTCGTCTGACTACCGGATCAGCCGGCCAGCTCGACTTCGGCCAGGTTGTAACGCGACTGGGCGTCGGTGTCGAAGTTCTTGATCTTCTTCGTGTACGCCGCCGAGGCCTGGTAGCTGTAGACCGGGATGTACGGCATCTCCTTGATGAGGATGTCGTCGGCCTGCTGGTAGAGCTTGATGCCCTCGTCCTCGGTCTTCGCCTGGTCGGCCTGGTTCAGCAGGTTCTCGAAGTCCTCGTTGACGTAGCCGCCGTAGTTCGAGCCGCTCTCGATCGCGACCTTCGAGAAGATCGGACGGAGGTAGTTCTCGATCGACGGGTAGTCCATCTGCCACGCCATGCGGAAGGCGCCCTGGTACTGCTTGGCCTGCAGCGCGTCCAGGATCTTGCCGAACTTCTCGAACGGCTTGAAGGTGACCTCGACGCCGAGGTTCTTCTTCAGCTGGTTGCCGACGGCCTCGATCCACTCCTTGTGGCCGCCGTCGGCGTTGTAGCCGAGCTCCAGGGTGTTGTTCGGCAGACCGCCGGCCTGGGTGAAGAGGTCCTTGGCCTTCGCCGGGTCGTACTTGCAGGCGTCGCCGCAGGCGTCCTTGCGGTAGCCGTTGATCAGCGGGCTGATGAAGTCCGAGGCCGGGACGCGGGTGCCGGCGAAGATCGTCTTGGTGATCTGGTCCCGGTCGATCGCCATCGAGATCGCCTTGCGGATCTCGGGCTTGGCGTAGGCCGGGTTGTAGGCGATCGGGAAGCCGATGTAACCGACGCCCGACTCCGGCTTGTTGATGTAGCGGTCACCGAACTCGCTGGCCACGGAGGACATGGCGGAGATCGGGAGCTTGTTGGTGGCCTGGATGTTGTCGGCGCGCAGGTCGTTGTACGCGGTGTCCAGGTTGTCGTAGATCTTGAACGTGACGTTCTGCAGCTTGGCCTTGGTGCCGCCGTAGTTGTCGAATCGCTTGATCTTGATCTGCTTGTTGTGCTCCCAGGCGCCGTCCATCTGGAACGGGCCGTCACCGATCGGGTTCTCGCCGAAGGCCTTCGGGTCGGCGAAGAACGCGTCGGGCAGCGGGTAGAACGCGCTGTAGCCCAGCATGGTCTTGAACTGGGAGAACGGGTTCTTCAGGGTGACGGTGAAGGTCTTGTCGTCGACGACCTTCAGGCCCGACAGCTCGGTGGCGGTGGGCTTCTTGTCCTTGCCCGGGGCCAGCTGCTCGGAGCCCTCGATCTTGTCGAAGAACGGCATGCCCTCGGCGGCGTTGTCCTGGTTGGCGCCCCAGTTCCAGGCCTTCACGAAGGACTTGGAGGTGACCTTCTCACCGTTGTGGAAGGTGTAGCCGTCCTTGAGCTTGATCGTCCAGACCTTGGAGTCCGTGGTCTCGATCGACTCGGCCACCTGCAGGCGCGGGGCGTTGGTCTTCTTGTCGTAGTCGACCAGACCGGTGAACAGCGCGTAGAGGACCTGGTTGCCCTCGGACTCGGCGGTGTTCTGCGGGATCAGACCCTTCTGCGGCTCACCGAGCTGGACGGCGATGCTGCCGCCGCCGGACGCGGCCTTGTCGCTGCTCTTCGAGCTCGTGCTGCAAGCGGTCGCCGCAAGGGCGATCGCGGTAGCCGCGACAACCCACTTGGTCGTGGTTGCACCGCGCATGGGGGATGCCTCCTGAAATCGACTATCCAACGAGGAGAGCACCGCGGAAGGTTGATACCGGATCCGCTGTGCCGTCCGCGCTCGTGGTTTCGGCGCGCACCCCTGCGCGTTAACCCTTGACCCGAGCCTGACTGGCTCCACTATCCGTCACGCACGGACACGAAAGTGACCAATGCCGATCTCAATTAGGTCACATGAACGGTCGGTAAGTTTCGAAAACCGGACATAAGAGACATAGTCAGACAGGTACCAAACGGACAGTCGTCATGCATGACGGAGTGTCGTGTTCGCTCAGCGGACACCCGGCTGTGGTAAGCGATATTCCGTTTATACGCGCGTCGACAACTTGCGGTAGTTGAAAAAGTTCGCCCCCCTCTCCATCGGAAAGGGGGGCGAACTTTCGGCCAAAGGCCGTTCAGGACGACCTGATCACGCCTTCTTGGCGCGCGAAGCGGTGCGCCCGCGGTCCTTCTGGTCCAGCACGACCTTACGGATGCGAACCGTCTCCGGGGTCACCTCGATGCACTCGTCCTCGCGGCAGAACTCCAGCGACTGCTCCAGCGAGAGCTTGCGCGGCGGGACGATCGACTCGGCGACGTCGGCGTTCGACGACCGCATGTTGGTGAGCTTCTTCTCCTTGGTGATGTTCACGTCCATGTCGTCGGAGCGCGAGTTCTCACCGACGATCATGCCCTCGTACACCTCGGTGCCCGGCTCGCAGAAGAGCACGCCGCGCTCCTGCAGGTTGGTCATCGCGAAGGCGGTCACCACACCGGCGCGGTCGGCGACCAGCGAGCCGTTGTTGCGGGTGGACAGCTGGCCGAACCACGGCTCGTGGCCCTCGTGGATCGAGTGCGCGATGCCGGTGCCGCGGGTGCTGGTCAGGAACTCGGTGCGGAAGCCGATCAGGCCGCGGGACGGCACCACGAACTCCATCCGGACCCAGCCCGAGCCGTGGTTGGACATGTTGTCCATCCGGCCCTTGCGGACGCCCATGAGCTGCGTGACCGCCCCCATGTGCTCCTCCGGCACGTCCACGGTCAGTCGCTCGACCGGCTCGTGGGTCTTGCCGTTGACCTCCTTGGTGACCACCTGCGGCTTGCCGACGGTCAGCTCGAAGCCCTCGCGGCGCATGGTCTCGATCAGGATGGCCAGCGCCAGCTCACCGCGGCCCTGCACCTCCCAGGCGTCCGGGCGCTCGGTGTCCAGCACGCGCAGCGACACGTTACCGATCAGCTCGCGGTCCAGGCGGTCCTTCACCTGGCGGGCGGTGACCTTGCGGTCCACCTTGGCGCCGGACTTGGCGTCCGCGCCCTTGCCGCTGCCGCCGCGGCCGACCAGCGGCGAGGTGTTGGTGCCGATGGTCATCGAGATGGCCGGCTCGTCCACCGTGATCAGCGGCAGGGCGATCGGGTTCTCGGTGTCGGCGAGGGTCTCGCCGATCATGATCTCGGAGATGCCGGCGACGGCGCAGATGTCACCCGGGCCCGCCACCTCGGCCGGCTTGCGGGTGAGCGCCTCGGTCATCAGCAGCTCGGAGATGCGGACGTTCTGGATCGAGCCGTCGCGCTTGATCCAGGCCACGGTCTGGCCCTTGCGCAGCTCGCCCTGCTCGACGCGCAGCAGCGCGATGCGGCCGAGGAAGTTGTCGGCGTCGAGGTTGGTGACGTGGGCCTGCAGCGGCGCGTCCTCCTCGTACGTCGGCGCGGGGACGTGCTCCAGCAGGGTGGAGAAGAACGGCTCCAGGCTGGTGCTGTCGGCCGGGACGGTGCCGTTCTCCGGCTTGGTCAGCGAGGCGACGCCGTCACGGGCGCAGGCGTAGACGATCGGGAACTCGATCTGGTCCTCGTCCGCGTCCAGGTCCAGGAACAGGTCGTAGGTCTCGTTGATGACCTCGTCGATCCGGGAGTCCGGGCGGTCCGTCTTGTTGATGCAGAGGATGACGGGCAGGCGCGCGGTGAGCGCCTTGCGGAGCACGAAGCGGGTCTGCGGCAGCGGACCCTCGGAGGCGTCGACCAGCAGGACGACCGCGTCCACCATCGACAGACCGCGCTCGACCTCGCCACCGAAGTCGGCGTGGCCCGGGGTGTCGATGATGTTGATGGTGATCGGCGCGCCACCGTCCTTGGGGTGGTACTTGACGGCGGTGTTCTTCGCGAGAATGGTGATGCCCTTCTCGCGCTCCAGGTCGTTCGAGTCCATCATCCGGTCGTCCAGCTGCTGGTGGGCGGCGAAGGCGCCGGCCTGCTTCAGCATGGCGTCGACCAGGGTGGTCTTGCCGTGGTCGACGTGGGCGACGATGGCGACGTTGCGGATGTCGTTGCGCGTGGGCATGCCTAGCTGATTCTCCCGGAATCGTGGGTTGCGGCGCCCGGCCGCGAGACGCCGACCTGCGATCCCTGTTGATCGCCGCCGCCCGTTCCGCCTGCTACTACCGGTCCACCCGCCGGGCATATGGACATGCCTCGGCTTCCTCCTATCGTACGGGGAACCGCCCAGGTGAGCAGAAACGACCAGGTCGGGCGGGATCAAGATCACAGCTGGATCACGTCCGGGGCCCCGTCCTAGGCGTTCCGGCCGATGTCCTGGAAGCGCGGCCAGGCGAAGCCCCAGGCGCCGGCGCCGGCGAGGTCCGTGCGGACGCCGACCAGCTCGGGCCGCTGGTAGAGGGGCACCGAGTGCCCGAGCTGCCAGATCCGGACGTCCGCCTCCTGGAGGAGGTCGAGGCGGGCGGCGGGATCGAGTTCGGCGGCGGCGCGGTCGAAGAGCCGGTCGATCTCCTCGGTGCCGCTACGGCCGTAGTTGCCGCCGGGGTCGAGGGCGCCGTCGGCGTCGGGCCGGGGCTTGGCGTAGGCGGGCCGCTGCTCGCCCGCGGGGCTGGCGCCGGCCGGCCAGGAGAACAGGGCGAGGTCGTAGTCCCCGGCGGCGAGGTGGTCCCGGACGAAGGTGTCGGCGGGCGCGGTGACCGCCCGCACCGCCACGCCGGACTCGGCGAGGTCGGCGGTGAGCGCCGCGGCGGTGCGCCCGGCGGTCGCGGAGCCGGCCGGGACGAGCAGGGTGAGGGCGAGCTCCCGGCCGTCCTTGACCCGGGTGCGGCCGGCGCCGGGGCGCTTCCAGCCGGCCCGGTCGAGCAGCCGGGCGGCGGCGTCGGGGCCGGCGGCCGCGCTGTTGTCGCGGTAGCCGTCCTGGTCGCCGGCGAGCAGGTGGCTGCCGAGCGGGGCGGCGGGCAGGCCGAGCGGGCCGAGTGCCGCCTCGGCGATCCGCCGACGGTCGACGGCGCGGACGAGGGCGCGGCGCAGGGCCGGGTCGGTGAGCGGGGCGCGGGCGGCGTTGAGGGTGAGCTGGGTGAGCGAGGCGGCGGCGGCCCGGTGGACGGTGACGCCGGGCAGCGCCTCGGCCCGCCGCAGGGCCCCCGCCGCCGCCTCCGGTGCGGCGGCGGGCGGCACGGGGGCGGGCGGCACCGCGCCGGGGACGGGTACGGGGGTGAGCCCGGCCGGGGCGGTGGCGGGCGCGGGCGCCGCCCGGTCGACCGCGGTGGTGAGCGGGGCGATGTCCAGCCGGTCCTGGTCGAGGGCGTCGAGGCGCCGCTCGGGCGGCGTGGCCAGGAAGTCGATCCGGTCGGTCTTCGGCCGGTCGCCCCACCACAGCGGGTTGCGGACGACGGTGACCGTCCCGCCGGCGGCGTCGTAGCGGGACACCGCGTACGGACCGGCGGTCGGGTGGGGCCCGCCCGTCAGCGGCCGGTTGAAGGCGTCCGCGGTGGCGGTCTCGGCGGCCGGGTAGAGCGGGCCGAACAGGGCGCGCCACTCGGCGCAGGGCCGCCGGAAGGTGACCCTGACCTCGTGCGGGTCGGCGCCCGCGGTGATCGAGTCGATGGCGTCGTACCCGGCCGGGTGGGCGCCCCGGTAGGCGGGGTCGAGGCCGGAGAGGGCGGCCCGCTGCGCGGTGAGGTCGGCGGCGGAGAGCGGGGTGCCGTCGCTCCAGACGGCGTGCCGGTTGAGCCGGTAGGTGACGACCTGGGGCAGCCGCCCGGGCGGGGTGGACTCGGCGCCCTCCAGGTAGTCCGGGTCGGGGACGAGCCGGCCGTGCTCGTCGGGCCGGAACAGCGAGGGGTAGAGGGCGTGGGCGAGCAGCGCCGAATCGGCGGTCGCGGCGTCCTGGTAGACGTCGAGGGTGGCCGGGACGCCGTCGACGGCCCAGCGCAGCGTGCCGCCGTCCCGCACGTCGGTGCGGTCGGCGGGCCGGACGTCCCCGGTGCTGGTGGTCGGGTCGGCCGAGGCGGGTGCGGGGGCGGGGGCCGGGGTGCGGGCCGGGGCCTGGTCCTCGGAGCAGCCACCGAGGACGGCGGCGAGCAGCAGCGCGGCGGCTGCGGCGATGAGCTGGCGGACGCGCATGGCGGCCATGGAACGCCGACCGGGCGCCCCGCCCGGGGCCGACACGGCGGCCGCCGGGCGACTGCACCCGGACGGCCGATCCCGCTACAGCCCCAGCTCGAACCAGACGATCTTGCCCTTGGGCGTGCGCCGGCTGCCCCAGCGCTCGGCCAGCAGGCTGACCAGCTGCAGGCCGCGCCCGCCCTCGTCGGTCTCCTGGGCGCGCCGCTGCCGGGGCTGGGCGTAGCCGTCGTCCCAGACCTCGCAGACCATGCTGCGCTCGCGCAGCAGTCGCAACCGGATCTCGCCCCGGCCGTGCTTGAGCGCGTTGGTGACGAGTTCGCTGACCAGCAGTTCGGTGGTGTCGACGAGCTCGTCCAGGCCGCGGGCGAGCAGCCAGCTGCAGGCCAGTTCGCGGGCCTTGGCGACGGAGGTCGGCTCGGGCGGCAGGAACCAGTTGCCGACGGCGTCCTCGGGGAAGGCGTGCACCTTGGCCATCAGCAGGGCGATGTCGTCCTCACCGTGGTGCGGGTTGAGCTCGCCGAGGACGTGGTCGCAGAGGTTCTCCAGGCTCCGGCCCTCGGCGGAGAGCGCGGTGCGGAAGGCGCGCAGGCCCTCGTCCAGCTGGTGCTTGCGGCTCTCCACCAGGCCGTCGGTGTAGAGGCCGAGGACGGCGCCGTCGGGGAGGGTCAGCTCGACCTCCTCGAAGGGCTCGCCGCCGACGCCGAGCGGCAGGCCGGGCGGTACGTCGAGCATCCGGGCGGGTTCGCCGGGGCTGAGCAGGACGGGCGGCAGGTGGCCGGCGTTGGCGAAGACGCAGCGCCGGGTGACGGCGTCGTAGACCGCGTAGACGCAGGTGGCCAGGTAGACCTCGCGGGCCTCCTCGTCGGCCGTGGAGGTGAGCCGGCCGTACTGGGTGGGCGGGCTGGCGGGCGCGGAGTCGTCGCCGAGGCCGCGGGCGATCTCGTCGAGGGCGCCGAGCACCTCGGCGGGGTCGAGGTCGAGCATGGCGAGGGTGCGGACGGCGGTGCGCAGCTGCCCCATGGCGACGGCCGCGCGCAGGCCGCGGCCCATGACGTCGCCGATGACGAGGGCGGTGCGGTTGCCGGGCAGCGGGATGACGTCGAACCAGTCGCCGCCGACCTCGGTGTTGTTGTTGCTGGGCAGGTAGCGGCAGGCGATCTCCAGGCCGCTGGCGGCCGGGTTGCCCGGGGGCAGCAGGCTGCGCTGGAGGATCAGGGCGCGCTCGTGCTCGCGGCGGTAGAGCCGGGCGTTGTCGATGCAGACGGCGGCGCGGGCGACGAGTTCCTCGGCGATGGCGACGTCGCGCGCGTCGAAGGGCTCGCTGCCGATGGCGCGGGACAGCTGGACGAGTCCGAGCACCTGGTCGCGGGCGACCAGCGGGACGATCAGCGTGGAGCGCAGCAGCGGGTCGGGGCCGGGCTCGGGGATGACGCTGCGGCCGGTGCGCAGCGCCCTGGCGTGCGGGGAGCGGCGCGGGTAACAGAGGGTCCCGCCGGCTTCGGCGATGGGCAGGCCGGTGACCGAGCCGAGGACGGAGGAGGCTCCGCCGACGACGCTGGAGACGGCGACCCGGCGCAGTTCGCCGCTGCCGTCGGTGAGCACGGTGTCGCCCAGGCGGCCGGCGCTGGGGACGGTCTCGCCGGAGAGCAGTGCGGTGTAGAGGTCGACGGTGGCGAGGTCGCAGAACGGCGGGACGACGACGTCGAGCAGTTCCTTGGCGGTGGTCTCCAGGTCGAGGGTGGAGCCGATGTGCGCGCTGGCCTCGTTGAGCAGGGCGAGGTTGCGGCGCACGCCGTCGGCCTCGCGCTCGGCGACGTGCCGGCTGGTGACGTCGGAGACCTGCCCGGCGACGCCGATGGGCTGTCCGGCGGTGCCGTTGAGCCGGTACAGCGAGACGGCCCAGAGCCGGTTGCCCTCGCGGGTGGGGACGGCGCCGTGGAAGCGCAGGTCGAAGACGGGTTCGCCGGTGGCGAGGACCTTGCGCAGGGCGGCGGTGAGCCGGTCGGCCTCGGAGGGCGGGAAGAGGTCGTGCGGGGTGAGGCCCTCGAGGTCGGTGGGGGCCAGGCCCATGCCGGAGGCGAAGGCGTCGTTGACCCGCTGCAGGCGCAGCCGGTCGTCGAACAGGATGAAGCCGGTGGGCGTCTGTCCGAAGACGGCCTCGGAGGCGGCGAGGTCGGTCTCGATGCGGCGCAGCCGGCCGAGGTCGACGGCGAGGCAGGTGGCCCCGGCGGTGGGCAGGGCGCTGTCGGGCATCAGGTAGAGCTCGGCGAGGCCCTCGCCGCCGGCGGCGTCCCGGTAGGGGGTGGTGCCGACCCACTCCTCGCCGGCCAGGGTGCGCTCCAGCCGGGCGCGGCCGCGCTGCCAGAGTTCGCGGGGGACGAAGGTGGTGATCGGGTCGGCGCCGACGGCGTCCGGGGCGGGGACGCCGAAGAACTCGGCGGCGCGCTCGCTCCACTGGCTGATCCGCCCGTCGGGGCCGATCGCGAAGGTGGCGACCCGGATGTAGTCGTAGATCGAGCCCGGGTCGCCGGCACCCCACGGGTGGCCGTCGGCCGCCGGGCGGCCGGTGCGGATGCGGCTCGCGCCGTCGCCGCCCGCCTGGGCGGCGCGCACGGGCAGCTGTGGTGCGCCGACCTGCCCGGGCACGGCGGCATGACCGCTGCTGCTCGGCGCGTTCCGCGCCGGGGTGCTGTTCAACGGACCGACCCCTCCAACCCGCGACCGTCCGGATGTCGAGAAGACCGAGTATTCATCATCGAGGGGTACGTTCACACGCCCTCAACATCACAACATCAGATCGGGCGAAGGTTTTTGTCCTACCGCCCGCGCAACCACAATGCCACGCCCGCGCCCCCTTCCGGAGCGCGCGCTCCCCCCGGCCGCCTACCGGCACGTGCCGCACTGTTCTCCTCGTCTCCGGCCCGGCTCGCGCACCCTCGGTGGTCCGCTCGCCGCGCCCCGCTCACGACCCGTCGGGCTCATTACCCGGCAGCGCCTGCTCGAACCAGACGACCTTGCCGATCCCCTCGGCCCGGGCGCCCCAGCGCAGGGCCAGCCGGCGGACCAGCTCCAGGCCCCGGCCGCCCTCGTCGGCCTCGGCCGCGTGGCGCTCCCGGGGCGGGTCGGGCAGCGGGTCGGAGATCTCGACCAGCAGCGTCTCGCCGAGGGTCAGGCGCACCCCGATGGGGGCGCTGGCGTACCGGACGGCGTTCGTGACCAGCTCGCTGACCAGCAGCTCGGCGACGTCGGTGAGCTGCTCGACGCCCCACTCCGCGAGGGTGGAGCGCACCAGCCGGCGGGCCCGGGAGACGGCGGTGGGCTCGGCCGGCAGGGTCCAGCCCGCGGTCGGGGTGCCGGCCTGTCCGTGGCCGAGGCGGGCGAGCAGCAGCGCCACGTCGTCGGGCTCGCGGCCCTGTTCCATGGTGTCCAGCACCGCCTCGCAGGCGGCCTGGATGGAGGCGTGCGGGGCCTGGAGGACGGTGACCAGCCGGCCGAGGCCCACGTCGAGGTCCTTGTCCCGGGACTCGACGAGGCCGTCGGTGCAGAGGGCGAGCAGGCTGCCCTCGGGGATCTTCAGCTCGACGGACTCGAACGGGACGCCGCCGACGCCGAGCGGGGCGCCGGAGGGCAGGTCGAGGATCCGTCCGGTGCCGCCGGGCAGCGGGCCGCCGGTCCGGGTCGGTTCCTCGCCCTCCTCGCCCGGCACCACCAGGACGGGCGGGATGTGTCCGGCCTTGGCGACGGTGAGCCTGGCCGTCCCCGGGTCGAACACGGCGTAGACGCAGGTGGCGAGCAGGGCCTCGTCCGGCCCCTGGGCCAGGTCGTCGGCCAGCTCGTGGACGTGCCGCAGCAGGACGTCCGGCGGCAGGTCGAGGGCGGCCAGCACCCGGACGGCGGTGCGCAGCCGGCCCATGGTGGCCGCGGCCCGCAGGCCGTGGCCCATCACGTCGCCGACCACCAGGGCGGTGCGGTCGCCGGGCAGCGGGATGACGTCGAACCAGTCGCCGCCGACCTCGGTGCCGCTGCTGCCGGGGACGTACCGGTAGGCGACCTCGACGCCGGTGGGCTGCGGGACCTGCTGCGGGAGCAGGGTGCGCTGGAGGGTGAGCGCGGCGGTGCGCTCGCGGGCGTAGAGGCGGGCGTTGTCGAGCGAGCTGCCGGCCCGGTCGGCCAGCTCGACGGTGAAGGCCAGGTCGTCCCGGTCGAAGCCCTCGCGGTAGCCGGCCCGGCTGACCAGCAGCAGGCCGATCACGATGCCGCGGGCGCGCAGCGGCACGACCAGCATCGAGTGCACGCCCAGGTCGTGCGCGGCCTGCATCTTCGGATCGCCCGGGTAGGTGACGTCGTCGAGCTGGTCGGCTCCGGAGAGCAGCTCGGGGACGCCGGTGCGCAGCACCCGCCCGCAGGCGGAGTCCTCGGCGAAGGTGATCCGGGCGCCGCGGCGGAGCATGACCTCGACCTCGGGGCCGTCCTGGACGGAGGCGGTGCCGAGCTGGAGCAGCGAGGTGCGCCGGTCGTGGCCGTGTCGGGGCAGGTCGTCACCGTGCGCGACGGCCTGCAGCAGGATCACCGCGGAGTGGTCGGTGAGGCGGGGGACGACGGAGCTGGCGAGTTCCTGGGCGATCCGGGAGGCGTCGAGCAGGTCGCCGACCCGGGAGCCGAACTCGTTGAGAAGCGAGAGCCGGCGCCGGGCGTGCTCGACCTTGGCGACGGCCCGGTAGCGCTCGGTCACGTCCATCACGGTGCCGGAGATGCCGAGCACCCGGCCGGCGCGGTCGGTCATCCGGCTGTAGGAGATCGAGCGGTAGCCCGAGCGGGCGGTGACCGGGGAGGCGAGGGTGACGTCGATGACGGGCTCGCCGGTGGCCAGCACTTGGCGCTGGATGGCGGTGATCTCGTCGGCGGCCCGTTCGGGGAGGGTCTCGCCGGTGGTCCGGCCGACGTGGTCGTCGGTGGCGACGCCGTTCATCTCGGCGAGGGTCTGGTTGACGGCGGTGTAGCGCAGGTCGGTGTCCAGGATGGCGATGCCCAGCGGGGACTGCTCGAACAGGGCGTCGCGGACGGCGAGGTCCCGCTCGACGGCCCGGACGGCGGCCGCCTCGGCCAGGCTGACCTGCAGGAACGGGGTGCCGTCGCCGTCCACCAGGAGGGAGATCCGGGCCTCGACGGCGACGGGTGCGCCGTCCCGGTCGCGCAGTTCGGCGTTGCCCGCCCAGCGGCCGTTGCGCAGGGTGTCCTGGACCGCGGAACGGATCCGGGAGACCTGCTCCTGGTCGGGGATCAGCTCCTCGATCCGGCGGCCGACCAGCAGCTCGTTCGGCCAGCCGAGGAGTTCCTCGGCCGCCGGGCTCCAGAGGACCACCCGCCCGGCGGTGTCCAGGATCGCGATGGCGACCTTCAGCATGTCCAGCAGGCTGCCCTCGGTCGGTGCGCCGGGGCCGCGCGGGGCGTCCGAGGGGCCGCCGGGGAAGGGCCGGCCGGGGCGGCTGCGCAGGCCGGGCCGGACGCCCGGGTCGGGCACGGCCAGGGCCGGGCCCGGCTGCTCGGGGCCCGGGACGTCGGGGCCCTCGCCGGTCTCCCGCCGGCGGCGGCCGACCGGGGGCTGCGGGGTGCCCCGGCGCAGCCGGGCGCGGGCGGCGGCGCTCCCTGCGGCGCCCGGCCGCCGTGCTCCCGCGCCGCCGTTCCCGGTACTCGACACCGACGGGGCCTCCGGCTCTGGTCGGGATCGGCGTCGCCGGCTGGGGCGGCTCACCGATGGTGACGAATGGTCCCGAAACGTGACATACCCAGCAGGACCCAGGCTATCCCGGACGGCGGGTCGTCTTGTCCGATTGACCTACCCCGTGCCCAGCGCGTCGCACCCCGACACGCGGGCGGGCGCACCGGTCGGTCCGTCGGGTCAGCCGGCCAGCAACCGGGCGACGTGCGGCAGGACGTCCCGGTCGTGGTCGATCCAGTCGACGCCCTCCAGCTCGGCGGGCCCGAGCCAGCGCAGCTCGTCGTGGTCCTCCAGCGGACGCGGGTCACCGGCGAGCAGCTCGGCCGCCCAGAACCGCAGCTCCAGGCCCGGCCGGACGGTCCAGGCGCCCGGCAACCGCCGCAGCGCCCGGGCCCGGACGCCCAGCTCCTCCAGGAGCTCCCGCTCCAGCGCCTGCGCCTCGGTCTCGCCCGGCTCGGCCTTCCCGCCCGGGAACTCCCAGCGCCCGGCCACCGACGCGGGCGCGCTGCGCCGGGCGGCGAGCACCCGCCCGCGGTGGATGAGCGCGCCGCCGACGACGATCCTGGTTCCGGTGGGGGTTCCGCTGGCCTGGTCCATGGCCCCGACCCTACGGCGTGGGCGCGCCCGCCCCCGGCCGGCCCGGGCCCCGGTCGCCCCCGGGCGCACCCGCGGCCTCGTCCTCGACCCAGTACAGCTGCTTGTGGCCGCGGGCCTCGAACTCGGCCGCCAGCCGTTCCGCCTCGGCCCGTTCCAGCCCCCCGGCGACGAGGTAACGGTTGCCGTTGTCGTCCTGGCGCATCACCCGAAAGGCGTCCATGGCGGGAGCGTATCCCCGGCCGGCGTGGGGGTCGGGCCGGGGATCCGCCGCCGCGAGGCTACGCACGGCGCGCTACCGGCGGGTACGGGCGGTGTTAACGGCGGGTAACCGAATCCGCCGCGGGCGGGCGGCGGCTCAGACCTGGAGGTCGGGCACCTGCTCGCCGGTGGACAGGCCGAGCCCGCGCCGGATCTCCACGCTGAGCGGCACCGTCTTGGTCACCAGCGCCCTGGCCCGGCGGACGTCGCCCTCCAGGTCGGCGCCGGCGGCCGCGGCGTCCCAGGAGCCGGCGGCCGCCCGCTGGGCGGCGGCCAGCCGGTCGACCGTCGGCTTGACCTCGGCCGGCCACCCGGTCGAGTCCTTGCCCAACGCCGTAGCCTCGGCGTGCGAGGCCAGGGCCATCAGCCGGGCCCAGTCCCGGTACTCGGACGGCGCGTCGGCGACGGACTTCTTCGGCTGCTTCCCGTAGACGTCGTTGAAGCCGCGGACGGCGTCCAGGTAGGCCAGCTGGGCGGGGGTCAGCTTGCTCCGGTCGGTGCGGACCGTCCCCAGGTGGTCCCCTCCGCGGTCCTCGAAGGCGCAGGTCACGTAGCGCTCGCCGGACTTCCAGTTGCCCTGGGTCGGGTAGAGGTAGACGTCGTCCATGCCGTCCGGGACGGCCCACTGGTCGAGCGCGTAGTCGTCGAGCACCTTGCGGCACAGCTCGGCGGCCACCTCGCGGACCCGGCTCTCGCCCGGGTAGGACGGCCCGTGGGGGGAGGGGATCATGGCCGTCCCGGCCACCTCGCCGTGGTGCAGGGCGGAGCACGGCACCCGGCGCACCCAGAACAGCGTCTCGTCGCCGCCCGAGGGATCCCTCCGGCTGCCGTTCTCGGGGGTGTTGTAGCAGTCCCCGGACTTGAGCGCGGCCCAGGCGACCGAGCCGGCCGGGGCCTTCGGGGGCCGGCCCGACCGGTCGTCCGGGCCGTCGACGGACAGCCCGACGACGGCCAGGGACATCAGCGCCGTCCCGACCCCGCCGAGCACCAGGCCGGTCAGCGCCATCCCGAAGCCGCGCTCGCCGCGGCGGTTGATCTGGACCAGCCCGATGATGCCGAACAGCAGGGCCAGCGGCGCCACCAGGACCAGGCCGGTGACCAGGGAGGCGGCCGCGAAGCCGTTGGTGGCGGGGGCGGCCTGGGGGTAGGCGAAGCCGGGCTGGAAGCCGGACTGCGCGGCCGGGGGCACCGCGGCCCAGCCGCCACGGGTGGGCGGCGCGGGCGCGGGCTGGGGGGCCGGCCACGGCGCGGCGGGCGCGGGGGGCCCGGCGGGCGCGGCCCACGGGTCGGCGGACGCGTCGGCGGACGCGGACGGCTCCGGGGCGGACGGCTCCGGGGCAGCGGTGGGCACGGGCGGGGCGGGCTGGGCGGGTGCCGCGTCGGCCGGCTTGCGCAGGTCCACCACGGCGGGCTCCGGCCCCGACACGGGCGGCTCGGACTCAGGCTTGGACACGTGGACTCCCCCGGCCCGCCGGTACGGGCATCAGCTCGACAGTGCGACTCGTCGGCCCGCCCCCGGCAGCGGGCCGGAGCGGCCCGAAGGAGTCCGGGTCGAGCGGACGCGCGACTTTATCCGATCTTTCCGAACGTCCGCGCGAACGTTTTCCCCGGTCCGTCGCGCACCGGGCGGCCGACGGCCGCCACGCGCCGGCCGCGAGAGCACCCGCCCGGCCGGCCGCGCCGCCGGCCACGCAGTCAGCCGCGTCGTCAGCCGCGCGCCAGGATCTCGCCGTGCAGCATCGAGAACCAGCCGTCGTCCTCGGCGGTCCACTCCCGCCAGCCGGCCGCGATCGACTCCAGCTCGGCCCGGTCCGCCAGCCCCCGTTCCACCGCCGCCCGGCCGATCGCGGTGCCCGTCACCCGGTCCGCCCACATCCCGCCCCACCAGGCCCGCTGCCCGGGCGTCGCGTACGTCCAGGTGCTCGCGCCCGCCGCGACCTCGGCGAAGCCCGCCGCCCGGGCCCAGGACAGCAGCCGCCGCCCGGCGTCCGGCTCGCCGCCGTTGGCCCGGGCGATCCGCTCGTACAGCTCCAGCCAGCGGTCCAGCGCCGGCGCCTCGGGGAACCAGGTCATCGAGGCGTAGTCGACGTCCCGGGCCGCGACCACGCCGCCCGGCGCCGACACCCGGCGCATCTCCCGCAGCGCGGTGACCGGGTCGGCCACGTGCTGCAGCACCTGGTGGGCGTGCACGACGTCGAACCCGCCGTCCCGGAAGGGCAGCCGGTGCACGTCGGCGACCTCGAAGACGACGTTGGCCAGGCCGCGTTCGGCCACGTACCCGGCGGCCTGCGCCAGCACCTCGGCGGAGGTGTCGACGGCCACCACCCGCCCGGTCGGGCCGACCAGTTCGGCCAGGTCGGCGGTGATCGTGCCGGGGCCGCAACCGATGTCCAACAGGACCTGCCCCGGGCGCAGTTCGGGCAGCAGGTAGGCGGCGGAGTCGGCCGCCGTCCGGGAGCGGTGCGAGCGCAGCACGGCCTCCTGGTGGCCGTGGGTGTAGACGACGGGCTGCTGTCCGGTCATGGGGTCCCCCCTGGGACGTGGTCGGTTCCGCGACACTCCGAACGCTAGCCGGTCATCCACATTCCGAGAAGATTCGTCTCATTCATCGAACACTCGACCGCCCCGGCCCCCACGCCGGCCGTACCGTGGAGGCCCACCCGACAGAACGGTCACCCGCCATGCCCGGCCAGCGCCCCTTCGTCCTGCTGAGCGCCGCCGTGTCGCTCGACGGACACCTCGACGACGCCTCCCCCGAACGCCTGCTGCTCTCCAACCGGGCCGACTTCGACCGGGTCGACGCGGAGCGCGCGGCCGCCGACGCCGTCCTGGTCGGCGGCAACACGCTGCGCACCGACAACCCGCGCCTGCTGGTCAACGACCCCGACCGCCGGGCCGCCCGGCTCGCGGCCGGCCGCCCCGCGTACCCGTTGAAGGTCACGCTCAGCGCGAGCGGCGCCCTCGACGCCGGCCTGCGCTTCTGGCACACCGGGGGCGCCAAGCTCGCCTACACCACCGACGCCGGCGCGGCGGTGCTGCGCCCCCGCCTGGACGGCCTGGCCGACGTGGTGGCGCTCGGCGGGTCGGTGGACCTCGGCACGGTGCTGGACGACCTGGGCGCGCGGGGGGTTCGCCGGCTGATGGTCGAGGGCGGCGGCGGGGTGCACACCCAGTTCCTCGCGCAGGGGCTTGCCGACGAACTGCAGCTGGCCGTCGCCCCGCTGCTGGTCGGCCAGGCCGGGGCGCCGCGGTTCGTCCGCCCGGCCGCCTTCCCCGGCGGCCCGGCCCGGCGGATGCGCCTGCTGGAGGCGCGTACGGTGGGCGACGTCGTCCTGCTCAGGTACGCCCCGAAGGAGTCCGCCGCGTGACCACCGACCTCGACCACCTGCGCCGGGCCGTCGAACTCTCCCGCAGCTGCCCGCCGTCCGAGACCGCCTTCTCGGTCGGCGCGGTGATCGTCGACGCCGACGGCGAGGTGCTGGCGGAGGGCTACAGCCGGGAGGTCGACGCGCACGCCCACGCCGAGGAGGCGGCCCTCGGCAAGCTCCCGGCCGACGACCCGCGGCTGCGCGGCGCGACCGTGTACAGCTCGCTGGAACCGTGCGGCCGACGGGCCTCGCGGCCGGTGCCGTGCGCCCGGCTGCTCATCGCGGCGGGCGTGCCGCGGGTGGTGGTGGCGTGGCGCGAGCCGGACCTCTTCGTCACCGACTGCCAGGGAGCCGTACTGCTGGAGGCGGCGGGGGTCGAGGTGGTGGAGCTGCCGGAGCTCGCCGAGGAGGCCCGGGCGGTCAACGCCCACTTGCTCGGATGATCTTTTGTATCATCAAGGAACAAACGACTCAGCCCTGCGTCGTCCGTCCGCCGCGCCCGCGAGGAGCCTCCCCATGCCCGCCGCCCCGATCCAGCTGACCGCCCACGCCCTCCTCCTCGACATGGACGGCACCCTGGTCAACTCCGACGCCGTCGTGGAGCGGTGCTGGGGCCGCTGGGCCGAACGGCAGGGCCTCGACCCCGCCGCCGTCCTGGCCGTCGCCCACGGCCGCCAGGGCCACGCGACCATGGCCGCCCTCCTCCCCGACCGCCCCGTCGAGGTCAACCTCGCCGAGAACCGTCGGATGCTCGCCGAGGAGCGCGCCGACACCGACGGCGTCGTCCCCGTGCCCGGGGCGCCCGCCTTCCTGACCGCCCTCGCCGACCTGCCGCACGCCCTGGTCACCTCCGCCGACGAGCCACTCGCCACCGTCCGGATGGCCGCCGCCGGCCTGCCGCTGCCGCCCGTCCTGATCACCGCCGAGTCCGTCGGCGCCAGCAAGCCCGACCCGGAAGGCTTCCTCAAGGGCGCCGCCGCCCTCGGCCACGACCCCGCCGACTGCCTCGCCTTCGAGGACTCCGGCGCCGGCATCGAGGCCGCCCGCGCGGCCGGCGTGCGCGTCGTCGGCATCGGCCCGCGCGCCCTCGCCCACCGCCCCGACGCCCACGCCGACACCCTCCGGGACGTCACCGTCACCGCCGGCCCGGACGGCACCCTGACCGTCACCGTCCGCCGCTGACCGGTGCGTCCGGCGCGGTCACCCGCGCTGGATGCCCGCCGCGTCGAGCAGCAGGCCCTTGCGGCCGCTGCGCAGCTGGGCGACCAGGGCGGTGCCTCGCTGCTCGACGGCCAGGTACCAGATTCCCGGCAGCAGGACTCCGACCGGCTCCCGGGCCGTCGCCCCGAACAGCGGACGCACCTCCGGAACCGCGAACCAGAACGGCTGGAAGTCCGGGCTCGGACCGGTCGCCGAAGCGGCATCGATCAGCTTGGACAGCCGGCGCACGTCCCCGGCGCGGCCCTTGGTCCCCCGCCGGGCGCCGTGCGTCGTACGGAGCAGCCCCCGGGCGGTGGCCGACGCCTGGACGAGCAGGCCCTGGCCCCGATGCTGCAGGGCCAGGTAGCACCGCCCCGCCTCCAGCACCCCCACCCTGCGGTCCGAACCGTCCTCCGCCATCAACGGGTGGTGTTCCAGCGGCAGCACGAACCAGAACGGCACGAAGTCGACCTCCCCGGCCTCCGCGTGGTCAGTGCCGTCCCGCTGGATCCCGCTCAGGTCGAGCAACAGTCCCTGCGTTCCGTCCGGGAGCTGGACGACCAGGGCGGCCCCCCGCTCCTCGACACCGAGGTACCAGGTGCCCGGCCGGACCTCGCCCACCGGATTCCACGACCCGTCCAGCGCGAGCAGCGGACGGGTCGCGGGCACCGCCAGCCAGTACGGCGCGAACTCCGGCTCCCCGTCCTCCGGTTCCGCGCCCTCCGGCTCCGCGGCCTCCGGCGGGTCGGCGTTGCCGTTCTGGATCCCGTCGACGTCGAGCAGGAACCCCGTCGTGCCGTCCGCCAGCTGCACCCGCAGGGCGCCGCCCTGCCCGTCGACGGCCAGGTACCACGTCCCCGGCTCCACCACACCGACGGGCTCCAGCGAGCCCTCCCCGAAGAGCTCGCGCGCCACCGGCACCGCGAGCCAGAACAGCGCGAAGTCCGGATCCGGCTTGGCCGCCAGCACCGCCACCAGCCGGGCCGCCTGACGCAGCTTCTCCCGGGCGTCCGCCTCCGCCGTCCGGCGCCGCTCCTCGCCCGCGCGCCGTTCGCCGTGCCCCGGCGCGCCGCTCGGCGCCGGCCGCACCGCGGCGGCCCGGTTGCGGGCGATCGCGATCCGGCTGCCGTCGTCCCGGCTGCGCTTCTGCGGTATCGGCCGGGACTTCTCCGAGAGCCGCTGCGCCAGCTGCCGGAAGAGGGTCTCCATGTCGAGCAGGTCCGGCCCGCCGGGCAGCCCCGCCTCCAGCAGCCCGATGAGCTCCCCGCTGAAGGCCGTGTAACGCTCCCCGGGAGGCGCGAGGGCGGCCCTGGTCGCCGAGGTCGCGGTGAGCACCACGCTGCCGTTGATCACGGCCTGGTCGGCGATGTGCTCACCCGCGCTCATCGCGCCGGCCAGCGCCCGCCCGCTGTAGCAGCAGTCCAGCATCACCACCGTGCGCCGGGCCCGGGCCTGCGGGTCGAGCACCGCGCGCCGCAGGGACTCGTACCGCAGCGCGGTGTACTCGGAGTCGCGGACGGTGTCCGGCAGGGTCAGGTGCAGCTCGTCCGTGTAGTCGTCCGTCAGACCGTGGCCGGCGTAGTAGACCAGCAGGGTGTCGGTGGCCTCGCGCGCCTTCTCCCGGACGGTGTCCAGCACCTGCCGCGCGCTGCCCGGCTGGGAGATCACCGTGCACGCCCCGGCGGGCAGCCCCCACACCGCCGGGTCGGTGAGCACCCTGTGCAACGCCTCCAGGTTCGCCGCCACGGCCGGCAGCCCGTCCAGGTGGAGGTAGTCGTGGACCCCGATGAGCACGGCCGCCGACCGGCCCGGGTCCGCCAGTGCGGCCACGGCTACTCGGCGTCTCCGGTCGCCGGGACCGGCGCCGCAGCGCCCGGCCGTGCCGGCTGGGCCGGGAGCCCGGGCGGAGCGGGCCGCTCCAGCTGCTCCAGCTGCTCCAGCTGCTCCAGGATCCGGCGGACCTCCTCGGCGGAGCCGCCCTCGACCACCACGGTGGCGCCGCCGCACTCGATCCGCACCCGCGGCCTCCCCCGGCGCGCGTCCCGCCAGGTCGCCACGGCGGTGACCAGGCCGGCCAGCGCGATGCCGTTGGCCAGCACCACGTTGACGACCTCCAGCACCTCCCCCATCCGGCCCTCCGCCGGATCGGCCGCCCCGGCCCGCACCTCACTGCCCCGCAGTTCGGGCTCCGCCAGCAGCCACCGGCGCAGCGAGCCCGCGGCCTCGGCCTGCTCGCCCTCCCGCCCGTCCCCCGCCGGCTCGACCGCGAGCGCGACCTCCACGCCCAACACCTCTCCCCCACAGCCCGGTTGTCCGCTTCAGCGTAGAGGAACCCCCGCCCGCCGGACCGCCCTTCACCGGATCCCGAACGACCGAAGGCCCCACCCCCGACCGGTCGTCCACGTGGGACACCGGCCCACCGTCCACAAGACCTGCTCACCACCGCGGCCCCGCACCGGAACATCCGGCACCCGTCCGGCACGGGCAACGCCGAAGGGGCCGGACTCCACGGAGTCCGGCCCCTTCCCCCGTGCTGCCTGCGGCGTCAGCGACGTGCCGCCGCGCCGGCCGCTCAGACGTTGAAGCGGAACTCCACCACGTCGCCGTCCTGCATGACGTACTCCTTGCCCTCGATGCGGGCCTTGCCCTTGGAGCGGGCCTCGGCGACGGAGCCGGTCTCGACGAGGTCGGCGAAGGAGATGACCTCGGCCTTGATGAAGCCCTTCTGGAAGTCGGTGTGGATGACACCGGCCGCCTCGGGGGCCGTGGCGCCCTTCTTGATGGTCCACGCGCGGGTCTCCTTGGGACCGGCGGTGAGGTAGGTCTGCAGGCCGAGGGTGTCGAAGCCGACCCGGGCGAGGGTGGCCAGGCCGGGCTCCTCCTGGCCCATCGACTGGAGGAGCTCCAGCGCCTCGGCGTCGTCCAGCTCGATCAGCTCGGACTCGATCTTGGCGTTCAGGAAGATGGCCTCGGCCGGGGCGACCAGCGCGCGCTGGGCGTTCTTGAAGTCCTCGTCGGCCAGCTCCTCCTCGTCCACGTTGAAGACGTAGAGGAAGGGCTTGGCGGTCAGCAGGTGCAGCTCGCGGATCGGGGCGGTGTCGAAGCCGGCCTCGAAGAGGGTCTTGCCGGTCTCCAGGACGGCCTGCGCGGCCTCGGCGGCGGCCAGCACCGGGGCGGTGTCCTTCTTGAGGCGCGCCTCCTTCTGGAGCCGCGGCAGGACCTTCTCGATCGTCTGGAGGTCGGCCAGGATCAGCTCGGTGTGGATGGTCTCGATGTCGTCCTTGGGCGACACCTTGCCGTCCACGTGCACCACGTCCGGGTCGGTGAAGGCGCGCACGACCTGGCAGATCGCGTCGGACTCGCGGATGTTGGCGAGGAACTTGTTGCCCAGGCCCTCGCCCTCGCTGGCGCCGCGCACGATGCCGGCGATGTCGACGAAGTCGACGGTCGCCGGGAGGACGCGCTGGGAGCCGAAGATCTCGGCGAGCTTGGCCAGGCGCGCGTCCGGGACGCCGACGACGCCGACGTTCGGCTCGATGGTGGCGAACGGGTAGTTGGCCGCCAGCACGTCGTTCTTGGTCAGGGCGTTGAACAGGGTCGACTTGCCGACGTTCGGCAGGCCGACGATTCCGATCGTGAGCGACATGAAGCGCAGTCCCGTGGGCTTGGAGGAGTTGGGTCGGCACCGTACGGGCCGACCCCCAAGTCTACGGGCAGCTCCTCACCGCCCGGTCGCCGCCGGGAGGGGCTCGGGTCCGGTGGTCACGGTGCGCCGGCGGGGCCGGACGGGTCGGGGCCCTGATCGACGGTCACATCAGTACCCGGTCCGGGGACACGGGACAAGACCTGAACGGTCCATTACACAGTGTGGCGATGATCGGACCGTACGTTGGGCGGGTGGAGCAGAGCATCCGTACCCAGCCGCCAGGGCCCAGACGCCGACCGCCGAACGGCGCGGCCGGGGCCGCCGTCCCCGGTCCAGGCCGGGCTCCCGAGACCTCCGGACCCCCCGGCGCCCCCGCCTCCCGGCTGCGCCCCGTGGCCGACGCGCCCGCCACGGGCCGCCCGGCCGCGCCCGGGCCGCGGTTGCGCCTGCCCCTGCGCGGGCGCTCCGCGCCCCGGCTGTACGGCCGCCGCAGGACCGGACGGCCGACCCGGCTGACGGCCGTCGGCACCGGCGTGGTCGCGGTGCTGGCCACGCTCGCGGTGGCCGGCCTGGACCGGCTGCTGTTCGACGGGCTCGGCTGGCTGTTCGGCCTGGGCTACCTGGTGGTCTGCTTCCAGCTGGCCGTCCGGGTGCGCTACGCCGACCTGCTGGCCGCGCCGATCAGCGGGCCGATCGCGTTCGCCCTGGCGCTGCTGGCGTTCGGGCCGGTCGGCTCCTCCGGGGTCACCGCCCAGGTGGTGGCACTGGCGACCGGGCTGGCGCTGCGGGCCGGCTGGCTGTTCTCCGGCACCGGGCTGGCCGCGCTGATCGTGCTCGCCCGGTTCGTGGCCCAGCGCCGGATCCACCGCTCCCGCTGAGCCCGGCCCGCGGCTGCCGCGGGCCGGGCTCAGCCCGCCGCCCGGGCCGCTGCCATGGCGGCGCCGACGATGCCGGCGTCGTTGCGCAGCTCGGCGGGCACCACCCGGGCCTCCCGGTGGCGCAGCAGCGGCAGGAACTTCTCGTGCTTGCGGCTCACCCCGCCGCCGATCACGATCAGCTGCGGCGAGAACAGCATCTCGACCAGGTCCAGGTACTCGTCGACGCGCCCGGCCCACTGCTCCCAGCTCAGTCCGTGCCGCTCCTTGGCGGCCGAGGAGGCCCGGCGCTCGGCGTCCTTGCCGCGCAGTTCCAGGTGGCCCAGCTCGGTGTTGGGCACCAGCGCGCCGTCCACGAAGAGCGCGCTGCCGATGCCGGTGCCGAAGGTGAGGACCAGCACCACGCCCGACTGGTCGTGGCCGGCGCCGTGGGCCGTCTCGGCGATACCGGCCGCGTCGGCGTCGTTGAGCACCGTCGCCGGCAGGTCCAGCGCCTCGCGGAAGAGGCCCTCGGCGTCCAGGCCGATCCAGCCCTTGTCCACGTTGGCGGCGGTCCTGGTCCGGCCGCCGACCACCACGCCGGGGAAGGTCAGCCCGACCGGGCCCTGGTGGTCGAAGTGGCGGACCACCTCGCGGACGGCGGCGACCACGGCCTCGGGTGCGGACGGCTGCGGGGTGAGCACCTTGTGCCGCTCCTGGGCCAGTGCGCCGCGGCCGAGGTCGACCGGGGCGCCCTTGATGCCCGAACCGCCGATGTCCACGCCGAATACCGCCGTCATCACGACCACCCTCCACCCGTGGCGGCGGACCCGCTTGTCCACAGCCTGTGCACAAAGTTACGAGAGCGGGTTCGGCCGCGCACAGCGAAGGGACGGGTCCGGGACGCGACGGAGCCCGGCCCCCCTCGGGGTGCCGGGCTCCGTGCGGAGGCGGACTACAGCTTGCCGGCGGCCTCGGACCGCAGGTCGCGGCGCAGCTCCTTGGGCAGCGAGAAGGTGAGGTGCTCCTCGGCGGTCTTGACCGTCTCGACGGTGTCGTAACCGCGCGCGGCCAGCCACTCCAGGACGCCCTCGACGAGGATCTCCGGCACCGAGGCGCCGCTGGTCAGACCGACCGTGGTGACGCCCTCCAGCCAGGCCTCCTGGATCTCCTCGGCGAAGTCCACCAGGTGGGCGGCGCGGGCGCCGTACTCCAGGCCGACCTCGACGAGGCGGACGGAGTTGGAGGAGTTCCTGGAGCCGACCACGATCAGCAGGTCGGTGTCGGGCGCCATCTGCTTCACCGCGACCTGGCGGTTCTGGGTGGCGTAGCAGATGTCGTCGCTGGGCGGGCTGACCAGCGCCGGGAAGCGCTTCTTCAGCTCGCCGACGGTGGCCATGGTCTCGTCCACGGACAGCGTGGTCTGGGACAGCCAGACGACCTTGGACTCGTCCCGGACCCGGACGTTGGCGACGTCCTCGGCACCGTCCACCAGGTGGATGCGGTCCGGCGCCTCGCCCATCGTCCCGACGACCTCCTCGTGGCCCTCGTGGCCGACCAGCAGGATGTCGAAGCCCTCGTCGGCGAAGCGCACGGCCTCCTTGTGCACCTTGGTGACCAGCGGGCAGGTGGCGTCGATGGTGGCGAGCTTGCCGGCCTTCGCCTCGTCGTGGACGGACGGGGCGACGCCGTGCGCGGAGAAGACGACGATCGAGCCCTCGGGCACCTCCTCCGTCTCGTCGACGAAGACGGCGCCCTTCTTCTCCAGGGTCTGCACCACGTACTTGTTGTGGACGATCTGCTTGCGGACGTAGATGGGCGCCCCGTACTGCTCCAGGGCCTTCTCAACGGCGATCACGGCGCGGTCGACACCCGCGCAGTAGCCCCGGGGGGCGGCGAGCAGGACACGGCGCTGCGCGGTGTTGGACATGGGTCCATCGTACGGGCGGCGGCGAGCCGCGCCGACGTGAGGCGCCTTCCGGACGGACCCGGTCGTCGGTGCTCAAATGTGGTGTCTATGAGCTCCACGAGCGATCAGGCGCCGCCGGGCGCCCTGCGGCGCAGCCTCGGCGTCCGCGACCTGGTGGTCTACGGCCTGCTGTTCATCGCCCCGATGGCACCGGTCGGCGTGTTCGGCGTGCTCGACGCCAGGAGCCACGGGGCCGTCGCCGCGGTCTACCTGGTGGCGACGGTGGCGATGGGCCTGACCGCCTTCTCGTACGCCCAGATGGTGCGCGCGGTGCCGCAGACCGGCTCGGTGTTCGCCTACGCGCGGGCCGGGCTGGGCGAGGGGCCGGGGTTCATCGCCGGCTGGATGGCGATGCTCGACTACCTGCTGATCCCGGCGGTCGCCTACCTGTTCTCCGGCATCGCCCTGCACTCGCTGGTGCCCGGGGTCTCCCGGTGGGTCTGGACGGCGCTCGCGGTGCTGGTGACCACCGCGCTCAACCTGGTCGGGGTGCGGACGGCGGCGGTGGTCGGCTTCGCGGTACTCGCGATGGAGCTCGCGGTGCTGGCCGTGTTCCTCGCCGCGGCCGTGGTGGCGCTGGTCCAGGACGGCCCCCGGCGGGGCTGGGACACCCCGTTCACGGCCGTCGGCGGCTTCTCGCTCGCCGCCGTGCTCTCCGCGGTGTCCGTCGCGGTGCTGTCCTACCTGGGCTTCGACGCGATCGCGACCTTCGTCGAGGAGGCGGTCGGCGCCTCGGCGGCCGTCGCCAGGGCGGTGCTCTGGTGCCTGGTCCTGGCCGGGGTGCTGTTCGCCGCGCAGACCTACCTGGCGGCGCTCCTGGAGCCGACGACCCCGCAGCAGCTGGCCGCCGACCCGGCTGCCCAGGGCTCGGCCTTCTACGACACGGTGGAGAGCGGCGTCGGGCACTGGCTGCACGTCCTGGTGGCGGCCGGCAAGGCCGTCGGCGCGGCCTTCGCGGCCCTGGCCGGGCAGGCGGCCGCCGGGCGGCTGGTCTACGCGATGGCCCGGGACGGCCGACTGCCGCGCGCCCTCGGCCCGGTCGACCCCGCCAGCGGCGTCCCGCGCCGGGCGCTGCTGACGGCCGCGGTGATCACCATGGCCGCGGCGGTCTGGGCGGCGAACCGGGACGACGGGCTGGACCAGCTGACGTCGGTGGTCAACGTGGGCGCGCTGACCGCCTTCGCGCTGCTGCACGCCTCGGTGATCGGCTGGTACACGGTGCGGCACGGCTCGCGCGACCGGCTGCGGCACCTGGTCGCCCCCGGGCTGGGGATCGCGGTGATCTGCGCGGTGGTCTACGAGGCCTCGGCGACCGCGCAGCTCGCCGCCCTGATCTGGCTGGCGGCCGGGCTGGTGGTGCTGGGCGTGCAGGGCTCCACCGGGTCGGGCGGGCCGGTCGGCGGCCACCGCTGAGCCCGCCCCGCCCGGCCGCCCCGGCACCGGCTGTCGGGCCCCGGGCCTGTCCGACGGGACCGCTAGCCTCGTACGCATGGCCAACACCAGCTCCCCCGAAGCCCCGCTCCCGGTCGGCAAGGTCTCCGCGCTGATCGGCGGCTGGATCGACCGGCTCGGGGCGGTGTGGGTGGAGGGGCAGATCACCCAGCTGAGCCGCCGGCCCGGGGCGGGCGTGGTGTTCCTGACCCTGCGCGACCCGCAGGCGGACGTCTCGCTCACCGTGACCTGCTTCCGTTCGGTGTTCGACCAGGTCGCGGAGGTCGTGCAGGAGGGCGCGCGGGTCGTCGTGCACGCCAAGCCGGAGTGGTACGCGGCGCGCGGGCAGCTGTCCCTGCGGGCCTCGGAGATCCGGCCGGTGGGGCTGGGCGAGCTGCTGGCCCGGCTGGAGCAGCTGAAGCGCCGGCTCGCCGGGGAGGGCCTGTTCGAGGCCGGGCGCAAGCGGCCGCTGCCGTTCCTCCCGCAGTGCGTCGGCCTGGTGACCGGGCGCGGCTCTGCGGCCGAGCGGGACGTGCTGGAGAACGCCCGGCGGCGCTGGCCTGCGGTCCGTTTCGAGGTGCGCAACGTCCCGGTGCAGGGGGTCAGCGCGGTGGAGCGGGTGAGCGCGGCCGTCCGGGAGCTGGACGAGCACCCCGACGTGGACGTGATCATCGTGGCGCGCGGCGGCGGCAGCGTCGAGGACCTGCTGCCGTTCTCGGACGAGGGGCTGGTGCGGCTGGTCGCGGCGGCCCGGACGCCGGTGGTCAGCGCGATCGGGCACGAGCCGGACCAGCCGCTGCTGGACTTCGTCGCCGACCTGCGGGCCTCGACCCCGACCGATGCCGCCAAACGGGTGGTTCCGGACGTCGGCGAGGAGCTGGCCAAGGTCCGCCAGCTGCGCGACCGGGCCCGCCGGCACGTCCTCGGCCGGGTCGACCGCGAGCAGCACGGGCTGGACGGCCTGCGCAGTCGCCCGGCGCTGGCCGCCCCGCAGCGGATGCTGGACGGGCGCGGCCAGGAGGTCGAGGCACTGCTGGAGCGGGCCCGGCGCACCCTGCGCCACCGGCTGGACCACGCGCAGAGCGACCTCGGGCACACCCTCGCCCGGGTGGTGGCGCTCTCCCCGGCGGCCACCCTGGAGCGCGGCTACGCGGTGCTGCAGCGGGCGGACGGCACGGTGGTGACCGACCCGGGGCAGGTCGCGGCCGGGGAGGGGCTGCACGCCCGGGTGGCGGCCGGCTCCTTCGGCGTCCGCGTGGAGGCGCCCGCCGAGGGGGACTGAGCCGGTCGGCCCGGCCCGGGGCCTCCGGTTCGTCCGGTCGCGGCCGTTCTGTCGGCGCCAGCCCCTACGCTGGCACGCATGGCAGATCAGCAGGAGCAGCAGGCCGCGGCGGCGCCGACCCCGGACGACGCGCTGGGCTACGAGCACGCCCGGGACGCACTGCTGGACGTCGTCCGGCAGCTGGAGAACGGCGGGACGTCGCTGGAGGAGTCGCTGGCCCTGTGGGAGCGCGGCGAGCAGCTGGCGAAGGTCTGCCAGCGCTGGCTGGACGGCGCCCGCGCCAGGCTGGACGCCGCGCTGGCCGCCGAGGAGGGCGGGCCCGCGGCCGGGGAGTGACGCGGCTCACACCACCCCGGGGAATCGTTGAACGTTCACCCATGTTGGGATGATGTGACCGGCTCCGGCCGGACACTCCGACGAACCCCTCCCGCATGAGGTGCAGACAAGCATGACCACCGAAGCCCTGGTACTCGACGCCGCCGCTCAGGACCTGCTGTTCCGCGAGGCCCGCACCGCGAACACCTTCACCGACGAGCCGGTCTCCGAGGAGCAGGTCCAGGCCATCTACGACCTGGTCAAGTTCGGCCCGACCGCCTTCAACCAGCAGCCGCTGCGGGTGGTCCTGGTCCGCTCGACCGAGGGCCGCGAGCGCCTCGTCCAGCACCTCGCGGACGGCAACAAGGCCAAGACCGCCGCGGCCCCGCTGGTCGCCATCCTGGCCGTGGACAACGAGTTCCACGAGGAGCTGCCGACCCAGCTCCCGCACTTCCCGCAGGCCAAGGACGTGTTCTTCTCGGAGCGCAGCGTCCGCGAGCAGTCCGCCACCCTGAACGGCGCCCTGCAGGCCGCCTACTTCATCATCGGCGTGCGCGCCGCCGGCCTGGCCGCGGGCCCGATGACCGGCTTCGACGCCGAGGGCATCAACAAGGAGTTCTTCGGCGACGGCGAGCACTCGGTGCTGGCCGTGGTCAACATCGGCAAGCCGGGCGACGACGCCTGGTTCGCCCGTTCGCCGCGCCTCGCGTACGACCAGGTCGTCACCACGGTCTGATCCGCCGCACGCACGAGGGCCCGCACCGGTTCGTCCGGTGCGGGCCCTTCCGTGTGCGCACGGGGGCGCCGGGGGTCGCACGGGGGTCCGGGAGGGCGCCCGCCGGGGCGCACCCGGCCCCTCCGGGCCCGCCGCGGGGCCCCGCGGCTACTTGAGCGCCTGCGCCAGTTCGGCCAGCTCCTCGTAGGAGGCGGTGCCGGTGAGCACCGTGGTCGCGCCGTCGGACTGCACGACCAGCGCGCGGGACTTCTCGCCCTGCAGGCGCTCCCAGGTCCGCCCGGCCACCTCCGAGGTGCCGTCCGGCTTGGCGCCCGCGGCCTTCGCGCCGACCAGCACGTCGCGCGGGACGTCGCTCTGCTCGACCGCCGCGTACTGGCCGGACGGCGTGACGAAGCCCAGGTGCCAGGCGTTGCCCTGGCCCTTGCCGTTCGCGGCCGGCTGGTAGCCGACCGAGGTGGCCCGCCACTGGTCGGGGAGCCCCTCGGGCGAGAGCAGCCGGTAGGGCGCACCGCGCTTCGCGGAGGCCGCCGCCACCTTGTACTCGACCACGTGCACCGGGTCGCCGTCCGCGTCGTGCGGCAGGAACAGGTACCCCACCCAGACCACGACGCCGACGGCCAGCATCGACAGGACCATGTCCCGCACGGTCTGCCGGCCCCTCATGCCCTTGCTCTCTCCAGCCACCCCCACATGGTGACTCATCCACACACCGCCCCGGCCACCCGGGGTGCCCACGAACGGGTGAAGCGGGACGAACCGCCACCCTCCGCACCCGGGGGGCGACCCGCGCCACAGACAGTCATCTCGTGGGCAGATACGATCGCAGGACCCTCACCACGGCGTTCGACCAGGCAGTAGTCGGGCGCTCACTGGCCGTCGCGTACAGAGAGGTAACGACGATGACCACGCAGTACCCGCACCACCTTCCCAGCGCCCTTGAGGTCGCGCCGGAGGCTCCCGACCGGAACCTCGCGCTCGAACTCGTCCGGGTCACCGAGGCGGCCGCGATGGCCGCCGGCCGGTGGGTCGGCCGTGGCGACAAGAACGGCGCCGACGGCGCCGCAGTCAAGGCGATGCGCACCCTGGTCTCGACCGTCTCGATGAACGGCGTCGTCGTCATCGGCGAGGGCGAGAAGGACGAAGCCCCGATGCTCTACAACGGCGAGCGGGTCGGCGACGGCACCGGCGCCGAGTGCGACGTCGCGGTCGACCCGGTCGACGGCACGACGCTGACCGCCAAGGGCATGAACAACGCCGTCGCCGTCCTGGCCGTCGCCGACCGCGGCACCATGTTCGACCCCAGCGCCGTGTTCTACATGGACAAGCTGGTGGCCGGCCCCGAGGCCGCCGAGTTCGTCGACATCACCGCCCCGCCGGCCGTCAACATCCGCCGGGTCGCCAAGGCCAAGGGCAGCGCCGTCGAGGACGTCACGGTCGTCGTCCTCGACCGCCCCCGCCACGACGGCCTGGTCCGGGAGATCCGCGAGGCGGGCGCCCGGATCAAGTTCATCTCCGACGGCGACGTCGCCGGCGCCATCATGGCCGCCCGCGAGGGCACCGGCGTCGACCTGCTGATGGGCATCGGCGGCACCCCCGAGGGCATCATCGCGGCCTGCGCCATGAAGTGCATGGGCGGCGTGATCCAGGGCCGGCTGTGGCCCAAGGACGACGCCGAGCGGCAGAAGGCCCTCGACGCCGGCCACGACCTGGACCGGGTGCTCACCACCAACGACCTGGTCAGCGGCGAGAACGTGTTCTTCGTCGCCACCGGCATCACCGACGGCGAGCTGCTGCGCGGCGTGCACTACCGCTCGGAGACCGCCACCACCAGCTCGCTGGTGATGCGCTCCAAGAGCGGCACGATCCGCGAGATCAACTCCGTCCACAAGCTGTCGAAGCTGCGGGCCTACAGCGCGATCGACTTCGACCGCGCCAACTGAGACCCGGACGACCGCGGCCCCGGCGGAATCCCCCTCCGCCGGGGCCGCGGCGCGTCCGGCCGCGATGCCCGCCCCGGGGCCCGGCCCGCGCCGTCAGCCGGCTATCCGCCGCTGCCCCGCCGCCACCCGCGAGGCCTCCCGCAGCTCGGCGTCCCGGCGCCGCCGCCGGGCCAGCACCACCCGCCGCTCGGCCGCCGTCAGCCCGCCCCAGACGCCGTACGGCTCCGGCTGGGCGAGCGCGTGCTCACGGCACTCCAGCAGCACCGGACAGCGGGCGCACACCTGCTTCGCCTGCTCCTCGCGCGACAGCCGCGCCGCCGTCGGCTCCTTCGAGGGCGCGAAGAACAGCCCGGCCTCGTCCCGACGGCAGGCCGCCCCGGTGTGCCACGGGTTGTCCTCGCCCGACCCCGGACCGCCGGCCGGGCCGGGCCCGCCAGGGGACCCCGCGGCAAGGCCCTGGGAACCCGGCCCGCCCGGGGGCTGCGGCTGCCGCCTGGCCACCGGAGGTCGCTCCAGCAGCTGCGCGGCGGCGACGGGCGAGGTGGTGCGGGACTCGATCGGATGCAGCACGGCCGTACTCCTGACGAGACTCTCGGACACGGGGAAGCTCGCTCCCCTGCCCGGCTGCGAGCCCCCGCTGTCCAACCCCCGAACCGGCCGCTGGGCCGCCTCCGGTGTGCAGCCGTACAAGAAGCGATGTGCGGAAGGAACTACCCCGCCGAACGCGATTCATGCACACTGCACGCAATCGACTACACAGCGCACCCGTAGCAACGCCGAGCGCCCGACCGGGAGTTGATTTCCGGTCGGGCGCCGAGTGGGACAACCCCGGCTATTCCGTGCCGAGTTGCTTGCGCACCCACTCCTTGAGCTTCTTGCCGCGCCGCGGCTTGGCCTCGCAACCACCGAAGACCGCAACGCCCTTGACCCGCACCACCGGCGCGTACGGATCCGCCGCCGTCTGCTCCCGGACGTCGAACCCGCCGAAGATGCCGACACCGCTGCCGTGCAGGCTCACGTTCTCCGGGACCCGGATCTCGACCCCGCCGAACAGCGCGGTCACCTCGATCTCCACCTCGGGCGACTCGAACACCGCGTCCGTCAGGTCGATCTCCACGCCGCCGAAGGCCGCGAAGGCCCTCAGGTGCGAACCCACCCGCCAGCGGCCCTTGCGGGAGGCTCCGCCGAAGACCGCCACCATCGACGGCGACTCCTGGCGCGCGGGCGGCAGCGCGGGGGCCACCGGGCGCGGTGCCGGGGCCTCCAGCGGGGGCTTCTCGAACGACAGCGGCCGGTGGCCGGGGAGGTCCCGGGTGAGCGGCACCAGGTCGCCGAAGGTCTTGGCGGCGTACGCGGCCCCGATCCGCTCCGCGTGCTCCTCCGCGTCCAGCCGGCCCTCCGCGTAGGCGTCCCGCAGGAGCTCCGCGATCCGCTCGCGGTCGGCGTCGGACACCCGCAGGTCCGCCTGCGCGACCGGCGCGTGCAGCGCCTGGGGCTGGGCTTGGGCCTGCGGCTGGGGCCGCGGGGCCGGCGCGCGGTCCGGCTGCGGCTCCGGTCGGGTCTCGGGCTTGGTCATCGGCACGGGCGCCGGCACCGGCGGCTGCCCCGGATCGTCCTGCGGCGGCGAGTTGTCCACGGCGCAAGCCTAGTCGCTCGCACTCCTGACCGAGTGAGCCCCGTCACGCAGGCTGCCCTGTCCGCATGCGACGCAAGGCCGGGTCCTACCCTGGATGGTGCTTCGCCGACGCAGCCGGATCACTGGAAACCTAAGGACCGCCCCCATGGCTCCCACGCCAGACTTCGAGTACAGCGACCTGCTCCCCCTGGGCGCTGACCCGACCCCGTACCGCAAGCTCACCTCCGAGGGTGTCTCCACCTTCGAGGCCGGCGGTCGCACCTTCCTCCAGGTCGAGCCCGAGGCGCTGCGGCTGCTCACCGCCGAGGCGATGCACGACATCTCGCACTACCTGCGCCCCGCCCACCTCGCCCAGCTGCGCCGCATCCTGGACGACCCGGAGGCCAGCCCCAACGACCGCTTCGTCGCGCTCGACCTGCTGAAGAACGTCAACATCTCGGCCGGCGGCATCCTCCCGATGTGCCAGGACACCGGCACCGCCATCGTCATGGGCAAGCGCGGCCAGAACGTGCTCACCGAGGGCGGCGACGAGTCCGCCATCGCGCGGGGCGTCTTCGACGCGTACACCAAGCTCAACCTGCGCTATTCCCAGATGGCCCCGGTGACCATGTGGGACGAGAAGAACACCGGCAACAACCTGCCGGCCCAGATCGAGCTGTACGCCACCGACGGCGACGCGTACAAGTTCCTCTTCATGGCCAAGGGCGGCGGCTCCGCCAACAAGTCGTACCTGTACCAGGAGACCAAGGCCATCCTGAACGAGGCGAGCATGCTCTCGTTCCTGGAGCAGAAGATCCGCTCCCTCGGCACCGCGGCCTGCCCGCCGTACCACCTGGCCATCGTGATCGGCGGCACCAGCGCCGAGTTCGCGCTCAAGACCGCCAAGTACGCCTCCGCGCACTACCTGGACAACCTGCCGACCGAGGGCGACGCCAGGACCGGGCACGGCTTCCGCGACCTGGAACTGGAGGCCAAGGTCACCGAGCTGACCCAGAAGATCGGCATCGGCGCCCAGTTCGGCGGCAAGTACTTCTGCCACGACGTGCGCGTCGTCCGCCTGCCGCGCCACGGCGCCTCGCTGCCGGTGGCCATGGCCGTCTCCTGCTCCGCCGACCGCCAGGCACTCGGCAAGATCACCGCCGAGGGCGTCTTCCTGGAGCAGCTGGAGACCGACCCGGCCAAGTACCTGCCGGACACCACCGACGAGCACCTCGACGACGACGTCGTGCGCATCGACCTCGACCAGCCGATGTCGGCGATCCGCGGCGAGCTGTCCAAGTACCCGGTCAAGACCCGGCTCTCGCTCACCGGCACCCTGGTCGTCGCCCGCGACATCGCGCACGCCAAGATCAAGGAGCGCCTGGACGCCGGCGAGGGCATGCCGAAGTACCTCCAGGACCACCCGGTCTACTACGCGGGCCCGGCCAAGACTCCCGAGGGCTACGCCTCCGGCTCCTTCGGCCCCACCACGGCCGGCCGGATGGACTCCTACGTCGACCAGTTCCAGGCCGCCGGCGGCTCCATGGTGATGCTCGCCAAGGGCAACCGCAGCAAGCAGGTCACCGACGCCTGCGCCCAGCACGGCGGCTTCTACCTCGGCTCCATCGGCGGCCCGGCCGCCCGCCTCGCCCAGGACTGCATCAAGAAGGTCGAGGTCCTGGAGTACGCCGAGCTCGGCATGGAGGCCGTCTGGCGCATCGAGGTCGAGGACTTCCCGGCCTTCATCGTCGTCGACGACAAGGGCAACGACTTCTTCCGGGAGACCACCGAGGGGCCGCTGATCACCAACCTGCGGGTCCGCTCCAAGGAGTAGCCCCCCGCCAGCCCCACCGCCGCCCCGGCCGCACCACGCGCCCGGGGCGGCGGCGTTCCGGGGGGGGGCGGGCCGGTGCGGGCCGGTGCGGTGCGTCGGACGCGTGCGGGCGTGCGGGCCGGCGCGTCGGGCCGGGCCGGGGCCGGGCCCGGGCCCGGGCCCGGGCCTGGGCGGCTCAGGCGTCGAAGTCGTACTCCAGGACGTAGGAGGCCGCGTCGAGGATCATCTCGTTGAGCTCGACGACCTGGCCCTCGTCGGCGAAGGCGGTCCGGCAGATCAGGATGACCGGGGTTCCGGCGGAGAGCTCCAGCCGGGCACCCTCCTCGCCGCTGGGCATCCGGGAGCGGACCTCCTCGCGGAAGTGGACGGGCTTGGCCCCTATCTCGGCCAGGCGCGCGTAGGTGCCGCCTGGGCCGGTGTCCTCGCGGGTGATGGCCGTGCCGGCGACCAGCCCGGCCGGCAGGTAGGAGGTCGACAGCAGCACCGGCTTGCCGTCCAGGACGAAGCGGCGGTGCCGCACGCACATCGGCGCGCCGGGGTCCACCCCCAGCACCCCCGCCACGTGCTCGGGCGCGCCCAGTTCGGTGACCGACACCTGGTCGACCACCAGCGACCGGTTGTCGATGTCGGCCGACCATATCGACCGGCCCGACCCCCACTGCCCCTGCGCCAGCCGCTGGATCCCGCGCCGCCGCAGCGGCCGGAAGTCCCGCACGAAGACCCCGGCACCCCGGCGCGCCTCGGCGATGCCCTCGCTCTGCAGCACGCCCAGTGCCTGGCGGGCCGTCATCCGGGCGACGCCGTACTCGTCCATGAGGTCGTTCTCGCCCGGCAGCCGGTCCCCGGCCCGGTAGCGGCCGGTGCCGATGGCCGCCTTCAGCGAGTCGGCGATCCGCTGGTACTTGGGCTGCTTGTCGCCACTGCTGCCGGTCATCGCCGCTCCCTCTCCCTCGGACAAATCCTAGGCGCGCCCGCGGCCGCCGGTAAGGAGATACGACCGTTGACATCTCTAGAGATATTAGCTTCTCTAGAGATGCTGGGTAGTCGCCGAGCAGCACCACACACGCACGGACAGCGACCAGGGGGCGGCCCCACCCGGCGCCGCACCCGCACCAGAGCAAGGGAGCAGTGCGGTGAGCACCCGTCAACGCGACGCCGCGGCCTACCGGCCGCACGTGGGTGAACTCGTCCTCGACCGGAGGACCGGACGCACCGGCATCTACATGGACACCCTCGGCGGAGAGCACTACCTGCGCCCCGAGACCGGCGGCTGCGAGTGGACCGCCGAACCGGGCCACCTCTCCCCCGCCCCCACGAGCCCACCCGCCACCGACGACCCCGACCCCGAGCCCGCGAGACGGCCGCCGGGCCGGCCGAGGGACCCGGACGGGGGTGCCGGCGCCGCCCGCACCCCGCCCCTCTCGCACCTCCGCGCCCGACTGACCCCTCCACCGCGATTCGCCTGAATACGATCAGCATCGGCGAATACGGGGATATCCACACAAAGAGCAACATTTCGGACCACGCAATGGCCCGGTGAATCAGAAATTCCGGAACCCCCGGAGGCCGCCCCGCCGCGCACGTTACGGATTACCCCCGTCACCATCCGTGCGCCGCGGGCCGGAATCGGCCACCCGGCTCCCGGAATCCGGTATTCCCCCCATAACGGCCGGTGCCCCCGCCCCACACGGGGACGGGGGCACCGGCCCGCCGGTCACGGACGGCTGTTGATGGCGCCGAGCGGCTCGAAGGGCTCGCCGGGCTTGCCGTCGGCGTGCTCCGGCTCCACGACGTCGCCGCCGAAGAGCTCCTGCGGGTCGACGTGCTTCTCGTCCGACGGGACGACGTGTGCGGCGACGGCGGCGGCAGCGCCGGCCACCGCCTCGGTGCCGGTGGGACCGGTCGCGCCGGCCACCTCCGCGTGCGGCTCGGCCGACGGGGTGGTGGGTTCAGTCTCAGCCATGGGCTGGTGCCTTTCAGGTCTTCGGGATCTGCTTGCGCCCGACGGGCTTGACCCAGGCGCCCGGACAGTATCGTAGGAGCCGTTAAATGTCTTATAAACATCGCGCCCTGGGTGCCGATCTCCAGCGTTTACAGCCGTCCGCCTAAGCTGATCCGACCGCGGCGCGGCGTTCGGCACCCCGCGCACAGAACGCGCCCGCCACAGGTCACCGGGGGAATTCATGGAGCATCAGGAAACGCCGCACAGCGACGCGCTGCGCTTCCAGGTGCTCGGCCCGATGCAGGCGTGGCGCGGCTCGCAGCCGCTGGCGCTCGGCTCCCCGCAGCAACAGGCGGTGCTGACGTCACTGCTGCTGCAGCAGGGCCGCCCGGTCGCGACGCACGACCTGGTCGACGGCATCTGGGGCGAACGGCCCCCACCTCAGGCGATCGCCGCCCTGCGCACGTACGTCTCCCGGCTCCGCTCCGTCATCGAGCCCCACCGGGAGATCCGCACGCCGGCCGGGATCCTGGTCTCCGTGAGCGACGGGTACGCCCTGCGAATCCCGGGTCGGGCGATCGACCTCGCGGTGTTCGAGGCCACCGTCGCCGAGGCCGCCACCGCCCGGGCGGGCGGCGACCTCTTCGAGTCCCACCGGCTGCTTCAGTCCGCCCTCGCCCTGTGGAGCGGACGCCCGCTGGCCGGTGTGCCGGGGCCGTACGCCGACACCCAGCGACAGCGGCTGGCGGAGCGCCACGTGTCGGTCTGGGAGGAGTGCTGCGCGGCCGCCCTGGAGATCGGCCTGCACACCGAGGTCGTCGCCGAACTGAGCTCGCTCACCGCCGAACACCCGCTGCGCGAGCGCCTGCGGGAGCTGCTGATGCTGGCGCTCTACCGCTGCGGCCGGCAGGCCGAGGCCCTGGGCGTCTACACCGACACCCGCAAGCTCCTGATCGACGAGCTGGGGGTCGAACCGGGGGCCGGCCTGTCCGCCATGCACGCCCGGATCCTGGCCGCCGATCCGGCGCTGAGCGCTCCCGCGCCGACCCGCTCCGGCGGCGGCGAGGCCCGGGAGAGCGGCCCGGCCCGGATCCCTGCGCCCGCTCAGCTCCCCGCCGACGTCTCGGACTTCAGCGGCCGCTCCGACCTGGTCAACGAGCTGACGGCGGTCCTGCGCAGCGCGACCGGCCAGGCGGTGGTGGTGACCTCGCTGGCCGGCATCGGCGGCGTCGGCAAGACCACGCTCGCCGTCCACGTGGCGCACAGCGTGCGGGCCGAGTTCCCGGACGGGCAGCTGTACGTCGACCTGCGCGGTGCCGGCGCCTCCCCGGCCGACCCGGCGGTCGTGCTGGGCGATTTCCTGCACTCCCTGGGCGTGGCCGAGGTACCCGACTCCCTGGAGCAGCGGTCCGCGCTCTACCGCTCCCTGCTGGCCACCCGGCGGATGCTCATCCTGCTCGACAACGCGCAGGACGCCGACCAGCTGCGCCCGCTGATCCCGGGGGTGTCCGGATCCGCCGTCCTGGCGACCAGCCGCTCCCGGCTCGCGGGCATCCCCGGCGCCCATCTGGTGGACGTCGAGGAGCTGACGCCGGAGGAGGCGCTGGCGCTGTTCTCGGCGATCGTCGGCGCCGACCGGGTCGGCTCCGAACCCGAGGCCTCGCTCGCCGTGGTGACCGCCTGCGGCTTCCTGCCGCTCGCGGTCCGGATCGCCGCCGCCCGGCTGGCCAGCCGGCCCCGCTGGAGCGTGTCCGACCTCGCCCGCCGCTTAGCCGACCAGCGGCGGCGACTCGACGAACTCCAGCTGGGCAACCTCGCGGTGGAGACCACCATCGGCCTCGGGTACGGCCAGCTCCGGCCGGACGAGGCCCGGGCGTTCCGACTGCTCTCGCTGGTGGACTCCCCCGACCTGCCGCTCGACGCCGTGGCGGCGATGCTCGGCCAGGACGAGCTGCGCGCCGAGGAACTGGCCGAGGCGCTGGTCGAGGCCAACATGCTGGAGTGCTTCACCCCCGGCCGCTACCGCTACCACGACCTGCTGAGGCTCTACGCCCAGCGGCAGAACGAGAAGGCCGCCGACACCGCGGAGCAGGAGCGGGCAGTGCTGCGGCTGCTGGCGCACCTCCTGCCGACCATGCACAACGCCGCCCGGATGATCGAGCCGGACGACCAGCTGCCCGAGCCGTTGGACGGCGTGGCCGCCCCCGGCCTCGCGCTGCCCACCGCGGACGAGGCCCAGCGGTGGCTGCGGGCCGAGGTGGGCATGCTGCTGAGCACGGTGGAGGCCGCCCTGGGTGGCCCGTCCGCCCAGCTCCGACCAGCCCTGGACCTGCTGATCGCGCTCAACAGCATCGTGGAGGACCCGACCCACGCGGCCCGAGCCCGCCGACTGCTGGAGATCGCGGACTCGAACGCCCGGTCGCACGGCGACACGCAGGCGCTGGCCCGGGTGCACTTCGCGCTGGGCACCCTCGAGTACTTCAGCAACGACTTCCAGAGCGCCGAGCGCTCGCTCCGGCAGAGCCTGTTCTTCCAGGGGCCGGAGGACGTGACGGTGCTGCGGTCGATGGTGACCAACACCCTGGGCATCATCCTGAGCATCGCCAACCGCAGCGCGGAGGCGCTGCCCTTCTTCGAGCAGGCGCTCGGCATCAGCCGGGTCGTCGGAGCGCCGATCGGCGAGGCGCGGCTGCTGGGCAACATCGCGCGGGCGCAGCTGGACATCGGGCAGCCCGCGGAGGCGGTGCGCTCGGTGGAGGAGGCGGTCGCCACCGCACGGCGGTCGGCCAACGGCCCCTGCCTCGCGGACACGCTCTACCAGTTGGGCGTGGTGCTGTCCTCGACCGGTTCACAGGCCGAGGCGGTCGCGCACCTGCGGGAGTCCTTCGCGCTCTACCAGGCACAGCAGAACCGGCTGCGCGAGGGCTACGCGCTGGCCCGGCTGGCGGTGAGCCTGCTGGCCTGCGAGCAGCCGGCCGAGGCGGCCGAGGCGGCCGGCGACTCGCTGGCCATCGCCCAGGAGATCGACGGCGCCTACTGCCAGGGCCTGGCGAACGCCGCGCTCGGCGAGGCGCTGCTGGCGCTCGCGCAGCCCGCGCGCGGGCTGGCGTGTCTGCAGGAGGCGCACGCGATCTTCACGCGGCTCGGTGTGCCTGAGGCCTCCCCCGTGGCGGCCCTCATCGAACGACAGCACACCGAGCCCCTCCCTTCCCCTCCCCCCGCGCCGTAGGCCTCCGCCCCCCAGCGGAGTTCCTCCCCCGATCCGCGCGTCGGCGCTCCCGCAGCCCCCCGGCTGCGGGAGCGCCCTCAACGCTTCCCCGGCGCTGGACTCCACTCTGCACCGGGGCGATTGACGTTCGATAAACGTCCGATTGTCAGCCTGCGGATCGGCGACATCGCAGGTCAGCGGCCTCACCACGGCGCGCCATGCGGCGTGCGGCGCCGGTCCGCACCACCCTGGCCCGCACCGTCGTGCTTCCGCAAGCCCGTCCACACCGGCCCAAGCATGACGAGTTGGCCGGAAAGGGACCCCATGGCACGGTGATCGCGCATATTCTCGGATGCCAGTACACACACGAGTGTCTGCCGACACCGTGTGGGCCGGCGAGGCAGGGCGGGCGCCGGGGCGGACGGCGGCCCGGACCCGTGCGGCCGCGTGCAGCCGCCCGGAGGCCACGGGTGGAAGGGTGCCTCTCAATCGTGACGACCGGACAGATATCCGACGCGTTCCCCGTCGACGAGGACGCGGGTGACGACGATCCCGACCTGCGGCGGCGCCGGGCCGCGCGGGCCCTCCAGGCGGTCGCCTTCGACACCATCGGAGCCGGGTACGGCGACGCCTTCCCGGCGAAGGACGGCCAGCTGGCCTGCGGGCAGCGGCTGCTGACCGAGCTCGAACCGGGTGCCCCGGTCCTGGACGTCGGCTGCGGGACGGGTGAGCCGACGGTACGCCAGCTCACCGCCGGCGGCCTGCGGGTCACCGCGGTGGACCTCTCGGACGTGATGCTCGCCCTGGCCGCGGAGGCCCGCCACCCCGGCGAGCACCCGCCGGTGTTCCATCGCATCGACCTCTTCGATCTGGCCACCGAGCGCGCCGAGCGGGTCTGGGGCGCCCCCGGGCTGGGGCCCTCGGGCCGGGGCGGGTTCGCCGCTGTCACCGCGTTCTTCTCGCTGATCCTGCTGCCCCAGGACGAGATCCCGACGGTGCTCGGCCGGCTGCGCGAACTCCTGCGGCCGGGGGGCCTGCTGGCGCTCGGCATGGTCGAGGCCGACCTGGATCACGTTCCGCTTCCGTTCCTTGGCAGAGAGCTGCGGATCAGTGGGTATCTGAGGGAGGATCTGGAGCGGGTTCTGGTCGCGGCGGGCTTCTCCGTCGAGGAGTGCTCGGGGCACCCGTACGCGCCGGCCAGTACCACGCTGCCGCCGGAGGAACAGCTGTTCCTGTGCTGTCGACGCGTCGGCTGATCGACCGCGGGACCAGGAAAGCCAGCCAGCACCACACCTCACAGCACCCCTCGAGTCCAGGACAGGCAGCCGTGCGCGACCAGCTCAAACCAGAGGCCGGACAGTCGCCTGCCCTCCCGCACCCGCGGGGCGCCGAGCCGGCCGCGCCCGGCGCCATCCCACCGGCCGCCGCCGGGCCGGCCCGCGACGACGTGGCGGACCGCCTCGGCTACCTCGACTCGGCGACCCGCCGGATCAACAGCGCGCTCGACCTGTCCGCGACGCTGCGCAACATCGGCCGGGTGCTGGTCCCCACGCTGGCCGACGCCGCCGTGATCCACCTGCGCGACCCGCTGCCCAACGTCGAGCGCGAACCGGGCTTCCCGGACGAACTGCGGATCCACCACAGCACCGGCACCCGGATCGGACGGCGCGGGCGGCCCGGCGGTGTCGACGAGCGGAACCGGTCCCGCTACGGCTTCCGCTCGACCGCCGACACCGGCCCGGCCACCCCGGTGACCCGCGGCGGAGTGCTCGCGCACACCCTGCTCAGCAGGCGTCCCGCCGAGCCCGCGGTGCTCGGCAGCCCCGGCGCCGAGCGCACCGCGACGCTGTTGCGCGAGCTGTACGGCACCCGCGGGCCGGCCCGGCTGGCACCCGGCACCTCGGTGCTGGCGCTGCCGCTGCGCGGCCGCAAGGCCGTCCTCGGCCTGCTGGTGCTGATCCGCCGGCCCCCTGAACGCACCGGCCGGCCGGGCTTCGACGCCGCCGACACCGCGACCGCGGCGCACCTCGCGACCCAGGCCGGGCTGGCCGTGGACACCGCACTGCGGTACGCCCGCGAGTGGGAGATAGCCAACGAACTCCAGCGCAGCATGCTGCCGTTGCGGCTGCCGCAGCCGCACGGTGTCCGGATCGCCCAGCGCTACCTGCCGGGCGAGCGCGGCGCGCAGGTCGGCGGCGACTGGTACGACGCCGTGCCGCTGCCCGGCAACCGGGTCGCCCTGATCGTCGGCGACGTGATGGGCCACTCACTCACCTCGGCCGCCATCATGGGCCAACTGCGCACCAGCGCACAGACCTTGGCCGCCCTCGACCTGCCGCCGCACGAGGTGCTCTACCACCTGGACGAGCAGGCCCAGCGGCTCGGCCGCGAGCAGCACCTGGCGACCTGCGTGTACGCGGTGTACGACCCGATCGCCAACCGGGTGGTGCTGGCCAACGCCGGACACGTCCCGCCGGTGCTCGTCCGACCGGACGGGACAGCCGAGTTGGTGGAGCTGGACTCCGGGGCGCCGATCGGGGTCGGCGGCGTGGACTTCAACTCCGTCGAGCTGCCCGCACCGCCCGGATCGGCCCTGCTGCTGTTCACCGACGGCCTGGTGGAGACCCGCAGCCGGGCGATCAGCGACGGCCTGGAGGTGCTCCGCGCCCGGATCGCCGCCGCCCGCTGGCAGGCCCCCGAACAGCTCTGCCAGGAGGCACTGCGGATCCTCCCGCCGGGCGACCGCGGCGACGACATCGCCCTGCTCGGCGCCTGCTTCGACGGCATCCCGGCCGGGGACGTCGCCCACTGGTACCTGCAGCCGCGCAACGAGACGCCCGGCCGGGCCCGTCGGCTGGCCGCGCACACGCTGCGCCGCTGGGGGCTCGGCTCGCTCAGCGAGGCGACCGAGCTGATGGTCAGCGAGCTGGTGACCAACGCCGTCCAGCACGCGACCCGGCCGGTGACCCTGAGCCTGGTGCGCACCACCCGGCTGCGCTGCGAGGTCGGCGACGACAGCCCGCTGCTGCCGAGGCCGCGCCGGACCGGGCCGGACGACGAGCGCGGCCGCGGGCTGCAGATCGTGGCCAGGTGCGCGGACCGCTGGGGGGCCACCCGGCTGGGCACCGGCAAGGTGGTCTGGTTCGAGCAGCGGTTGCCGCAGGGCTGAGCGCCCGGGCGGCCGCGACCGCCCGAGCGCCCCGGCGCCGAGTCGGACCCGGTACCCGCCCGGCCTCCGACAGTGCCGCACCCGCCCGGCCTCCGACGGCGGCGCTGACGCCCGGACCCGGCGCCCGCTCAGACCCGGACCGGCTCCTCCGCGGGCCGCCGCTCCAGCTGCGCGACCAGCTGCTCACCCTCCATGTCGACCCGCGGCACGACCCGCTCCAGCCGCTTCGGGAACCACCAGGCGGCCCGGCCGAACAGCGCCATCGCGGCCGGCACCAGCGCCATCCGCACCACGAACGCGTCCACCAGCACGCCCACCGCGAGGGCGAAGCCGATCGGCTGGACGATCGGGTCGTGGCCGAAGACGAACGAGCCGAACACCGACACCATGATCAGCGCGGCGGCCGTGACCACCCGGGCGCCGCCCCGCACCCCGGCCACCACGGCCTCGCGCGGCGCCTTGCCGTGGACGTACTGCTCCTTCATCCCGGAGACCAGGAACAGCTCGTAGTCCATCGCCAGCCCGAACAGCACGCCGATCAGCAGGATCGGCACGAAGCTCACCACCGGCCCGACCTTCGGCACGTCGATCAGGCCGTCCAGCCAGCCCCACTGGTAGACCGCGACGACCGCGCCGAGCGAGGCCGTGACGCTGAGCAGGAAGCCGGCCACCGCCTTCAGCGGGACGAGCACCGAGCGGAACGCCAGGGCCAGCAGCACCACCGCGATCCCGACGATCACCGCGAGGAACGGCGGCAGCGCCTGGCCGAGCTTGGTGGAGACGTCGATGTTGGCGGCGGTCGTGCCGGTGACGGCGATGTCCGCGCCGGTCGCGGCCCGCAGCGGAGCGCGCTGGTCGCGGATCTCGTTGACCAGGGCCCTGGTGTCGGCGTGGTCCGGGCCGGTCCGCGGGATGACGGTCAGCAGCGCGGTGCGGCCGGTGCCGTCCGCGGACGGGGGCAGCAGCGTCTGGACGCCCGGGAGGGTCTGCAGCTTCGCCGCGACGCCCTGGACCGCCTGCTGCGGCTGCGGGGTGCCGTGGGCGTCCACCACGACCACCAGCGGGGCGTTGAAGCCCGGCCCGAAACTGCCGCCGACCAGGTCGTAGGCCTTGCGCGCGTCGGTACCGGCCGCCATCGAGCCACCGCCCGGCAGTCCCAGGCTGAGGCTCGCGGCGGGCACCGCGAGGGCGCCCAGGCCCGCCAGGCCGACGAGCAGCACGGCCAGCGGGCGACGGACCACGAAGCGGGCCCAGCGCTCGCCCAGGGTGGTGCGGCCGCCGGTGCGCGGCGCCCGCCGCCACACCGGGAGCCGGTCGATGGCGCGGCCGGCGAAGCCGAGCAGCGCGGGCAGCAGGGTGATCGCGACCAGGACGGCCACCACGACGGCGCCGGAGGCGGCCAGGCCCATCACGGTGAGGAACGGGACGCCGGCGACGGCGAGTCCGGCGAGCGCGACGACCACGGTCAGGCCGGCGAAGACGACCGCGCTGCCCGCGGTGGCGGTGGCCCGGGCGGCGGCCTCCTCGGGCTCCAGCCCCTCGTCGAGGTGGCGGCGGTGGCGGGAGAGGATGAACAGCGCGTAGTCGATGCCGACGGCGAGGCCGACCATCAGGGCCAGTACCGGGGCGGTGGTGATGATCTCGAAGGAGCCGGACAGCGCCATGATCCCGGCCATCGCGACGCCGACCCCGACCAGCGCGGTCAGCAGCGGCAGACCGGCGGCGACCAGCGAGCCGAGGGTGACCACCAGGACGACCCCGGCGACGGCCAGGCCGACCGCCTCGCCGCCGTCGACCTGGGCCATCCGGTTGTAGGCGTCGCCGCCGAAGGCGACGTCCAGCCCGGCCGAGCGGGCCGGTCCGGCGGCGGCCCGGACGGCCTCGCGCTGCTGGTCGGTGACGTCGGCGAGCTTGTGGTCGAAGGAGACCAGGGCGATCACGACCCGGCCGTCCGGCGAGACGGCGCCGGTGGCGTACGGGTCGGGCACGGCGGCGACGCCCGGGACGGCGGCGATCCGGCCGACCGCCTCGCTGACGGCCCGGCCGGCCCCGGGTGCGGTGGCGCCGCCGGGGGCGGGGGCGGCGAAGACCACCTGGGCGGAGCCGTGGCCCTGCTCCGGGAAGGTGTCCTTGATCCGGTCCAGGGTGGTCTGCGCCTCGGTGCCCGGCACCTTGAACTCGTCGCTGGTCTTCCCGGCGAACGCTCCCGCGGCCCCGCCGATCGCGATCAGCACGGCGATCCAGACGGCCAGCACGGCCCGTCTCCGCCGGAAGCAGTGGCGGCCCAGTCGGTACAGGTACGTGGCCATGGGTGACCCCTCGGTCAGGTCGTCGGGCAGGCGGGCGCCTGGACGGTCGCGTCCCACCGTACGCGCAAGTTTGTCGGGTGACCAAGTTGACCGACAGGATCGATCGACAGAATCATTCGACGCGGTTGACCGACCATGGCGCTACCCTGGCTGGATGGCTCACGTCCCCGCCTCCGAACGCCGCCCGCAACTGGTCCAGGCCGCCCTCGACCTGATGACCCGGGAGGGCGTCGCCGCCGGCAGCACCCGGGCGATCGCGGCCGAGCTGGGCGTGGCCCAGGCCACGGTGCACTACACCTTCGGCACCAAGAAGGACCTCTACCGGGCCGTGGTCGAGCAGCTGACCGCGGAGTTCATCGGCCACGTCCGCGCCGCCTACCCGGGCGACGGCACCTTCGGCGAGCAGGTCGGGACGCTGGTCCACGCACTCTGGGAGAGCTCGACCGGCGAGGACGGGCGCTGCGTGCTGCTGAGCGAGTTCGCCGCACTGGCGATGCGCGACCCGGACCTGCAGGAGATCATGCGGGCGCTCCAGCACGGGATCGAGGGCACCGCGGCGGAGATGCTCACCGCGCTCGCCGAGGCCCACGGCCTCGACCTGGCGATGCCCGCCCGGGAGATCGCCGTCCACTTCCTCACCGGCTTCGACGGCCTGACCGACCGCTACCTGGCCCTGCGCGCCCCCGGCGAGCAGCCCGACCAGGACACCCTGCGCGCCCTCGACCTGCTGGTGGCCACCACCGTCGGGCTCTGCCTGGGCGCCCCGGCCGCGATCCGCTAGACCCGCCCGGCGCCGGCCGCGCGTCGACAGCCCGGGCGCCGGGCGCAGCGTCAGGAGGCGATCCGGACCGGGAGGTCGGCCAGCACCTCGCGCAGCGCGGCACCGAAGCGCTCGTACTCGGCACTGCGCGCCGAGCCCGGCCGGGTGGCCAGGCCGATCCGGCGGCCGGGCGCCGGCGCGGCGAAGCGGACGGCGGCCAGCCGGTCGGTGCGGCCCGCCTCGACGTCCAGCGCGGTGGCGGGCAGCAGGGTCACGCCGAGCCCGCCGGCCACCAGCTGGACGAGGGTGGACAGCCCCGCCGCACGGGTGGTGGAGCCGGACGGGTCGGCGCCGACCTCCCGGCAGATGTCGAGGGCCTGGTCACGCAGGCAGTGACCCTCCTCCAGCAGCAGCACGTCCAGGTCGAGCAGGACGTCGCGCGGGACGTCGATCCGCCCGGCGAGCGGGTGCCCGGGCGGGGTGACCAGCACGAAGTCCTCGTCGAACAGCGGGATGTCCCGGGTCGGCGAGGCGCCGCCGGCCGGGAGCGCGAGCAGCAGGACGTCGAGGCGTCCGGCGGCCAGCCCCTCCAGCAGCGAGGGGGTGCGCTCCTCGTGGACGTGCAGCTCCAGCTCCGGGAAGCGGTCGCGGACCAGCCGCAGTACCGTGGGCAGCAGGTAGGGCGCGACGGTCGGGATGACGCCGAGGTGCAGGGGGCCGGTGAAGGGCCGGCGGGCGGCCTCGACCTCCTCGGTGAGGGCCTGCAACGAGGCCAGCACCCGACGTGCGTGCGCATGCACCCGCTCCCCCAGTGGGGTGACGATCACCTTGCGCGTCGTACGCTCGACGAGCTGCGCGCCCAGCGCCTCCTCGAGCGCGGCGACCGCGCCGGACAGGGCCGGCTGGCTCGTCCCGGTGGCCGCCGCGGCCTCCCGGAAGTGCCGGTGCTCGGCGACCGCGACGAAGGCCCTGAGCTGGGCGACGGTCGGCGTCCGGGGGCTGCGGGTTGTGGCGCTCGCCACAGACCGCTCGGGTCTCGCGGCGGCGGGACGGCGACTGCGGGGCTTGGACGTGGGAGGTTCGGTACTGATAGCCATCTCCGATCAGACACATCCAGTCTAGCTATTTCCCCGATCAGTCCACGATGTGGAAACGTAGGACGTGTCCGGAATCCGGACAAACGCCCCTCATCTCACTTCAGGAGAAGCGAACGTGCTCACGATCGGTGACAAGTTCCCCGAGTTCGAACTCAACGCCTGCGTCGACCTGGACGCCGCGAACGCCTTCGCCGAGATCAACCACAAGTCCTACGAGGGCAAGTGGAAGATCGTCTTCTTCTGGCCGATGGACTTCACCTTCGTCTGCCCGACCGAGATCGCCGCGTTCGGCAAGCTGAACGACGAGTTCGCCGACCGCGACGCCCAGATCCTCGGCGTCTCCGGCGACTCCGAGTTCGTGCACCACGCCTGGCGCAAGGACCACAAGGACCTGCGCGACCTGCCCTTCCCGATGCTGGCCGACGTCAAGCACGACCTGATGCGCGCCTGCGGCGTCGAGGCCGCCGACGGCACCGCCCAGCGCGCGGTGTTCATCGTCGACCCGAACAACGAGATCCAGTTCGTCATGGTGACCGCCGGCTCGGTCGGCCGTAACCCCAAGGAGGTCCTGCGGGTGCTCGACGCCCTCCAGACCGACGAGCTGTGCCCGTGCAACTGGACCAAGGGCGAGGACACCCTCGACGCCCAGGCCCTGCTGGCGGGCTGACCCATGGCCCTCGACGACCTCAAGGCCGCCCTCCCGGACTATGCCAAGGACCTCAAGCTCAACCTGGGCTCGGTCATCGGCAACTCCGACCTCCCCGCCCAGCAGCTCTGGGGCACCGTGCTGTCCTGCGCGATGGCCACCCGTAGCGCCGGCCTGCTGCGCGAGCTGGAGCCCGAGGCCAAGGCCAACCTCTCCCCGGAGGCGTACACCGCCGCCAAGGGCGCGGCCGCGATCATGGGGATGAACAACGTCTACTACCGGACCCTGCACCTGCTCTCCGACAAGGAGTACAGCACGATGCGGGCCGGTCTGCGGATGAACATCATCGGCACCCCGGGCGTCGAGAAGGTCGACTTCGAGCTCTGGTGCTTCGCGGTCTCGGCCATCAACGGCTGCGGCCAGTGCCTCGACTCGCACGAGGCCGTGCTGCGCAAGGCCGGCGTCGAGCGCGAGGTCGTCCAGGCCTCGATGAAGATCGCCGCCGTGCTGCAGGCCGTGGCCGGCGTCCTCGACGCCGAGGCCGCCCTCGCCACCGTCGACGCCTGACGGATCGTGCACCCGGCCCGACGGGCCCCTTCCGGACACCGTGTCCGGAAGGGGCCCGTCGGCGTTCCCGGACGGTTCCCGGGCCCGGTCCGGACCGCACCCGGACCGCCCCCGGCCGCGGCCCGAGCGGTCCCGGACCGGAGCCGGCCGACCGGAACCGGGGCGGCCGGAACCGGCGTGTAGGCAACGGAAGATCGACTCCGGGGGGAGAACAGCACCGTGTCCGACCTGAGGGAACTGCCGCCCGGCTCGGCCTGGCCGACCTTCGCCTGGATCTCGTGGGGCCTGGTCGCGGTCGCGATCGGGATGTGGCTGCCGATCGCGTTCATCTGGACCGACTTCGGCCACGGCCCGGTCGTCGCCCTCGGGCTGCTCGCCCCCGTCGCCGGCCCGCTGGGCGGGGCCCTCCTCGGCTGGGCCCTCACCGCGTTCACCCCCGCCCGCACCCGGGCCCGCGCGGTGCGGGTGGCCCTGGTCGGCGAGGCCGCGCTGCTGGGCGTCCTCGCGGTGCCCTTCGTCCCGGTCCTCAGGGGCTGGTGACCGGCGCCGCCTCCGGGTGCGCGGTGGGCGGGTGCCCGGCCGCGGAGTCCGCGCCGGAGGCGTTCGGACCCGACGCGTTCGCCGCGGCGCTGCGGCCGGCCGCCTCCCGGGCGGCCTCCAGCGCGGTGAAGACCTCCTGCCCCGCCTCGTTGCGGCGGCGCAGGTGGGTGACCACGGTGTTGGTGACGGCGATCAGCGGGACGGCGACCACCGCTCCGCCGATGCCGCCGATGATGCCGCCCGCCGCGACGCCGAGCACCACGCCCAGCGGGTGCACCCGCACCGCGCGGCCGAGGATCAGCGGCTGGAGGATGTGGCTCTCGATCTGCATCACCGCGACCAGCACGACCAGCACCATCAGCGCCGTCCACGGCCCCTGGGTGACCAGGGCGATCAGCACCGCCACCGTCCCGGTGACCAGGGCGCCGACCAGCGGGACGAAGGCACCCAGGAAGATGATCACGGCCAGCGGCATCGCCAGCGGCACCCCGAGCAGGTCGATCCCGACGCCGATGCAGACCGCGTCGATGAAGGCCACGCAGACGGTGCCGCGGACGTACGCGGTGAGCGTCGCCCAGGCCTTGGGCCCGGCCCCGGCCATCGCGAACCGGGAGTGCCTGGGCAGGCCGCGCAGCGCCCAGTTCCAGATCCGGCCGCCGTCGTAGAGGAAGAAGAAGGTGGTGAAGAAGGTCATCAGCACCGCCGTCAGCACCTCGACGGCGATCTGGGCACCGGTGATCGAGGCCGAGGTCAGCTGGTCGGTGTTGGTGGTGATGGCCTTGGTGATCTGGTTCGCGAAGTCGGTGATCTGCTGCTGGGTCAGGTGCAGCGGCCCGGTGATCATCCAGTCGCGCAGCTGGTTGACGCCGTCCTTGACCTGGGTGGTCACCTTGGACAGGTTCGTCGTCACCTGCCAGACCACGAACCAGCCGACCAGGCCGATGCCGGCCAGGCCGCTGAGGAACACCCCGCCCGCCGCCAGCGAGCGCGGCACCCCGCGCCGGCGCAGCCAGGAGACCGAGGGCTCCAGCAGCGCGGAGATCAGCAGGGAGGCCAGCACCGCGAAGGCGACCAGCCGCAGCATGTCGACGATGTAGAAGACGGCGTAGAGCGCGGCGCCGAGCAGCAGCAGCCGCCAGGTCGACTCGGCGGCCACCCGAAGGCTCCACGGCACCGCCTCGGCGGGGGTGGCGGGCCGGCCGGGGTGGTACTCCCGCCCGAGCCCGGCGTGCGCGACCGGCACGGGTGCGACGGGGGCCGCGGTGGGCGCGGCTCCGGCCGACGCGGGGGCCTGGGCCGGGGCCGGCGGCAGGTCCGCGGGCCGGGCGGGTTCGATCCGGGGGGCCGGAACGGGCTCGGGCGCGCCCGCCAGTTCGGGGACGGCGAGCTCGTGCGGGTCGGCCGCCATCGCGGCGCGCCGGCGCCGTTCGATGACGGCGGCCGCGCTCGCCACCACGGCCATGCCCTTGGCCACGGCCTTGAAGGCCTTTCCGCCCCGTGCCATCCCCGTTACCGCCGCTCCCCTGCCGAACCGCCGCCGCCGGCGGAACGCCGTGGGTCCCGCCACGGCCGTCAGGGATGACGCTACCCGGCGGTGGCCCGGGGAGTCCGGCCGCCGGTGGGTTCGGCCCGAACAATCTCACCGGCAAACCTGGACAAAAGACCAGGTTTCAGATGGTTTCGGATGCGCAGCGCGGGGGAGGAGTCGGGCGAGACCCCGGGGAACACGGAGTCGCCCCCCGCGAGCCAACCGTCGGCGGACCGGCCGGTGCGGGAAGCAACCAGGACCCCTTCCCGCGCCCCGCGTCCGCACCCGGGCCCGCACCGCCCGTGGGCGCACTGGTCAGCGCAGCCCGGGCGGCGCGGCCCGACTCCGCCCCGAGGGCCCGACGGCCGCACGACGCGACGGCCCCCGGCCATCCGTCCTGCGGGACGGACGGCCGGGGGCCGTCGGGAGTGCACGCCGTGGCGGCGGTGCTCCTAGTACCAGTTGTGGGCCTGCCAGAACGACCAGGCGCCGCAGGGGCTGCCGTAGCGGCTGTTCATGTAGCTCAGACCCCACTTGATCTGGGTGGCGGGGTTGGTGCGCCAGTCGGCACCGGCGGAGGCCATCTTGGTGCCGGGCAGCGCCTGGACCAGACCGTACGCACCGGAGCTCTTGTTGGTCGCGGTGTAGTCCCAGCCGCTCTCGCGCTTCACGATCTGGCTGAAGCACTGGAACTGGGTGTCGTCGCCGACGATCTGCCGCGCGGTGTCCTGGACGGAGCCGGGGCTCACCGAGACGGGCGGGGTGCTGCTGTCGACGGCGGCCATCGCCGACCGGGCCTTGGAGCGGTTCGCGGCGGCCTCGTCGGCCTTGCGCTTGTCGTCGGCCGCCTTGGCCGCCTTGTCCGCGTCGGCCTTGGCCTGGGCGTCGGCCTTCGCCTGGGCGTCCGCGGCGGCCTTCTGGCGCGCGGCCTCCTCGGCGGCCTTCTGCTCGGCAGCGGCCTTGGCCGCAGCGTCGGCCGAGGCCTGCTGGGCGGAGGCCTGCTGGCCGATGTTGTCACTGATGGTCTGCGCCTGGGCGCCAGAGGGGACTTCGGCAAGCAGGGTCGCGCCGGCGACGTCGACCGTCTGCGTCGTCTTGCCCTCGCTGCCCGAGGCCACACCCACGACGGCACCGACTGCGGTGACGGCGGTGGCGGAGGCCACAGCGACTCCCCGGACCGAGATCCGAGTCACATGGATTCCTTCCAGCATCGCCCACGCGTGACCGTGCGGGCGCAACATGCCCCTTGGCACTGACCTCCGCAGGTGCTCTGGTCACGGGAGGTGCTGGCCCGGCGTCCGGCCGAGGTGAGGCGACCGGGCGTTGGAATCGGGCGGCGTACGGCTCATCGGTGTTCAATTGTCTGTCCACCGACCGGAGTTGGTGGACCATCCGGGGCCTGACTTCCGGGGTCCGGAAGTCCTGCCGCACCGTACGCGGGGCCTGACAGAACCCTCACCATGCCGTACCCGGCACTGTCGACGCAATTCCCGCCCGCGTGGCGCATGTCACATTCACCGCACGGGAGTTCTCCGGACAGAAAGCACTCGATGTGATGAAAGGGACGGGGGCCCGCTCCGTCAGGAGCGGGCCCCACGCCACGAGTTGACCTTATTGTCCTACTATGCCCCGATCAGGGCGGAATCACGGGCTGATGTCCTCCAGCATCTCCGTGACCAGCGCCGCGATCGGCGAACGCTCCGACCGCGTGAGCGTGATGTGCGCGAAGAGTGGATGCCCCTTCAGCTTCTCCACCACCGCGACCACGCCGTCGTAGCGGCCGACCCGGAGGTTGTCCCGCTGTGCCACGTCGTGGGTGAGCACCACCCGCGACCCCTGGCCGATCCGGGACAGCACCGTCAGCAGGACGTTGCGCTCCAGCGACTGGGCCTCGTCCACGATCACGAAGGCGTCGTGCAGCGAGCGCCCCCGGATGTGGGTCAGCGGCAGCACCTCCAGCATCCCCCGGGAGATGACCTCCTCGATCACGTCCGGGGTGGTGACGGCGGAGAGGGTGTCGAAGACCGCCTGCGCCCAGGGGCTCATCTTCTCCGTCTCGGAACCCGGCAGGTAGCCGAGCTCCTGCCCCCCGACCGCGTACAGCGGCCGGAAGACCATCACCTTGCGGTGCTGCCCCCGCTCCAGCACCGCCTCCAGACCGGCGCACAGCGCCAGGGCGGACTTGCCGGTGCCGGCCCGTCCGCCCATCGAGACGATCCCGACGTCCGGGTCGAGCAGCAGGTCCAAGGCCACCCGCTGCTCGGCGCTGCGCCCGCGCAGCCCGAAGGCCTCCCGCTCGCCGCGCACCAACCGGACCCTGCCGTCGCCCGTCACCCGGCCGAGCGCCCGGCCGCGTTCCGAGGTGAGCACCAGCCCGGTGTGGACCGGGAGTTCGGCGGCCCCCTCGACGTCCACCGCGGCGTCGTGGCCGGCCGCGAACAGCGCGTCCACCTGATCGGCCTGGACGTGCAGCTCGGACATGCCCGTCCAGCCGGAGGTGATCGCGAGCTCGGCCCGGTACTCCTCGGCGAGCAGGCCCACCGAGCTGGCCTTGATCCGCAGCGGCAGGTCCTTGGAGACGACGGTGACGTCGTACCCCTCGGCCTGCAGGTTGCGGGCGACCGCGAGGATCCGGGTGTCCGCCTCGCCCCCGCCGGACCGGTAGCCGGCCGGCAGTATCGACAGGTCGGAGTGGTTGAGCTCGACCCTGATGGTGCCGCCGAGCTCTCCGACCGGGATCGGCTCGTCGAGCCGGCCGTGGCGGATGCGGTAGTCGTCGAGCAGCCGCAGCGCCTGGCGGGCGAAGTAGCCCAGCTCCGGATGGTGCCGCTTGGCCTCCAGCTCGGTGACGACGACCACCGGCAGGACGACCTCGTGCTCGTCGAAGCGGGTCATGGCGAGCGGGTCCGCGAGGAGCACGCTGGTGTCGAGAACGTACGTGCGCCGGTCTGGTGTCCGGCGGCTCTTGGAACTGACCACTAGGCCTCCAGAGCGGATGACCCTGCGTCATCCGCGGCATGCCGGCCCCCGCTGCCCCGGTGGCCTCGGGACCGGACTGAGTGGAGTATTCCCAGGCGAGGGGCGGTGCATTCGCGTCCCCGGCGAACTGACGGATCATTGCCGGTGAACGTTTGGCCTCGCGCCGCGCGCGGGTAGGCCAGCCCTACGGCGGTCACTTCGCGCCGACCCGCCCCGGGGAGCCCGGCCGCGGGCCCCGGAGGCCGGATCCCCTGGTCGGGCCGCTACAGGCCGAGGCGGCGGTTCCGCTGCTCGTAGGCGCGCAGCGCCCGCAGGAAGTCGACCTTGCGGAAGGCCGGCCAGTACGCCTCGCAGAAGTAGAACTCGCTGTGCGCGCTCTGCCAGAGCAGGAAGCCGGACAGGCGCTGCTCGCCCGAGGTGCGGATGATCAGGTCGGGGTCGGGCTGGTTGCGGGTGTAGAGGTGCTCGGCGATGTGCTCGACGTCGAGGATCTCCGCCAGCTCCTCGATCGAGGTGCCACGCCCGGCGTGCTCCTGGAGCAGCGAGCGGACGGCGTCGGCGATCTCGTGCCGGCCGCCGTAGCCGACGGCGACGTTGACGGTGATGCCGTCGATGTCGGCGGTCTCGTCGGCGGCGCGCTTGAGCACGTCGGCGGTGTGCTGCGGGAGCAGGTCCAGCGCGCCGACGGGGTGGACCTTCCAGCGGCGGGCGGAGGCCAGGCCGGTGACGGCGTCCTCGATGATCCCGAGCAGCGGCACGAGCTCGTCGGCCGGCCGGTCCAGGTTGTCGGTGGAGAGCATCCACAGCGTGACGACCTTGACGTGCGTCTCGTCGCACCAGCCGAGGAACTCGCTGATCTTGTCGGCGCCGCGCTGGTGGCCGTAGGCGGTGGAGCCGCCGGTCGCCTTCGCCCAGCGGCGGTTGCCGTCGAGGATCACGCCGATGTGGTGCGGGGTGCGGGCCAGGTGGACCTCGACCCGGCGGCCGTAGAGCCCGTACATCCCGCCCAGCAGGGTGCGCAGCCCAGGCGTCCGTTCGGCGACATCGCGCAGACCCATGTTTTCCGGACCCCTCCGTACTCGTTCAGCTGGTGCGTCACCACCCCGGCGCAGCCTACTCCGGCAGGCAGGCGCACGGTAAAGCCGCAGGTAGCGGTCTGGTCACGGTCCTGTGCGGAGTCTGTTCCGGCGGGCGCGCCGGGCTCGGCCGGGGATGGTTCGTCGGCGGACACGGAACGGTCTCCGAATCCTTAAGGGACCCGTAAGCCGACCGCCCGATGCTTGACGACCCGCAATGGTCTAGTCCAGCTTGTGACCCAGGACGGAACGAACCCCACGGATCCCGTCCCGCCCGAGCCCCATCGCGGACCTCCCCTCCCCCACACGCGGCCGCCGCGCCCCCCACCGCGGCGGCCGCTCCTCCCCCAGGAGCGTCACCCCATGGCCCGTTCGCTGAACCAGCCCGCGCACAAGCGCCGGCGCAGCACCCTCCCGGCCGTCGCGGCTGGCGCCACCGCCCTCGCCCTGGCCGGCGGCGGTCTGGCCCTCTTCGCCGGGGGCGCCAACGCCGCGGTCGGCAACCTGGTCACCAACGGCGGCTTCGACGGCGGGCTCGGCGGCTGGAACTGCGCCGGCGCCGCCACCACGGTGTCCTCCCCGGTCCACTCCGGCACCGGCGCGCTGCAGGCCACCCCGGGCGCCGGCGACACCGCCGAGTGCACCCAGACCATCAGCGTGCTGCCCAACACCAGCTACACGCTGAGCGCGTGGGTCCAGGGCCCGTACGTCTACCTCGGGGCCCGCGGCACCGGCGGCACCGACCCGTCGACCTGGTCGAACCAGAACAGCTGGAACCAGCTGTCCACCACCTTCACCACCGGCGCCAGCGCGACCAGCGTCACCGTCTACCTGCACGGCTGGTACGGCCAGAGCGCCTACCTCGCCGACGACGTCGCACTGGCCGGCCCGGGCGGCACCTCCACGCCGAGCCCGACCGCCACCCCCACCCCGTCGCCGACGGCCACCGCCACCGCCACCGCCACGCCGACGAAGACGGCCACGCCGACCCCGACGGCCACCGCGACCCCCACCCAGACCGCGACGCCGACCCCCACCGCCACCGCGACCGCCACCACCCCGCCCGTCACCGGCCTGCCCGCGCACGCGGTCACCGGCTACTGGCAGAACTTCGACAACAACTCGACCCCGCAGCGCCTGAGCGACGTCCAGAGCGCCTACGACATCATCGCGGTCTCCTTCGCCGACGCCGTGCCCACCCAGACCGGCGCGATCAGCTTCACCCTGGACCCGGGCCTGTCCAAGGCCCTCGGCGGCTACACCGACGCGCAGTTCCGCGCCGACGTCAAGGCCAAGCAGGCGGCCGGCAAGAAGGTGATCCTCTCCATCGGCGGCCAGAACGGGGCGATCACCGTCGGCGACGCCACCGCCGGGAACAACTTCGTCAACAGCGCCTACGCGATCATCAAGGACTACGGCTTCGACGGCATCGACGTCGACCTGGAGAACGGCGTCCAGGCCGGCCCGCTCGGCAACGCGCTGCACGCCCTGCAGGCCAAGGTCGGCCCCGGCTTCGTCCTGACCATGGCGCCCGAGACCATCGGGATGTACAGCACCGCCGGCGCCTACTTCCAGCTGGCGCTGAACACCAAGGACATCCTCACCGTCGTCAACACCCAGTTCTACAACTCGGGCGGCATGAACGGCTGCGACGGCAAGGTCTACAACCAGGGCACCATCGACTTCATCACCTCGCAGGTCTGCACCCACATCCAGGGCGGCCTGCGGCCCGACCAGGTCGGCATCGGCGTCCCCGCCTCCACCCGGGCGGCCGGCGGCGGCTACGTCTCGCCGACCGTGGTGAACAACGCGCTGGACTGCCTGGCCACCGGCAACAACTGCGGAAGCTTCGTCCCGCCGGCCAAGTGGCCGACCATCCGCGGCGCGATGACCTGGTCCACCAACTGGGACGCCAACAACGGCAACGCGTTCTCCAACGCGGTCGGCCCGTTCGTCCACAAGATGCCGTAATTCCCGGGGCCTGTCGCCCCACCCCGTCGTCCCGCCCGGGGCGGACCGGGGGGGCACTCGGTGGACGGGGCACCGGGGACAGGCCCGCGGCGCGCCGCTCCTCGAGGGTGGAGCCCGCGCGCCGGCGGCGGGGCCCGCCGTACCCACGCGGTACGGCGGGCCCCGCCGTGTCCGTCGCTACCCGGCCAGCACCGCCAGCAGCGCGCCGAGCAGCAGGAACGGCCCCACCGGGACGTCGAGTCCGCGCACCGGCCGGCGGCGCGCCAGCTCCACCGCGGCCCGCAGGCTCGCCCAGAGCCCGGCCAGCACCACCGCGGCCAGCAGTCCGCCGGCCGCCGCACGCCACCCGAACCAGCCGAGCAACCCGCCCAGGGCGAACCCCAACGGGGAGTCACCCGGGCCCAGGGCGCCCAGCCAGACGGCCAGTTCGAGCAGCGCACCGACCGTGCAGGCCACCAGCAGGCAGCGCAGCAGCACCCCGGGGCGCCCCTCCGCCAGCGCCGCCACCGCCAGCAGCACCGCCACCCCGCCGGCCAGCGGCAGGGTCAGCGGGTACGGCAGCCGGCGCACCCGCGCGTCGACGAACCCCAGCACCACGCCCAGCAGCGCCGTCCAGCCCAGCGCCGCGGCCGACGGCCCGTCCGCCGCACGCGCCACCGCGACGGCGACGGCCGCCACCACCAGCTCCACCGACCAGGGGCCCGCGCCCAGCCGGCCGCGGCAGCCCGGGCAGCGCCCGCCCGGCGGCAGCAGGCGCACCTCCCGCCCGCACAACGGACAGGCGGCGCACCAGGGTTCACCTTCGGGAACGGCGAACCGGGCGACCAGGCCGCGCACCAGCGGAGCCACCAGAAAACCGGCCAGTACCGCGCCGGCTGCGGCTAGCATCACCGGCGCACCCCCTCTCGATCGCGCCCGCACGGCCGTGCGGCGCCCGGCGACGGGGCGGGACGCACGGACCACATCATCCAACGGGGGAACGACCGTGAAGAAGACCCGATCCACCCGCGCGCTCGCGGCCGGCCTGCCGGCGGCGGCACTCGTCCTGGCGGTGTCGGCCTGCGGGCCGGAGAACGCCGACCCGGTGGCCGACCCGACCGCGCCGGCCGCCGTGACCACCGCGCCCGCCACCGCCCCCTCCTCGGCCCCGGCCGCTCCCCCGCCCGCGGCCTCCTCACCCGCAGCCTCCGCCCCGTCCGGTGGAGGAGCTCCGGCCGGCGGGGGCGGCCCGCAGCCGGCCGCGACCGCCGGCGGCGGCAACGTCACCCAGGTGAGCTACGACCGCCCGCTGCCGCTCGGCGCCACCGGCCGCTACGTCGGCAAGAGCTCGGTGGTGGACGCCTCGGCCGTCTCGGTCGTGAAGGGCACCGCCGCCGAGATCGCCCCGTTCCACCTCCCCGCGGCGAGCACCGACGGCAAGACCCCCTACTACGTCACCGTCACCTTCACCAACCGCACCGGCGCCCCGCTGGGCGAGGACGCCTACATGATGCGGGTCTGGGTGAAGCCCCGGGACCACTCGGCGGGCGCACTGCCGGCCGCGACCCTGCAGAAGGCGATCCCGCAGTGCGACACCCGGTCGCTGGTCCCGCTCGCCGACGGGCAGTCCGTGAAGCTGTGTGCCGTCTATCTCGTTCCGAACGAGACCCCGCCCAGCTTCCTCACGTACGGGAACATCCTGGACACCGCGCCCCTGGTTTGGAAGGTCGGCTGACACCCCGGCCTGCTGATCCAAGGGGGCCGTTCGAGCGGGCTCGGCGCGTGTCCCCGGACGCGCGCCGAGGTGCCGCAGGTGCCCCTAAAGTAGGCAGGCATGCAGGTCATCCAGTCCAGCAAGCTCGCCAATGTCTGCTACGACATCCGCGGCCCGGTGCTCGACGAGGCGATGCGGCTGGAGGAACAGGGCCACCGCATCCTCAAGCTCAACACCGGGAACCCCGCCACCTTCGGCTTCGAGGCACCGCCGGAGATCCTCCAGGACATCCTGCGCAACCTCGCGTCCGCGCACGGGTACGGCGACTCCAAGGGCCTGCTCTCCGCGCGCCGCGCGGTGGTCATGCACTACGAGGAGCGCGGCCTGCACGGGCTGAGCGTCGAGGACGTCTTCCTCGGCAACGGCGTCTCGGAGCTGATCCAGCTCGCCATGACCGCGCTGCTGGACGACGGCGACGAGGTGCTCGTCCCGGCCCCGGACTACCCGCTCTGGACGGCGTCGGTCTCGCTGGCCGGCGGCACCGCGGTGCACTACCGCTGCGACGAGCAGTCCGAGTGGTACCCGGACCTCGCCGACATCGAGGCCAAGGTCACCGACCGGACCCGGGCCATCGTGGTGATCAACCCGAACAACCCGACCGGCGCGGTCTACCCACGCGAGGTGCTGGAGGGCATCGCCGAGATCGCCCGCCGGCACCAGCTGGTGGTCTACGCCGACGAGATCTACGACAAGATCCTCTACGACGACGCCGAGCACGTCCCGCTGGCCACCCTCGCGCCCGACCTCTTCTGCGTCACCTTCAACGGCCTGTCCAAGGCGTACCGGGTCGCGGGCTTCCGCTCCGGCTGGATGGTGCTCTCCGGCGACCGGCAGCGGGCCCGCAGCTACGTCGAGGGCCTGACCGTGCTCGCCTCGATGCGGCTGTGCGCCAACATGCCCGCCCAGCACGCGGTGGCCGCCGCGCTCGGCGGCCGGCAGTCGATCCGCGACCTGGTGCTGCCCGGCGGGCGGCTGCTGGCCTCGCGGGACGCGGCCTACCGGCTGCTCAACGAGATCCCGGGGGTCAGCTGCGTCAAGCCCAAGGGCGCGCTGTACGCGTTCCCCCGGCTGGACCCCAAGGTCTACAAGATCAAGGACGACGCGCAGATGGTGCTGGACCTGCTGCGCTCCCAGCGCATCCTGCTGGTCCAGGGCACCGGCTTCAACTGGCCCGAACCGGACCACTTCCGGCTGGTCACCCTGCCGCGGGCGGAGGAGATCACCGACGCGGTGACCAGGATCGGCGACTTCCTGAGCGGCTACACCCAGCCCTGAGGGACCCGCCTCGAAGGACGCCCCTCGAAAGGACGCCTCGAGAGGACCCCGCCAGGGCGACGCCCGCGGGGCGCCCCGCGGGCGCCCCGGAAAAGCACTACGGCCGGAGTCCCGGCCCGGACGGTCTCCTTGGTCGGGGAAAGACCGTCCGGCGGAACTCCGGCCGTCCTGTCGCTCGGCGGGTGCGCGGTTCGTGCCGCGCCCCCGCCTCTCGCTCGGCTGAGGCTCAGGCTCAGCCGAGGCGCGCGACCAGGCTCCGGTACTCGTCCCACAGCTCCTTCGGGGTGTGCTCGCCGAACAGCTCCAGGTGGGCCGGCACGAGTGCGGCCTCCTGGCGCCAGATGTCGGCGTCCACGGTGAAGAGCAGGTCGAGGTCCTCCTTCGAGAGGTCCAGGCCGCCGAGGTCGAAGCCCTCGACGGTCGGCAGCACGCCGATCGGGGTCTCGACACCGTCGCCGGTCCCCTCCAGGCGCTCGACGATCCACTTCAGCACGCGGCTGTTCTCGCCGTAGCCGGGCCAGACGAACGAACCCTCGGCGTTCTTGCGGAACCAGTTGACGTAGTAGATCTTCGGCAGCTTGTCGGCGTCCGCCTGGGCGCCGACCTTCAGCCAGTGGGCGAAGTAGTCGCCCATGTTGTAGCCGCAGAACGGCAACATCGCGAACGGGTCGCGGCGCAGCTCGCCCACGGTGCCCTCGGCGGCGGCGGTCTTCTCGGAGGCGATGTTGGCGCCGAGGAAGACGCCGTGCTGCCAGTCGAAGGACTCCGTCACCAGCGGGACGGCGGTGGCGCGGCGGCCGCCGAACAGGATCGCCGAGATCGGCACGCCCGCCTGGTCCTCCCACTCGGGGGCGATGGTCGGGCACTGCGCGGCCGGGACGGCGAAGCGGGCGTTCGGGTGGGCGGCCGGGGTGCCGGACTCCGGCGTCCAGTCGTTGCCGCGCCAGTCGGTGAGGTGCGCCGGGGGCTCCTCGGTCAGGCCCTCCCACCACACGTCGCCGTCGTCGGTGAGGGCGACGTTGGTGAAGACCGTGTTGCCCCAGAGGGTGTCGATGGCGTTGGCGTTGGTGTCCACGCCGGTGCCGGGGGCGACGCCGAAGAAGCCGGCCTCGGGGTTGATGGCGTAGAGCTGGCCGTCGGCGCCGAAGCGCATCCAGGCGATGTCGTCGCCGATCGTCTCGACCTTCCAGCCCGGGACGGTCGGCTGGAGCATCGCCAGGTTGGTCTTGCCGCAGGCCGACGGGAAGGCGGCCGCGACGTACTTGACCTCGCCCGACGGCGGGGTCAGCTTGAGGATCAGCATGTGCTCGGCCAGCCAGCCCTCGTCGCGGGCCATGGTCGAGGCGATGCGCAGCGCGTAGCACTTCTTGCCGAGCAGGGCGTTGCCGCCGTAGCCCGAGCCGAAGGACCAGATCTCGCGGCTCTCCGGGAAGTGCGAGATGTACTTGGTGCTGTTGCACGGCCACGGCACGTCCGCCTGGCCCTCGGCCAGCGGGGCGCCGACGGTGTGCACGGCCTTGACGAAGTCGCCGTCCTCGCCGAGCTGGTCCAGCACGGCCTTGCCCATGCGGGTCATCACGCGCATCGACACGGCGACGTAGGCGGAGTCGGTGATCTCGACGCCGTAGGCGGCCAGCGGGGAGCCGACCGGGCCCATCGAGAAGGGCACGACGTACATCGTGCGGCCCTTCATCGAACCGCGGAACAGGCCGTTCTCGCCCTGGAAGACCTCCCGCATCTCGGCGGGGGCCTTCCAGTTGTTGGTCGGGCCGGCGTCCTTCTCCTGCTCGGAGCAGATGTAGGTGCGGTCCTCGACGCGCGCCACGTCCGTCGGGTCCGAGGCGGCGTAGTAGGAGTTGGGGCGCTTCTCCTCGTTGAGCTTCTTGAAGGTGCCCTGAGCCACCAGCAGGTCCGCGAGGCGCTGGTACTCCTCGTCGGAGCCGTCGCACCACTCGACGCGGTCCGGCTGGGTGAGCTCGGCGATCTCGCTCACCCACGCCAGCAGGCGCTGGTGACGGGTGGGCGCGGAGGCGCTGAGAGCAGAGATCTCGTACGACACGATCGCTCCGTTTCACGCCATCTCGGCGAGGAGATGGCGTAGCGGGGGTCTGAGGGTGCTTGCAGCGTAGCTCCGGCCTCGGGGCCGAATCACGGCGCGAAGGCGAAATTGACGCATCTTTTACTACAGTAAGTATGATTACCAGCCAGTAACGAGCCACCCGCGCCGCGCCCCGGGCGCCTCCACCCCCTCTCCGAATGCTCCAAAACGTCCAAGAGTGACGATCGCCACTTCACTACGGGCCAGTAACCTACGGCCCCGTAGGTAACGGGTAGCATGCAGCGCATGACTGCTGAGCTCCTCGGGAGCACGGAGAGTGAGAGCACCGAGCACAAGCCGAAGTGGCGCGGCTGGCTGCACGCCGGCATGTTCCCCGCCACCGTGGCCGCCGGGATCGTGCTGATCTGCCTGGCCGAATCCACGCCGGCCCGGATCGCCTGCACCGTCTACTCGGTCAGCGCCTGGCTGCTGTTCGGGGTGAGCGCGGTCTACCACCGCTTCGACTGGGGGCCGCGCGGCGACGCCGTACTGCGCCGGCTCGACCACGCGAACATCTTCCTGATCATCGCGGGCACCTACACGCCGTTCACGATGCTGCTGCTCAAGGGCGCCGCCCAACAGGTGCTGCTCTGGGCGGTCTGGGGCGGCGCACTGGCCGGGATCGCGTTCCGGGTGTTCTGGGTCGGCGCGCCGCGCTGGCTGTACACCCCCGTGTACCTCGCGCTCGGCTGGGCCGCCGTCTTCTTCCTGCCCGACTTCCTCAAGGCCGGCGGAGTCGCCGTCCTGGTGCTGATGATCGTCGGCGGGGTGCTCTACAGCATCGGCGGCGTGGTGTACGGGCTCAAGCGGCCCGACCCCTCACCCCGCTGGTTCGGCTTCCACGAGGTGTTCCACGCCTTCACCCTGGGCGCGTTCATCGTGCAGTACGTCGGGGTCTCACTGGTGGCGTACAGCGCGGCCGGCTGAACCCGGCGCACCACGGCGGGCGGCCGTCCGGTCCACGGACCGGGTGACCGCCCGTTCCGCCGTCCACGGGCGCTCGTACGGCGCCCGGCCCTGCGGGCGGCGCGGGTACGGCGGGCGGTCGACCGGGCCGACGTCGGGACCGGCCCCCGCGTGCGGCTCGGCGTCCGGGCCGGGGACGGGCGCGGGGCCGGACCACGGGGCCGGGCCCGCCTGCGCCTGCGAGCGCGGAGCCACCACCGGCCGGGCGGCACCGCCGCGCGCCTGCCGGGCGTCCAGCGCCTCGCGGGCCCGGCGGCAGCGCTCGCAGTGCGCGGCGTCCGGGCTGGCGGCGGAGGACCGGTGACCGCGCGGGGCGGGTTCCCGGTGCATCGCACGCCACCTGCGACCGACGTGCACCATCACCAGCAGCACCTCGACCCCGGCGACCGCCAGGACCAGCGCCGCCCCGTTGATCAGGTAGGCCGCGACCACGGCGAGCGCGGACGCCACCACCACCACCGCGCCCCACACCTGGGCACTCGACTGCCTGTCATCCCTGTCGGCCACTGCGGCTCCCCTTTCCCGGCGCCGGGCTCGTGGTCGGCTCCTGCCGCCCCACCCCTTCCCCGCTCTCGGCACACGCCGGCCCGCACTGACCGACCGCCACATCGTATCTACCGTCCGTCACCCGGAACCGCCCCCGGGCGGCGAACGACAGATCAACGTTGCGTCAATTCCTCGTGCGGAAGCTGCACTTCCAGGACACATCACGGAGCGCACCCGGCCGGTCACCCGGCCGCCGTCACCCTTCGGACACGACGACGGGGCCCGGCCGTGTCGGCCGGACCCCGCCCGTCCCGCGTGCGGCGCATCCAGGGGCTAAGCCCGGACGCCCGCCCTCCGCCGCCGCAGGGCCGCGCCCGCACCCGCGAGCGCGGTGGCGCCCAGGGCCGCGGCCGCCGTCACCGCCGGCAGCGCCGAACCGCCGCCCGCCGCCCGTTCCGGACCGGCCGCCAGCGGGTAGCCGCCGCCGTCACCCGCCCGGTCGTACGCCGAGCCGGGCAGCTTGTCCCCGTACCGCTGGTGCACCAGCTGCTGGTACGCGGCCAGCGACACCCCGCCCGCGCCCACCGAGCGCCGCGCCTCGTCGTCCAGCGGCAGCACCCGGCCGTCGCGCAGCACGTACCAGGCGTTGACCTGCGGCTCGCGGAACGCGGTGCCGCCGCCACCGCTCGCCGCCTTCGCCGCGTAGTCGCCCTCGTCACCGCCGGACGCGATGTTGACGACCCTCCAGGCACCGCCCCGCCGGACCGTCCACACCGAGGCCGTCTGCCCGTCCGCCGCGACCACCGTGCTCGCGGTGAACTCGGCCTTCGCCACCGGCACGCCCGCGGCGCCCGCCACGAAGGCCGCGTCCAGGGTGTAGACCGGCACGGTGTCGCCGGTCAGCCGCGGCGCGGCCGCGCCGGCCGCCCGGGCCTCCTCCGCCGCGCCGAGGGTGAGCTGCCCGGTCGGCGGGACGCCCCTGCGGGCGAAGAAGTGGCCCACCCGGTCCAGGACCGCCTGGTCCTGGACCGCGCTGCGGGCCCCGGCCAGGTCGGCCGCGGACAGCGGCGCCGGGGCGCCGGCCGGGGAGCCCGCGTGCGCGGCCGGCGCGAGCGCCAGCCCGAGACCGGCGGCGAGCAGGGCGGTGACGGCGGCCCGACGGGCCCTTCCGAGGTCAGTCATGGTCGCCCCTCACGCGCCGATCCGGTACAGGGAGTGGGTCCACGAGAACGTGTCGTTGTTCACGTAGTACCAGTAGTCCGCCCAGTTGTAGCGGTAGTTGGACGGCCACGGGTCGCCCCAGTACACCCAGTTGTTGCCGGTGTCGTAGCCGTAGACGACGTGCATGTGACCACCGCCGGAGCTCCACTGGATGCGCGTCTCGATCGGCCGGTCGGCGTCCACCTCGGCCTGCACCGTGCCATAGCGCAGGTACCCGGTGACGTACGAACCCGGGTTGACGCCGATCCGGCTCAGGCCGTTCTGCACGTCGCCCAGGGTGGCCTGGCTGTTGGGGCAGCCGGAGTTGCCCGAGCGGCCGAACGCGGCGTTGCAGAACTGGTTCTGGCTGTAGGAGTAGCCGAACCAGGTGGCGATGGTGTTCCCGCTCGCCGCCCAGCACCAGTTGGTCTGCTGCTGTTGCTGCATGGTGATGTTGAGCTTCTTGTAGGTGCCGGCCAGGTCGGCCGTGCTGCCGGGTGCGGCGGCCTGCCGGACCCGGGCCGCGGCCCGGTCGGCGGTGGGGGTCGCGGCGGCCGTGGGGGTGGTCGCCGCGACGGTCAGCGCCGGGCCCAGCACGCCGAGGGCGAGCAGTGAGACCGCACGGCGCAGCCGTATGCGTGGAACTGGCATGGGGGAGGTGCCTCCTTGCACGAGCGAAGCGAAGTGCTGTGTGGGGGCGCGGTCCGGATCGCGCCATGAGCATCGCGCCGTGGCCGGATCCGGTCAACGGCCTTCGAGGCCAACCGAGTTCGGGTGTGAACGGGAGGTCCCCGGTGTGAACGCCACCCCGGAAACCCCCGCGCGACGAGCCGGAACCGGTGACAAACCCCCGACCGGATGTGAATATTCACGGTCAAACACGGTCTGCCCACCCCCACACCAGGAGGCCGTCATCCACCGCACCGACCAGGCCGACCTCGCAGCCGCCCTGCGCACCGGCCCCTTCCACCTCGCCCTGCGCACCGCCATCGCCACCCGCGGCCTCGCCCTCCACCGCATCCGCCGCCACCTCGCCCTGCGCGGCGTCCACGTCGGTCTCACCAGCCTCAGCTACTGGCAGCAGGGCCGGCGCCGCCCCGAACGCCCCGAATCGCTCCGCGCCGTCGCCGCCCTCGAAGAGGTCCTCGACCTCCCCGACCGCTCCCTCACCCGGCTGCTCGGCCCCCGCCGCGCCGCCGACACCACCCCGGCCGGACCGCCCGTCCGCCCCTACCGCGACCTCATCTCCCCCGCCACCGCCGTCGACGACCTGCTCGCCACCATCGCCGGCCCCCGCGACACCGGCCTGCACACCATCACCCACATCGAACGCGTCCGCCTCGACCCCGACCGCCAGATCACCCGCCGCGACTCCCAACACGCCCTGCGCGCCCACCGCGACGGCACCGACCGCTACCTCGCCCTCTACCAGGGCGACCCTGGCTGCGACATCACCGGCGTCGGCGTCCGCGCCGAGGAGAACTGCCGCCCCGGCCGGATCCGCCACGACCGCGCCCACCACCTGCTCGTCGCCGAACTCCTCCTCGACCGCCGGCTGCGCGCCGGCGACACCCACCTCCTCGGCTACGGCTTCGACGACGCCCCCTCCCCCGACCCCAGCTGCGAGTACGTCCGCGGCTTCAACTCCGGCGCCGGCCAGTACGTCCTGCAGGTCACCTTCCACCCCGCGGCCCTCCCCGTCCGCTGCCACCGCTTCGCCCTGCACTCCCCCGGCGGAACGCCCTACGAGACCGAGGAACTCACCCTCGACGGGCACCACTGCGTCCACCTGGTCGCGACGGCGCTACGGCCGTGCATCCTCGGGATCCGGTGGGACTGGGCGTGACGGCGCCGACCGGTACGACCCGTACGGCCGCCGCCGCGCCCGGGGGCGCCCGGGTGCCCGCCACCCGGGCGTCCGCCGCCCCGGCTCCGCCGCCCGCCCGGTCGTCAGCACCCGTTCGTCAGCGCCCGTTCGTCAGCGCCCGCCCGTCAGCGCCCGCCCGTCAGACGGACGTCGCCGCTGCCCGTGACGATGGCCGCGACGTTGCCCAGCGAGGGCCCGCCCCGGCCGGTCAGGTACTTGGTGTGGGCGTCGACGGGGTTCCCCCGGCTCCAGTCGTCGACGGTGAAGCGGTTCGCACCGAAGTGCCTGCTGGCCGGATCCCGCCCGAACCAGCGTTCGTCCGGATCGATGCTCAGCCTGGACGGGGTGTGCGTCACCACGTCGTTGTCGGCCGCACCGACCCAGACCCGGCCCGGGGGCAGCCCCAGGTCGGAGGCCCGGTCCGCGCCGACGCCCGGACTGCCGAGGAGGACCACGTCGTCGGGGGGCGAGTCCGGCGACCCCGGCCCGGCCGCCAGCCCGGCCGCCCGGCCCACCAGGTACGAGCCGTAGCTGTGCCCGACCGCGGTCACGTGCGGCGGGCGGACCCCCTCGTTGCTCGCCCGCAGCCCGCTCAGGAACCTCGCGTACGCCGGGGCGCCGTCCTTGCCCGCCCTGGTGGAGGCGGCCCCGAAGTCGGCCCCCGGCGGGTCGTAGCCGAGCCAGACGATCGAGGCGACCGCGCGCCCCGCCGGGGCCCTGGCGCCGGCGGCGCGGTAGAGGCTCAGCGCGTTCTCCGCCTCGTTGGTGCCGTCGTGCACGTTTCCCGCCGTGCCCAGGCTCTCGGTGGTGGCGGTGATCCCCGGCACGTAGACGGCGATGTCGGTGGCGGTGTCCGGATTCCCGTAGGAGAGGATCGCCCGCCCCCGGCCCGCTTCGCCGAGGCCGAGCAGATAGAGCGGCGGCTCGCCCCGGCCCGTTCCGAGCCGGTCGGCGACGGGCCCGTAACGGGCGAGGGCCGCCCGGTCGCCGGGGGTCGGCGGCAGGCCCGCCGCAGCCCTGTCCCGGGCGGCCCTCAGGAGGGCCTCCAGCCGCGCCCGGTTCACCTGGTCCCGCACCTGCGCGGGGACGCCGTCGAGGTTGCCGAGCTCCTCCGGGTGGTGGTCGAGGAACCACTGCCGCCCCTGCGGGCCGAGGCCCTGCCACCAGGAGCGGACCTCCGTCGGCGTCGCGCCCCCGGCCGGCATGTTCCGCCTCCAGAGCGGGTCGGCACGCTCCTCCCGGAGGACGTCCGCGGCAGCCGTCCGCCCGTCCAGACCGGACGCGTCGTTCGCCTGGCGCGCGAACCGGTCGAGCTCCGCGGCCAGGCCCTCGTCGGCCCTGGTCGCCGCGGACAGCGCCGAGCCGATCCGCCGGGCGATGTCCTCGGCGGCGGCCTTCTGCCGGGCTTCCCAGCCGACGGCCCGGAAGGGGTTGTCCGGCACTGGCCGGCTCACCGCGCCCGCGCCGTCGACCGCGAAGCCCTCGGCCCGGGCGTCCGCGAGCGCCTGGTGGAGCGTGCCCTGGGCGAGGGCCAGGGAGTCGGCGCAGGCGCGCAGTTCCCGGCCGATGCAGCCGAGTTCGGTCATCGCCGCGTCCAGCTTGCCGGTGACGCCGTCCAGGACGGTCGCCGCGGCGGTGGCCGCCGGGCCGCTCCACCCGGACCTGCGGACCCGATCGGCGGTGCCGCCCCTCCAGTCGGCGACGTGCCGGGCGTACGCCCGGCAGAGCGCGTCGTACGCGTCCGCCGCGGTGTGGAGGTCCGCCAGGCCGGCGTCCCTCAGGCCCGCGAGGTCCATCCCCCATCCCCTTTGTCGACACTACGTGCCCGCTCGGGTACACACGGCTACCATAGCGCCCGCGACCGACACCGCCGGCAAGGGGACGCGATGGCACCACACCCGGGATTCACCGTCAGGCCGGGCGAGTTGACCGCGGCCGGGCACAACGCGCTGACCGTCGCCGGCAAGGTGCCGGAGGAGACGGCGAAGCTGGCGGAGCCCGGCGCGAGGGCGGCCGGGAGCCTGCCCGGCTGGCGGGCGGGAGCGGCGCTGCAGGGGTGCGGCGCCGCCTGGACGGCGCTGCTGGACGGCCTCGCCGGCGACATGCGGGCGGCCGGAGCCAACCTGCTCACCTGCGCACGGGCCTACCAGGACTCCGACCACCTGCCCGCGCCCGGGGCGACCGGCGCCGCCGACCCCTTCGGCACGAAGCTCGCCGACGGGCGCCCAACCGACGGCGCGTGACGGGCGGTCCTAGGTGTTCTGACCCGCGAAGTCCACGCTCAGGCAGTCCTCCACCGCCCGGTAACCGATCTGCTGGTCAATGGAGTTGCTGGTCGGATTGGCCAGGTCGGTGTACAGCAGCACCTCGGCGGCGCCCAGGGCGAGGGCGTGGGCGGAGGCGGCGGCGGTGACGGCGCTGGCGTAGCCGCGTCCGCGCCGGTCGACGGGGGTGTAGACGGGCCCGATCCGGGACATCCCGGCGATCACCGGGCTGCTGCCGGCCAGGGCGACCGGGCTGCCGTCGTCCTCCCACAGGTGCAGTCCGCCGGCGGCGATCCGGTCGTCGACCGCCTGGGGGACGTCGGGCAGCAACACGCCGGCCTCGGCCAGGAACTCGTCGTACCAGCGGATCGCCAGCTCGCGGTCGGCCGGTTCGGCGAGCCGGGAGCGGCCCGCGGGCGGTCGGGGCGGTCCGCTCGGCTCGACGAGCCGGTACAGCCGTTCCTCGCCGCGGACGGTGTGCCCGGCGCCGGTGGCGGCGGTCCACGCCGCGGCGAAGGCGCGGACCGCCGCCGTCGAACCGCTGACGCCCCCGAACCGGGTAACCGCCGCTCCTGCGGAGGCGAGTTCGGCGGCGAGCGACGCCGCCGCGGCCGTCGGCATCAGGGCGAGCCGGGGCTCGAACGGCGGCGTCTGGAGGAAGGCGCCCTCGACCGGTCCGCCTGTCCGGGGCCGCCACCAGCCGAAGACCGGCGGCTGCGGCCCGAACGCGTCCGGGCCGCGCTCGACGAGCCGGTGCACGACCGTGAGCAGGACCGTGTTCTGGGCCGGGTGGGCGGCGAGGAAGCCGCCCGCCTGGTCGCGGAAGTCGTCGAGGGAACTGCTCAAGGTCCAGGCCATGACGCATTCTCGCCCCACCGGGCCCTGGCCCTCCAACGATTTGGCCCGCACCCGCCGTCCGCCGCCCGCGCCCGGTGCGCACCCGCCGCTACGGCTCCACGACCACGCCGAGCCGCGACGCGAGCTCCGCCGGATCGGTGGTGGGCGCCTCGCAGGCGAAGTGCCGGCAGACGTACGCCGCCGGCGCCCCGCCGACCAGCGGCCGGTCCGCGAGCAGCGGGACCTCCGCCCCGTCGCCCGGCGCGCCCACCGCGACCACGGCCCCCGGCGCGGTGGCGAGGAGCGCGGCGCGGCGCAGCGCGTCCGTCGCCGGGTCGCCCGCCGGGCCGACCACGGCGATCTCGCGCGGCCCGTCGAGCAGCGCCTCGGCGACGGCGAGGCCCCAGCCGATGAAGCGGGGCGCCCGCGCGGCGAGCGCTCCGACGATGCCGAGGGCCCGTTCGGCGGCGGTCCGGTGCCGGTCGGAGCCGGTGTAGGCGGCGTAGCCGAGCAGGGCGCCGGCGGCGGCCGTCCAGCCGGAGGGGGTGGCGTTGTCGGTCGGGTCCTGGGGGCGCCGGATGAGCTCCTCGGCGTCGTCGGCGGTGTCGTAGAGCGCGCCGGACGCCTCGTCGGTGAAGTGCTTGAGGACGGTGTCGAGGAGCGCGCCGGCCAGTTCGAGCCACTCGGCCTCGCCGGTGACGGCGTACAGCGCGAGGAAGCCCTCGGCGGTGTCGGCGTAGTCCTCGAGGACGCCGGCGTTGGTGCCGGCCCGGCCGTCCCGGGAGGTGCGCAGCAGCCGGCCGTCGGGGGTGAGGTGGACGGCGAGCAGCAGGTCGGCGGCGCGTTCGGCGGCCTCGACGAGGTCGGGGCGGTCGAGCAGTGCGCCGGTCTCGGCGAGGGCGGCGATCGCCAGGCCGTTCCAGGCCGCGACGACCTTGTCGTCGCGGGCGGGTGCGGGCCGTTGGGCCCGGGCTTCGAACAGGCGGGCCCGCAGGGCCTCGTACTCGGCGAAGTCCTCTGGCTCGGACAGGAGTTGGAGGACGGAGGTGCCGTGCTCGAAGGTGCCCTCGGCGGTGACGGCGAAGAGCCGGGCGGCGGTGGCCGCGTCGGCGGGTCCGAGCAGGTCGACCAACTGGCCTGGCTCCCAGACGTAGTACGCGCCCTCGACGGACTTCCCGGTCTCCTCGTCGAAGCTGTCGGCGTCCAGGGCGGAGGCGAACGCCCCTTCGGGGGTGCGCAGTTCGCGCAGCAGGAAGTCTGCGGTGGCGAGCGCGACCCGGCGGGCCCGGTCGGATCCGGTGGCCCGCCACAGGTGCAGGTAGGCGCGCAGCAGCAGGGCGTTGTCGTACAGCATCTTCTCGAAGTGCGGTACCACCCAGCCGGCGTCGACCGAGTACCGGGCGAAGCCGCCGCCGAGCTGGTCGTGGATCCCGCCGCCGGCCATCGCCTCACCGGTGCGGACGGCCATCTCCAGCGCCGCCTCGGAGCCGGTGCGGGCGTGGTGGCGCAGCAGGAACTCGATCACCATGGCCGGCGGGAACTTGGGCGCGCCGCCGAAGCCGCCGCGCCGCTCGTCGAACTCCCGGGTGAGCGCGACCAGGGCCTGGTGCAGGTCCGCGTCGGCGGGCGGGTGGTGGGCCCCGGCGGAGTAGACGGCGGCCCGCTCGGCGAGGTCGGCCCGGATCCGGCCGGCGACCTCGGCGACCTCCTGGCGCCGGTCGCGCCAGGCCGCGTCGACGCCCTCGAGCACCTGACGGAAGGACGGCATGCCGTGCCGGGGCTGCGGCGGGAAGTAGGTGCCGAAGTAGAACGGCTCCTTGTCGGGGGTGAGGAAGACCGTCATCGGCCAGCCGCCCTGCCCGGTCGCGGCCTGCACCGCCTCCATGTAGACGGCGTCGACGTCGGGCCGCTCCTCCCGGTCCACCTTGACGGCGACGAACCGCTCGTTCAGGTACTCGGCGAGCCCGGCGTCCTCGAAGCTCTCGTGCGCCATCACGTGGCACCAGTGGCAGGCCGCGTACCCGACCGACAGCAGCACCGGTACGCCGCGGCGCCGCGCCTCCTCGAAGGCCTCCACCCCCCACGGCCACCAGTCGACCGGGTTGTCGGCGTGCTGCAGCAGGTACGGCGAGGTCGCGTCCGCGAGACGGTTCGGCATGGCCCCCATCCTCGCGCATCCGGCCCCGGGCAGGCGGCAGGTCGGGCCGGTACGGGGCGGGGCCGGCGCGGGCCGGCGGGTGCGGTGTCCGCGCCCGCCGGGCGGGCGGGGCCCGCTACTCCTTGGGGGCCTCCGGCTCCTCCACGAAGTCGACCTTCTTGAACTGCCGGTTCATCGACTTGGCCAGGAACCAGGTGGCCACGCCGAGCGCGGCGAAGACGACGAAGCCGAGGAGACCGGGGGTGACCTTGGCGTCGTCGACGGCGAGGTCGGCGGCGAGGTGGACGAGGTTCACGGGGGCGCTCATATCTCTATGGTGGCCCGGCTCACGGGGAGCCGGGCCATCGGGGGGTGGTTCAGTCGCGCGTGTCGGCGACGTCGGCCGCCAGCGTGGGGGTGCGCAGGCCGGCGAACAGGTCGTCCTCCGGCAGGTCCACATCGATCAGGGTACGGGCGAGCTCGTAGTCCTCGGTGGGCCAGACCTCGCGCTGGACCTCCAGCGGGACGCGGAACCAGGGCCCGTCCGGGTCGATCTGGGTGGCGTGGGCGATCAGGGCGCGGTCGCGGGTCTCGAACCAGTCGTCGCAGCGCACCCGGGTGGTGATCTCGCGCTCCTTGCGGCCGCTCTTCTCCCAGCCCGCGATCCACTCGCCGTAGGGCGAGTCGTGGCCGTGCTCGGTGAGGTACTGGTGCAGCGCGCGGATGCGGCCCATCGGGAAGCCGTGGTTGTAGTAGAGCTTCAGCGGCTGCCAGGGCTCGCCGGCCGCCGGGTAGGCGTCCGGGTCGCCGGCGGCGTCGAAGGCCCGCATGGTGATCTTGTGGGTCATGATGTGGTCGGGGTGCGGGTAACCGCCGTTCTCGTCGTAGGTCGTGATGACCTGCGGTTTGAACTCCCGGATCAGCCGGACGAGCGGCTCGGCCGCCTCGTCGACGTCCTGCAGGCCGAAGCAGCCCTCGGGCAGCGGGGGCAGCGGGTCGCCCTCGGGCAGGCCGGAGTCGACGAAGCCCAGCCAGTCCTGCCGGACGCCCAGGATCGCCCTGGCCTCGTCCATCTCCTTGCGCCGCACCTCGTGGATGTTCTCCTCGATGTACGGGTCCCCCTGCAGCTTGGGGTTGAGGACCGACCCGCGCTCGCCCCCCGTGCAGGTGACCACGAGCACGTCCACACCCTGCTCGACGTACCTGGCCATGGTGGCCGCGCCCTTGCTGGACTCGTCGTCCGGGTGGGCGTGCACCGCCATCAGTCGCAACTGCTCAGTCAACGCCTTGCGTTCCTTCCACATCGTCGGGCGTTCCGCGAAAGTCCGGACCCGCCCACCGTACGAGCGCCCGCCGTGCGGGCCGCTCACCTCGGGGCCGCGCGGCCGCCGGACCGGCCCGCGAAGCGACCCCGGCGCGACCGAGCCCCGCCCCCGCCGGACCGGCCGCGGGCGTGCCCCTCCTATAGTGACGGACTGGAGGAGCGTCGCATTCCCCCGCACCACCCGCGCGGCCCCTCCCCCAGGAGAGGACCGGGTCGGATGAACGCGAGCACCACCACCCCGCAGCTGCCCGAGGGGCGCTACGGCCGGAGCGGCGACCGTGACTCGGACCGCCGGCTGAAGGCGGTCGGCGCGGTGTGCGGCGTGCTGGGCCTGGGCCTGGTGGCCTGGCTGGGCGGTTCCTACCTGATGCGCGAGACCGCGATCAACGGCTCGGTGCCGACCTTCCAGGCGGTCTCCGACTCCGAGGTGCAGCTGCACCTGGCGGTGCGCAAGAGCGACGGGACGGCCGGCAGCTGCACCGTCCGCTCGCAGGGCAGGGACGGCGCGGTGGTCGGGGTCGCGGACTTCCCCGTCCCGGCCGACGGTTCCAGCTACGACGCCGTGGTCACGCTGCGCACCACCGCCCGCGGCAGTACGGCCGAGCTGCTGGGCTGCACGCCGGCCAAGTAGGACCGTCGGCGCATATTCGACGGGGCGAGCGGGCATCCGTAGGAAGTCCCGCACCCCGTTCTGTACACCGTGGCGCAACGCCGACGTCAATGGCGCGCCAACGACCCTCCCGCTTGTCGGCAGGACTTGTTAGGCTCGTGGTTTCGCCCCTTCCGCACCGGATGGTACGGGAGCGGGCGTTGCTTTGTAGTTACGACCGTTATCACCACCAACCCTGCTGACGACTCACACCCTCAGCACAGCCCCAGCACCTACGAGGAGCACCCGTGACCCAGACCAGTGAGAACGTGACCTGGCTCACTCAGGCCGGCTACGACCAGCTCAAGGCCGAGCTGGATCACCTGACCGGGCCCTGGCGCATCGAGATCGCCCAGAAGATCGAGGCGGCGCGCGAGGAGGGCGACCTCAAGGAGAACGCCGGCTACCACGCGGCCAAGGAGGAGCAGGGCAAGTACGAGCTGCGCATCCGCCAGCTGACCCAGCTGCTGGAGCGCGCGAAGGTCGGCGAGGCCCCGGCCGACTCGGGCGTGGTGGCCCCGGGCATGGTCGTCACGGTCGCCTTCGACGGCGACGAGGACGACCTCATGGAGTTCCTGCTCGCCTCCCGTGAGGTGGCCGGCTCCGACACGCTGGACGTCTACTCGCCGCAGTCGCCGCTGGGCCGCGCGATCGACGGCAAGAAGATCGGCGACGAGGCCACCTACGACCTGCCGAACGGCAAGCCGGCCATGGTGAAGATCGTCAAGGTCGTGCCGCACGCCGGCTGATCCGGCCGCCGCACGACGAGGGCGGCCGCGGGGTCCGGGACCCCGCGGCCGCCCTCCGGCGTGTCGGACACGTCCGGCGCGCCCGGTGCGCCCGGTGCGCCCGGCACCGCCGACCCGGACCGCGCGGACGGCGCGCCCGGTGCGTCCGACGTGGACGGTTCAGCCGACGGCCGAGCGGTACTTGCGCACCGACAGCCAGGAGAACACCGCGGTGATGACCAGCGACCACAGCACCGAGACCAGGCTCGCGTGCTGCATCGGCCAGGCGGAGTCCACCGGGCCGACCTGGTTGCCGAACAGGTCGCGGCAGGCCTGCACGGTGGCGCTGAACGGGTTCCAGTAGGCGATGCCCTGCAGCCAGCCCGGCATGGAGCTGATCGGCACGAAGGCGTTGGAGACGAAGGTCAGCGGGAACAGCCAGATCAGGCCGGCCGAGGTGGCCGCCTCGGGGCTGCGCACCGACAGGCCGATCAGCGCGCCGATCCACGAGAACGCGTAGCCGAGCAGGAGCAGCAGGCCGAAGGCGCCGAGCGCGCTGAGCACCCCGTTGTGGATCCGCCAGCCGACCAGCAGCGCGACCAGCGCCAGCACGACGAGCGTGAACGCGGTCTGCACCAGGTCCGCCATGGTGCGGCCGACCAGCACCGCGGAGCGGGCCATCGGCAGCGAGCGGAAGCGGTCCACCAGACCCTTGGTCATGTCCTCCGCGATGCCGGCGGAGGCGCCGGCGGTGGCGAAGGTGACGGTCTGGGCGAAGATGCCGGCCATCAGGAACTGGATGTACGAGTCGGAGCTGGCGTTCGTCCCGGGGATCTGGATCGCGCCGCCCATGACGTACGAGAACAGCAGCACGAACATGACGGGCTGCATGAGCCCGAAGACGACGATCTCCGGGATGCGGGTCATCCGGCGCAGGTTGCGCTTGGCGACCACCCAGGAGTCGTGCATGGTGGCGGCGACGCCCCGGCGCTGCCGGGGGACGGCCGCGCCGATGGCGTGCTCGGTGGCGGTGCTCATCCTCAGCGTCCCTTTCCGGCCGTGACGGCCCGCTCGTCCGACCCCGGGCCGTCCGCGCCGTCCTCGTCGGCGGACTCCCGGCCCTTGCCCCGGCCGCCCCGGCCGCGGCCCCTGGCGTCGCCGCCCTCCTCGTCCGCCGACTCGGCGACGTGGCCGGTGAGGGTGAGGAAGACGTCGTCCAGGGTCGGGCGGCGCAGGCCTATGTCGTCGATCTCGATGCCGCGCGCGTCGAGTTCGCGGATGACGTCGGCGAGCACCCGGGCGCCGCCGCTGACCGGCACGGTGATCCGCCGGGTGTTCTTCTCCACCGCCGGATCGCCGAGCGCGTAGCCGGACAGGGCCGCGACCGCGTCGCCGACCAGGCCCGCCTCGTGCACGACGACCTCGATGCGCTCCCCGCCGATCTGCGCCTTGAGCTGGTCGGCGGTGCCGCGGGCGATCACCCGGCCGTGGTCGACCACGGCGATGTCGTGGGCGAGCCGGTCGGCCTCCTCCAGGTACTGGGTGGTCAGCAGCAGGGTGGTGCCCTGCTCGACGAGGGTCTCGATGACCTCCCAGAGCGCGAGCCGGTTGCGCGGGTCCAGCCCGGTGGTCGGTTCGTCGAGGAACATCACCGGCGGGCGGACGACCAGCGCGGCGGCGAGGTCCAGGCGGCGGCGCATGCCGCCGGAGTAGGTCTTGGCGGTGCGGTCCTTGGCCTCGGCGAGGTTGAACCACTCCAGCAGTTCCAGGGCGCGGGCCTTCGCGTCGCGAGCACTCATCTGGTACAGCTCGCCGACCATCTGGAGGTTCTCGAAGCCGGTCAGGTACTCGTCGACCGCCGCGTACTGGCCGGAGAGGCCGATCAGGCTCCGGACCTTGTTGGGCTGCTTGAGCACGTCGACCCCGGCGACCACCGCGCGGCCGGAGTCGGGCCGGAGCAGGGTGGTGAGGACGCGGACGGTGGTGGTCTTCCCGGCGCCGTTCGGGCCGAGCAGCCCGAGCACCGTGCCCTCGGGGACGTCGAGGCTGACGCCGTCCAGGGCTCGTACGTCGCCGAAGGTCTTCACCAGGTTCTCGGCTTGGATGGCTGGCGCCATGGCCTGCCTCATCTCCTCGGACGAATATGGGCGATCTGTCCCACTCTGCCCCGTTTTCGGGTCCCCGGGCGACTCGGTTTTCGCCCCTCGGGCACAGAACGCGATGTATCGCGAGTCTGGCAGCACGCGATATATCGCGTCAAGGGAGAAAGCTCCGCCATCGTGACAGAGACCACTGACATCCACCCCGCGCAGTCGGAACGGCGACCGCGGTCGGAACGGGCGGCGACGACGCGCGCCGGGGCACGGCCCACCGCCCGGCCGCCGGGCCGCAGCGGCTCGACCGCCCGGCCCCTCAGTCGGAGACGACGAACCCCGCGTCCCGCAACTCGCCCACCACGGCCGCGCAGTGCTCCGGCCCCTTGGTCTCCAGGTGCAGGTCCACCTCGACCTCGGCCAGCCCCAGCCGCGGGTCGATCCGCACGTGCGCGACGTCCAGCACGTTGGCGTCCAGCCCGGTCAGCACGGCCAGCAGGTCTGCCAGCGAGCCCGGCTTGTCGGCCAGCCGCACCCGAAGCGACAGGTAGCGTCCGGCCGCCGCCAGGCCGTGCCGCAGCACCCGCTGCATCAGCTGCGGGTCGATGTTGCCGCCCGACAACACCGCCACCACCGGGCCCTCGAAGGAGTCCGGCCGCTCCAGCAGCGCCGCGATCGGGGCCGCCCCGGCCGGCTCGACCACCAGCTTCAGGCGCTCCAGGCCGAGCAGCAGGGCCCGGGACAGCGCGTCCTCGGAGACCGTCCGGACGCCGTCCGCCAGGGTGTTGACCACCTCGAACGGGATGTCGCCGGGCCGGCCGACCATGATCCCGTCGGCCATCGTGGCGAAGTGCTCCAGCGACACCGGCCGCCCGGCCGCCAGCGAGGGCGGGTACGCGGCCGCGCCGGCCGCCTGCACCCCCACCACCCGGACGTCCGGCCGCAGCGGCTTGACCGCCGCCGCGATCCCGGCCAGCAGCCCGCCGCCGCCGACGCCGACCAGGATGGTGCGCACCTCGGGGCACTGCTCGAGGATCTCCAGCCCGACGGTCGCCTGCCCGGTGACCACGTCCCAGTGGTCGAAGGGGTGGATGAACACCGCGCCGGTCGCGTCCGCGTACCGCTGCGCGGCCTGCAGCGCCTCGTCCACCGTCGCGCCGTGCAGCCGCACCTCGGCACCGTACTCACGGGTGGCCGAGACCTTGGGCAGCGGCGCCGCGACCGGCATGAACACGGTCGAGCGCACGCCCAGCAGCGCGGCCGCCAGTGCGACCCCCTGCGCGTGGTTCCCGGCGCTCGCCGCCACCACCCCGCCGGCCCGCTGCACCGGCGAGAGCCCCGCGATCCGGACGTACGCCCCGCGCAGCTTGAACGAGCCGGTGCGCTGCAGGTTCTCGCACTTCAGGTGGACCGGCGCGCCGACCAGCCCGGACAGGTGCCGGCTGCCCTCCATCGGCGTCACCCGGGCGACCCCGGCGAGCATCTTCTGGGCCCCGCGGACGTCGTCGAGGGTGAGCGGCCAGTTGTGCATGCCGCCAGCCTAGGACGCGTCCGACGGGCGCGCTCCGAGGCCCGGCCCGAGGCCCGGCCCGCCGCTCGGCCCGGATCCGGCCGCGGTGCACGCAATCCGGGCTGTCGGGCCTGTTCCCGGGCCCGCCCGGCCCGCGTACGCTGCTGCTTCTGAGCCTCTCTCACCGCACGACGATCGTGAGCCGCGATGACGACGACCTCGCCCCAGGCCACCGACCGCACCGACCCCGTGCACGCCCGGCTCCAGTACCAGCTGGCGGTGTTCGCCCGCCGCATGGAGCAGGTCCGGACCTCCGGCGGCGTCGGCGCCCTGGACCGCGCGGCCTACCTGCTGCTCGACCGCCTGGAGCGGCACGGGCCGGCCAACGTCAAGGCGCTGGCCGAGGCCCTCGGCGTGGACTCCTCCACGGTGACCCGGCAGGTCGCCCCGCTGGTCGCGGGCGGGCTGGTCGGCCGGGTCCAGGACCCGGCCGACCGCCGCGCCGTGCGTCTCGCGCTGACCCCGGTCGGCTCCGGCCGCCTGGCCGAAGTCCGCGACGGGCGGGCCGAGTTGGCCCGCCGCCTGGTGGCGGACTGGCCGCCCGAGGAGCAGCAGGCGTTCTGCGTCCTGCTGGCCCGCTTCAACCACGCGATGGAGTCGTACACCGCGGACCAGCAGGGCCAGCAGGAGGGCGGCCCGGGCACCCCCTGACCTCCGGCCCGGGCACGCCCTGCCCCCGGGCCGGACACGCCCCGGCCCCCGGGCGGCGCCCCGGGGCCGGACCCGCCGGGCCTCAGCCCAGCGCCTGCTTGAGGTCGGCGAGCAGGTCGTCGATCGACTCGATGCCGACCGAGACGCGCACCAGGTCGGCCGGCACCTCCAGCGCCGAACCGGCGACCGAGGCGTGGGTCATCCGGCCCGGGTGCTCGATCAGCGACTCGACGCCGCCGAGCGACTCGCCGAGGGTGAACAGCTGCGCGCGGTTGCAGACCTCGACCGCCGCCTCCTCGCCGCCCTGGACCCGGAAGGAGACCATGCCGCCGAAGGCCTTCATCTGCTTGGCGGCGATGTCGTGGCCGGGGTGCTCGGCCAGGCCGGGGTAGAGCACCTGGCTGACCTTGGGGTGGCTCGCCAGCAGCTCGGCGACCTTCTCCGCGTTGGAGCTGTGGCGGTCCATCCGGACGCCCAGGGTCTTGATGCCGCGCAGCACCAGCCAGGCGTCGAACGGGCCGGAGACGGCGCCCATCGCGTTCTGGTGGTAGGCGACCTCCTCACCCAGCCCGGCGTCGGCCAGCACCAGCGCACCGCCGACCACGTCCGAGTGGCCGCCCATGTACTTGGTGGTGGAGTGCACGACGGCGTCCGCACCGAGCGCTATCGGCTGCTGCAGGTACGGGCTGGCGAAGGTGTTGTCGACCACGAGCAGCGCGCCGGCGCCGTGCGCGATCTCGGCGAGCGCCGTCAGGTCGGTGATGCCCAGCAGCGGGTTGGAGGGGGTCTCCACCCAGACCGCGCGGGTGTTGGGGCGCAGCGCGGCGCGGACGGTGGCCAGGTCCTGGGTGTTGGCGACGGAGAACTCGACGCCCCAGCGGGTCAGCACCTTGGCGAACAGCCGGAAGGTGCCGCCGTAGGCGTCGTTGGGGATGACGATGTGGTCGCCCGGCTTGAGGATGGTCCGCAGCAGGGTGTCCTCGGCGGCCAGGCCGGAGGCGAAGGCGAGGCCGCGGGCGCCGCCCTCCAGCGCCGCGAGGCACTCCTCCAGCGCGGTGCGGGTCGGGTTGGCGCTGCGGCTGTACTCGTAGCCGCCCCGCAGGCCGCCCACCCCGTCCTGCTTGTAGGTGGACACCTGGTAGATCGGCGTGACGACGGCCCCGGTCTGGGGGTCTGCTTCCTGACCCGCGTGGATGGCGAGGGTCTCGAAGCCCTGGGGAAGCTGGTGCTCGGTCATGGGTCCGAGCCTAGTGGCCGTACGCGCGTTCGCCCCCCGGAACGGTCGGGCGGCCGCCCCACCGGGCCCGTCCGCGCCCGCCGCCGGCCCGCCGCCGCGCCGGCGCACGGCGGAGCGGGCCGGCGGAATCCGACGGTGGGCCGGCGCGTTGAACGGTGGGCAACCCTCCCTACCCCGCAGGAGCAGGCCGTGCTGTTCAACCGCCACAAGACCTCGCTCGTCCCCGCCGACCAGGCGCTGCCCGGCCGGGAGTCGCCGGCCTTCGCGCTGCGCGAGCCCCACACCGTCCTCGGCCACCCGCTCACCGGCCCGTACCCGGACGGTCTGGAGGTGGCCGACTTCGGGCTGGGCTGCTTCTGGGGCGCCGAGCGGACGTTCTGGCGGCTGCCCGGCGTCTGGACGACGCTGGTCGGCTACCAGGGCGGCTACACCCCGAACCCGACGTACGAGGAGGTGTGCAGCGGGCTGACCGGGCACACCGAGGCGGTCCGGGTGGTGTTCGACCCCGCGGCGATCTCCTACGAGCGGCTGCTGAAGACCTTCTGGGAGGCGCACGACCCGACCCAGGGCAACCGCCAGGGCAACGACGTCGGCACCCAGTACCGCTCCGCCGTCTACACCCACTCGCCCGCCCAGGCCGCCGCTGCGGCGGCCACCCGGGACGCCTTCCAGCCGTCCCTGACCGCGCTCGGCTACGGCCCGATCACCACCGAGCTCGCCCCGGCCGGCCCGTTCTACCCGGCCGAGCCGTACCACCAGCAGTACCTGTCCGACGCCAAGAACCCGAACGGCTACTGCGGTCTCGGCGGCACGGGGGCGTCCTGCCCGATCGGCGTGGCCCGCGTCCGGGACTGACGGCTCCCGGGGCGGCGGCCACCCGAGGTGTCCGCCGCCCGGCCCGGGAGGAGACTGGAAGGGCCAGCACGGGCGGCCCGGCCATCTCGTGGGTGGCCGGGCCGCTCCCGTGGAGAGGAGTGCGCCATGTCCGGTCTCGTCCGCAAGAGCTTCGACTCGCCCGAGGAGGTCCGCCCCTTCGAGGAGGGCACCGGGGAGCTCCGTCTGGTGAACCTGGACGCCGGGCCGGTGGGCCGGGCCGTGTTCCGGCCGGGCTGGCAGTGGTCCAAGCACGTGAAGCCGATCGCGGGCACCGACAGCTGCCAGGCGGCCCACCTGGGGTACGTGGTGTCCGGCCGGATGCGGATCGTCATGGACGACGGCCAGCAGGAGGACTTCGGCCCCGGCGACTTCATGATCTGCGAACCCGGGCACGACGCCTGGATCCTGGGCGACGAGGCCTGCGTGGTCGTGGACTGGCAGGGCTTCGCCGACTACGCCAAGCGCTGATCCGGGGCACCGGCCGGGCCGCGCGGCCCGGCCGGACGTCTGCCGATCGACCGGCCGATCGACGGCTAGACCGCGCTGCCGGCCTTCCACTCGGCCCAGCCGAGGTTCCAGCCGTTCAGGCCGTTGTCGGGGGCGACGGTCTTGTCGCCGGAGTTCACGACCTCGACGACGTCGCCGACGATCGAGCTCTTGTAGAACTTGTAGCCGTCCGTGCCGCTGTCCTGCGCGCCCTGGGCGTCCCGCAGGCCCACGCAGCCGTGGCTGGTGTTCTGGCCGCCGAAGATCGACGGCGAGGACCAGTAGTTGCCGTGGATGAAGGTGCCCGAGGTGGTGAGCCGCTGGGCGTGCGGCACGTCCGCGATGTCGTACTCACTGCCCAGGTTGACGGTCTGGGAGTTCATCCGGGTCTGCTGGAACTGCTCGGATATGACCATCTTGCCGCCCCAGGTGCGGTGCTCGGGGGCGCCGCCGGAGATCTTGTACACCGCGCTGACCTGGCCGTCGGTGGTGACGGTGAGCGTCTTGGCGCCGAGGTCGGCGACGCTGGTCTGGGCCCGGCCGACGGTGAAGCGGACGTCCTTGGACTGGGTACCGTAGACGCCCTTGGCGCCCTCGACGTCCTTGAGCCGGAGCTTGAGGGTGACCTTGGTGCCCTTGGCCCAGTAGTCCTCGGGCCGGAAGTCGAGGCGGGTGCTGGAGAACCAGTGCCCGACGATCTCGACGCCGGGCTCGGCGGTGACGGTGATCGCCTGCTGGACGGCCTTGCGGTCGGTGACGGGCTTGCTGAAGTTGATCGACACGGGCATGCCGACGCCGACGACCGAGCCGTCCTCGGGCGTGAAGTAGCCGACGAAGGTGTTGGCCGGGGTGGCGGTGGTGAAGGTGGCGTTGGCGTCCGCCTCCAGCTTGTCCTTGTCCTGGGCGGTGGCGACCACGGTGTACTTGGTCCCGCTGGCGGGGGCGGCGGCCGAGGTCCAGGAGCTGCCGTCCGCGGCGAGCTGGCCGGCCAGCTCCTTGCCGGTGGAGTCGGTGACCTTGACGGTGCCCAGGGTGCCGTTGCCGACGGTGACCTTGACCGGCTCGCTGAAGCTGGCTGTGGTGGAGCCGTCCGCGGGGGTGACGGTGATCACCGCGGCGGAGGTCCTGGGGGCGCTGCTGGCGCTACCGCCGCCCGGGGTGCCGCCCGGGCTGGCGTCGCCGGAGCCACCGGAACCGCCGGACCCCGCCGCTCCGGTGTCCTTGGTGTCGTTGCAGGCCGCCAACAGCAGGACGGGGGCCCCGATCAGGCCCGCGAGCACACCGCGCCGGCTCCAGTTCCCTCCGCCTGTGCGTCCCTGGCCGTCCCGTGCCGTCACGTCGCGTCTCCCTGCTGATCATCCCGGGCATTTATGGATACAGAAACGCAATCCGCCCGTTCACGGTTCCATCACCGAAGGGTAAGCGATCGTATGAGATGACCCAACTTCCCTCTAAACAGGGACAAAACGCCCGGCCTGCGGGGCAGACCGGGCGTTCACGGGGCGTGAGGGAGCGAGCCGCTACTCGGCGGACTCCTCCACCACGTACTCGTCCCACTCCTCGCTCTCGGGGTCGAACTCGGTCTGCGCCGACTCCCAGGTCGCCGAGGCCAGCTCGACACCGGGCACGTCGCCGAGCAGCGCCACCGGGTCGATGAAGTGGGCGAGGGAGCCCGACGGGTCCACCTCGATGGCGTCGACGGACTGCGCGCGCTCGTCGTCGTCGAGGTACTCGTCCTCGGTCACCTGCTTCAGGGCGGCCGCCTTGAGCGCGCCCTCGTCGGTGATCTCCGCGATGAGCTCGATCTTGAGCCGGACGTAGCGCGGGGCGTCCTGGCCGGTCGTTTCAGTGCTGGTCATGCGTGCGAGCGTACGGGAAGGGCCGGCCCCTCGGAGAAGGGCCGGCCCTGCCGTTCTCCGCCTGGGCTCCCCCACCCGGGAGCCGCGGAGACGCGCCGTGCGGCGCTGGTGCACCGCGGGAGCCGCCACACCCTGTCGACCGGCCGCAGCCGGGCAGGGGCGGGACGACGGCGCCTCCCGCGGAGGGGCCCCTCGCCCGGCGGACCGGACGGAGGGCGGGCACGACGGACCGGGTCAGGACCGTCCGACGCGCCCCGAGCCGACCGCGTCCGCCGGGGAGCCGCTCCCGGACGGTCACCGCCGCCTCGCTCGGCGTCTCGCCGTTGACCACAACGATGCCGGACCGTTGTTAACCACGTGATGCGGGCAGGTGACGCCGGTGTACCACTTCGCCCGTGGGCGAACCGGCCGGGAGCGGCGCGGGTTGACCGCGGGTCAGTGCGCGGCGCGGCCGGTCAGGAAGCCCAGCAGGTCCTGGCGGGTGACGATGCCCTGCGGCTTGCCCTCCACCAGCACCACCGCGGCGTCGTCCTTCTCCAGCACGGTCATCAGGTTGGTGACCGTCTCGCCCGAACCGACGACGGGCAGCGGCTTGGACATCACCTTGTCGAGCGTGTCGGTCAGCTCGATCTCCTTGGCGAAGACGCCCTCCAGCAGCAGCTTCTCCACCACCGAGCCGATCACCTCGCCGGCCATGATGTCCGGGTGGCCGGCGCCGGGCGAGACCACCGGCATCTGCGAGACGCCGTACTCGCGCAGCACCCGGACCGCCTCGGCGACGGTCTCGTTCGGGTGCATGTGGACGAACTGCGGGATGCCGCCCTGCTCGATGGCCTCCTTGCGGCCCAGCACCTCGCCGATGTGCGCCTCGTCGGTGGCCGAGGGCAGGAAGCCGTAGTCGGCCATCCAGTCGTCGTTGAAGATCTTCGACAGGTAGCCGCGGCCGCCGTCCGGCAGCAGCACCACCACGACGTCGTCCGGCCCGAGGTCCTTGGCGACCTCCAGCGCGGCCACCACGGCCATGCCGCAGGAGCCGCCGACCAGCAGGCCCTCCTCCTTGGCCAGGCGGCGGGTCATCTGGAAGGAGTCCTTGTCGGAGACGGCGACGATCCCGTCGGCGACGCCGCGGTCGTAGGCGGTCGGCCAGAAGTCCTCGCCGACGCCCTCGACCAGGTACGGCCGGCCGGTGCCGCCCGAGTAGACCGAGCCCTCCGGGTCGGCGCCGATCACCTTGACCTTGCCGCCGGAGACCTCCTTCAGGTAGTTGCCGGTGCCGGAGATGGTGCCGCCGGTGCCGACGCCCGCCACGAAGTGGGTGATCCGCCCGTCGGTCTGCTCCCACAGCTCCGGGCCGGTGGAGTGGTAGTGCGAGGCCGGGTTGTCCGGGTTGGAGTACTGGTCCGGCTTCCAGGCGTTCGGGGTCTCCCGGACGAGCCGGTCGGAGACGTTGTAGTACGAGTCCGGGTGCTCCGGCGCCACGGCGGTGGGGCACACGACGACCTCGGCGCCGTAGGCGCGCAGGGTGTTGATCTTGTCGGTGGACACCTTGTCAGGACAGACGAAGATGCACTTGTAACCCTTCTGCTGGGCCACGATCGCCAGGCCGACACCGGTGTTGCCGGAGGTCGGCTCGACGATGGTGCCGCCGGGCTTCAGGGCGCCCGAGGCCTCGGCGGCCTCGATCATGCGCATCGCGATGCGGTCCTTCACCGAGCCGCCGGGGTTGAAGTACTCGACCTTCGCCAGCACGGTCGCGCTGATGCCCTCGGTGACCTTGTTCAGCTTGACCAGCGGCGTGTTGCCGACCAGGTCGATGATGGAGTTGTGGTACCGCACGGGGGTCCTCCCGGTAGTGGGCATGCGAGTGCATTCGGTACTGCAAAGCCTAGGGCGTGGCGACCGCCCCAGCCCGCCCTTCCGCCCCGGCCGCCCCGCGCCCGGCCCCGCGGCCCCGCCCCCGCGGCACGGCCTGACCGGTCCCACCAATGGCCGAGCACGACAGGTAGCCCCGGCCCCCGGGCGGGTAGGAGGGGTGTGCAGGCACCGCCGCGGCCCCGGAGGGGGCGGCACGAGGACGCGAAGGGGGCAGCGGATGCCAGGGGCACAGGACTCGCGGGCCCGGGTGGCCCGCCGGATCGCCACCGCGGCGGCGTACGGCGGCGGCGGGCTCGGCCTGCTGGGCGTCGGCCTGGTGGGCGTGCTGCTGACCGAGAGCAAGCTCGCCGTCCAGGCGATCGGCGTCCTGGAGGGCGACCCTCCCAAGGCCGACGGCGTCTACGGCGAGGCCTTCGCCGACAGCACCGCCGCGCCGCAGCCCCCGCTCGTCCTCGCCGTCCTCGGCGACTCCACCGGCGCCGGCCTGGGCGTGCTGCGCTCCCGCGAGACCCCGGGCGCACTGCTGGCCGCGGGCCTGGCCTCGGTGGCCGAACGCCCGGTCCGGCTGGTCAACGTGGCGCGGTCCGGCGGCCGGTCCGCCGACCTCTCCGGCCAACTGGAACAGGCACTGCCGCACCACCCCGACGTCGCCGTGATCATGATCGGCGCCAACGACGTGACCCGGCACAGCCCGGCGCAGCTGGCCGTCCGCCACCTCGGCGAGGCGGTGGCGGCGCTGCGGGCGAACGGCTGCGAGGTGGTGGTCGGCACCTGCCCGGACCTCGGGACGATCAAGCCGGTGCGCCCGCCGCTGCGCTGGGTGGCCCGCCGGCTGAGCCGCCAGCTGGCGGCCGCGCAGACCATCTCGGTGGTGGAGGCGGGCGGGCGGACGGTCTCGCTGGGCTCACTGCTGGGCCCGGAGTTCGCGGCGCGGCCGGAGATGTTCGCCGCCGACCGCTACCACCCGTCCGCCCAGGGCTACGCGACCGCGGCGATGGCCGTGCTGCCCTCGGTCTGCGCCGCGCTCGACCTGTGGCCGGAGGAGGAGCGCCCGACGGCGCCCGTGCCGGGCGGGCGGGTGCTGCCGGTGGCGGTGGCCGCGGCGGCCGCGGCCGGGCGTTCGGGCACCGAGGTGGCGGCCGTCGAGGCGGAGGGCGCCGGGCGCCGCTGGGCCCTGCTGCGCCACCGGCTGCGGGTCGGCCAGCCCGCTGCGGGCGCCGCAGGGGAGCCCCTGGCGGACACCGCCGGCGGCGGCGCACCGGGCGCCGGGAACACGTCGGCCAGCTCACACGCCGCTACGGGTGACGCCTGATCTACCAGGCGGTAACTTTCCTCCCGGACGTCCGTCCGCCGCCACTCAGCGAGGAGCCCGCCATGCCCGAAGCCGTCATCGTCAGCGCCACCCGTTCGCCGATCGGCCGGGCTTTCAAGGGCTCGCTCAAGGACGTCCGCCCCGACGACCTGACCGCCCACGTCATCCAGGCCGCGCTGGCCAAGGTCCCGCAGCTCGACCCGCGGCAGATCGACGACCTGATGCTGGGCTGCGGCCTGCCCGGCGGCGAGCAGGGCCACAACCTGGCCCGCATCGTGGCCGTCCAGATGGGCATGGACTACCTGCCGGGCGCGACCATCACCCGCTACTGCTCCTCCTCGCTGCAGACCACGCGGATGGCACTGCACGCGATCAAGGCGGGCGAGGGCGACGTCTTCGTCTCGGCCGGCGTGGAGACCGTCTCGCGCAGCGTCAACGGCACCTCGGACGGCCTGCCGGGCACCATGAACCCGCTCTTCGACGAGGCCCAGGCCCGCACCGCCAAGCGCGCCGAGGAGGGTGGCGGCGAGTGGCACGACCCGCGCGAGGACGGGCTGCTGCCGGACGCCTACATCGCGATGGGCCAGACCGCCGAGAACCTGGCCGCGCTCAAGGGGATCACCCGCGCCGAGCAGGACGAGTTCGGCGTCCGCTCGCAGAACCTCGCCGAGGCCGCCATCGCGTCGGGCTTCTGGGACCGCGAGATCACCCCGGTCACGCTGCCCGACGGCACCGTGGTGAGCAAGGACGACGGCCCGCGCGCCGGCGTCACGCTGGAGGCCGTCTCCGGCCTGAAGCCGGTGTTCCGCCCCGACGGCACCGTGACCGCCGGTAACTGCTGCCCGCTGAACGACGGCGCGGCCGCGCTGGTCGTCATGTCCGACACCAAGGCCCGCGAGCTGGGCATCACCCCGCTCGCCCGGGTGGTGTCCACCGGCGTCAGCGCGCTCTCCCCCGAGATCATGGGCTACGGCCCGGTCGAGGCCTCCAAGCAGGCACTGCGGCGGGCCGGGCTGACCATCGACGACATCGACCTGGTGGAGATCAACGAGGCCTTCGCCGCCCAGGTGATCCCGTCCTACCGCGACCTCGGCATCGACCTGGACAAGCTGAACGTCAACGGCGGTGGCATCGCGGTCGGCCACCCCTTCGGCATGACCGGCGCCCGGATCACCACCACGCTGATCAACTCCCTGCAGTGGCACGACAAGCAGTTCGGTCTGGAGACCATGTGCGTCGGCGGCGGCCAGGGCATGGCGATGGTCATCGAGCGCCTCAGCTGACCCCCGCCGGACCCCGTGAAGGGTCTGGACCACCCATTTGGAGTGACGTAGAGTAATTGAGGGCCGGATCACACCGCGAGGTCGATCCGGCCCTCTTTCCGTTCGTTTCCGGTCCGGAAATCGACACTGCGGAGCGGATCAACTCCACTGCGTAGAACGGTGTTACCTAACAATTTGGGGACAAGAGCGAAAGTCTCGGACAAATTAGACATTCGCCACTGCGGTAACAGCCCCCCATGCGGCAGTGTGGAGACGTAACCCCGTTCCGCTCCTCCCTAGGAGTACGTTCCGTGAGCGCCGTCTACACCATCCTGCTGCTGACCCTGATCGCCGTGTCGACCGCCGTGCTGTTCCACCTCCGGGGGCTCTCCCGCCGGCTGGACGCGCAGGCCACGGCCGAGGCCGCGCCCGCACCGGTCGACGAGGCCGCGATACGCCGGGCCGTCACCGAGGCCCTCGCCGCCGACCGCGAGCGGGAGATCACCGAGGCCCGGGCCTTCTGGGCCGAGCAGGAGGCCCGCGCGGCCGAGGACGCGCCACTGTTCGACTCGCCGTTCACCGGGGTCTTCGCCGGCACCGACGAATGGCCCCTCTTCTTCCCCCGCCCCACCGGCCCGCAGGACGCCGCCGACAACGCCGGCACCATGGACCCGGAGTTCGGCGAGGCGCTGCGCTCCGCGCTGGAGGACCTCATCAACGAGGGCGGCCCCGCCGAGCCCGGCGTCGACGGCGGATCGCCGCTGCGCCCCGGCCACCCGGCCGGCGCCGGCTCCACCGAGGTGGCCGGGGAGGCCCGCGCCCGCCGCGAGGCCGACCTGCTGGCCACCGGCCTGGAGGCCGGGCTGCTGGACACCGACCCGGTCGTCGAGGACGCCCCGGCCGCCGCGCCCGACCCGCGCCGCCACCCCTCGCACCCCGACTTCGTCCCCAGTCAGGCGCCGTCCCGCGAGTGGACCGACACCCGCCTGGCGTCCCTCGCCGAGGAGGCCGTCGCCCTCGTCGACGTCCGACCCGGCCCGCTGGGCACCCTCGACGTCTACGCCTTCGCCGACGGCACCACGCTCTGCGTGGCCCCGGGCGACCGGGAGGCCGCCTACCGGCTGATCGACGCGGTGCGCGCCGGTGAGCACGTCCGACTGCTCGGCGGCTCGCGCTTCTCCGGCTCGTACTCGCTGACCTTCTCCACCGACGACGAGGCCGTCTACGTGCTCGCCGACCGGGTGGTCGCCAGCATCTGACCGCAGCGGTACGACAGCAGCAGCGACGAAGGCCGGCCGGGTCAAGGGGTTACCGACCCGGCCGGCCTTCGGCCTGTCCGGCTCCGGGGCGCGCAGCGCGCCGAGGCCGGTTCCGGCGGCTCCTAGGCGCAGAGCTCCGTCGTCCCGCGCACCGCGGCCAACGCCTCCGCCAGCACCGCGGAGGCGGCCCGCGGGCCCTCCGGCAGCGACACCCCGGCCTCCGCCGGCAGCGCCGCGAGCGCGGCCGCCAGGTCGTGCCCGGCGACGGCCAGCTGGTCCCCCACCGCGAACGCCCCGGCGTCCGGGAAGTCCCGCGGCGCCCCGCCCTCGACCGCCAGCGCCAGCGCGGCCAGCCGCCGGGCCAGCGCCAGCGCGGCCGCCGCCCGGGACTCGTGGCCGGGCACGGCGCCCAGCAGCCTGCTCTGCGGCAGCGAGCGGAAGCGGTCCGCCAGCGCGTCCACGGCGTCGATCAGGGGCTGTCCGTCCAGGGGCTGTACGTCATGCATGGCAAGGAGCCTAGGGGCCAGGAGGCGGGCACGACGCCGCCGGGCCCCCGGAGCAGGAGCTCCGGGGGCCCGGCGGCAGTGGTTCGCGACGGGCGGGACCCTTAGTCGTCGCCCCGCAGGATCGCGATCAGGCGCAGCATCTCGACGTAGATCCAGACCAGCGAGAGGGTCAGCCCGAAGGCGGCCCGCCAGGCCTCCTTCTGCGGCGCACCATGGGCGATGGCCTCCTCGATCGCCGCGAAGTCCAGCGACAGGAAGAACGCGCCGAGGCCGATGCCGATCAGGCCGACCACGATGCCCAGCGGGCCGGAGCGCAGACCCATGTCGGCACCGAACGCCATCGCGATCATGTTGACCAACAGCAGCAGCACGAAGCCCATCGCGACCGCGATGCCGATCCGCGTGTACCGCGGGGTGACCCGGATCCGGCCGCTCTTGTAGGCGAACAGCATCGCCGCGAAGACGGCGGCCGTGCCCAGCACGGCCTGGATCGCGATGCCCGGCCAGATGGTGTTGAAGGCGTGGGTGACCGCGCCGAGCGCGAAGCCCTCAAGACCCGCGTAGAGCAGGATCAGCGGCGGGCTGACGCTGCGCTTGAAGGAGACCACCAGGCCGACCACCATGGCCACCAGGCTGGCGCCGATCGCGACCCCGAAGTTCTCGAAGGGCAGCGCGAACCAGGCGACGGCGCCGGCGGCGACCAGGGTCAGCAGCGTCATCGCGGTGCGCGCGACCACGTCGTCGAGGGTCATCCGCCCGGTGGCGGCCGGGCCGGCGGACGGCCCGTTGTACATCTGGTAGAGCTGCTCGTCCGTCAGCGGGCCCTGGCCCTGCGGCTGCTGGGCGTAAGGGGTCCCCGCGTACGGGTTGGTGCCGTACTGGCCCCCGGCCTGAGCGGTGGTACCGAACCCCGCGTAGCCGGGCTCGCGGGTGAAGGACCCCTCCCGCGAGAAGACCGGGTTGCTGCTTCTCATTGCTCATTCCCTCCGTGGCGGCACTGCACCGCCCAGCCACCAGGGTAATGGCTTGGCAAAAATATCGGGATACGCCGCGAGGAGGATCACTGGACGACTCCCGGCGGGGACGCCGTCGGCGCCCCCGCGAGTCGAGCGGTGCCCGGAGCCGGACTCGAACCGGCACGGCCTCGCGGCCAAGCAGTTTTAAGCTGCCCGTGTCTGCGTTCCACCATCCGGGCGTCCTGTGGACTGACCGCGCCACCGGCCGGAGGAGAAACGCTCCGCCCCGGTGCGGGCCACCCCTGAGCCTAGTCGCCCGCCTCACTCTTTCGCATGTTCCCAGCCAGGGAAGTTGTCATGTTTCCTTGCCATCTGACGAACAGTCCGCGATTCGGCCACGAAGTGCACCGGTTCCGGCCACCGCCCCGGGCTCAGGGTCGGCGTCATACCGCAGGAGGAGGGCGTCACCTGGCCGTACAACCAGCGGCGGTCAGGCCAACCGTCCGGCGGAGCGACGAGAAACCATGATCACGCAGCGGAGCATGGTGCTACGGCCGGACGCCCCTGGCAGCCCGCCGTACAGACGCCCGGCGCGTCACCCACAGCCCGCCACCAGCAAGGAGCACCCCCGTGACCTCGTCGACCGCAACCGCCGTCCGCACCGGCCGGGCGGCCGCCCGCGCCACCGGCCTGAACAAGGTCTACGGGGAGGGGGAGACCCGCGTCGTCGCCCTCGAC